>NZ_JAKKRY010000031.1:0-3153 GCF_025653795.1 Shewanella sp. SM73
TGGTTCATGCGTTTTGCGTGGACACTGGTTGGGGGGTGGCGCTCTTTATACTTGATACATACAAACAAAGTGGGTACAACTAGTGCAACGAAAGGAAGGAAAAACTATGGCTTCAGAAAGAACGAAGCCTCTAACAGATTCAGTTGCTTTGGCGGGCGAACTATCTGAGAGAGGCTCTTTGACTGATGATTTACCGAAACGCATCGAGAGATACGGCAAGGCAAAGCATCGCACAAAGCAAAATATACAATACCTGAGTGGTTCTGTCGAACATATCGACCCCGCTACGGGTGAATATTTTTACGGTGATACAGGGCGTCTCCAGCGTCGTCTGGAGGATTGCGGTAACTGGTTAGTCTTTAGGAATTACTACACGGTCGGGGAAACCCGGCTTGCTAAAGCGAGGTTCTGCATGAAACACCTTCTATGCCCCTTGTGCGCTATCAGGAGAGGCGCAAAGAGTTTAGCGGCATATCTTGACCGCTTTAACGAGATAACCTCCCAAAATCCTCGTTTGGTGCCTTATTTGCTAACTTTAACCGTTGCTAACGGTGAAGATTTGCAAGAACGCTTTGACCATCTAGTTAGCTCATGGAAAACATATCAAGATCGTCGACGCCAGTATTTCAAACGTAATCGTGGTTTTAACGAGCTTTGCAAGGTCGAAGGGGCTGTATTCAGCTATGAGTTTACCTATAGCGAGAAGGGTTGGCATCCGCACATTCATGCGATTGTTTTGGTTGACCCTGACCAGTTAATTGACTTCGATTTTAAGGCGTCCGGTCTTAAAAAATCACAAAGCCGGTTGTCCCAAGAATGGCTTTCCATAACCGGTGATTCTTCAATCGTAGATTGCCGCCCAATTGATACCCAAGACCCCGCAAAGTCCTTTGCGGAGGTGTTTAAATATGCGCTTAAGTTCTCAGATTTGCCGCCAAAGGAAAACTTCCTTGCCTATACGATTTTGAAGGGAAAACGCCTTCAAGGCTCATTCGGCCTATTTTGGGGCGTTAGCGTTCCAGACAAACTGACAGATGATCTCTTACCTGACGAACTCCCTTACATCGAGTTGTTTTACAAGTACACCAACGCAGGTTATACGGTCACGCATCATCACCACCACACGGGCGGGGAACGTCCAGAGGTTCGGATTATCAGCCCATTGGATGAACGGTCAGATGATGCACTTGCCAAAGCTGAGAAATATCGATCTAATGCGTGGTGGCTAGTTGAGAAACGCGAGAGGGAAGCACAATGAAAACCTTTGAGGGTAACAACGGCCTGACATACCTTTGGGAAGAAGGCTCCGACACCATTGAGGAAGTCGAATCAACCATGATTTACGAGCTGGAAACCCCAGATGAACAGGGAGTACAAGAATTTCTATCATGGCTCTAGAGCGATAGAAGAGATGGGAAGGGACCCGTTACGGGAAGGGCCCCATCGATGAATCGCCTGGGAGCAGAGCAGCAACTCCACTCCCAGGCTAACACAACCAACTATGTGGAGTTGATTATGCCTAACGCGAATCTTACCTTAGAACGTGCTCATGAGTTAGTGAATGACGCTGAGCAAATGGCCTTAGCCTTGATAATGTTACAAAATCAAAGCCTCAAGCCCGAAGAATTTCATACCCTCTGCCTCCCCTTGCTCGAAAAGCTAAATAGCGACCTTCAAGAAGCCTCTAGCCTGATACTTGTAAACAGATATCAAGGGGGGATGGGGGAAGCCCCCATGCTAAGCGCTCTTAGCCCCTTGCCCTGCTAGACGCTTTTACAGCGAAACCCTCAGCACTGCAGGAGCCAAACGGCCGTAGGCAAAACCAGCTTACAGGCCGTTTTTTATTGCCTAAGCGCGTAAGCGGCGAAGCCTGAGCAAGCGATGCGCGAGGGCAATAAAATCGTTAAACCAATTCTGATAAATGAAACCCCGCAAAATCAGCCCTGATAAGCGCTCTAGGTGAATACAAGTCTTCACCTAGAGCGCTCATCCTCATTTTTTTGCTCGTGATGCCAGATTAGAAACTTGCCTAAACATCAAGTTGAGCATATTCTAGATTTCAAGCTGAACTTCCAGCTAAAAACCCAAACAGAACCTATACGGAATTTTGAAAAATGAAACTTAAATCAAACGCGGGTCAGCTCGTCAAAGACTTTTACGATTCAGAAGCACATGGAGGCTTTGAAGAAGCTATGGAAACTAAAATCACCGTACGAATGAAAGCCTCTAGCGCTAGCATGTTTACCGCACTGGCCGCACGTTTTAACACCACTCGTTTCAACATCCTTCAGACCATCCTTGATGCTGCCGCTGAGGATATGTTCTCAGCCCTTAGCGAAACAGACCGTCTTGAGCTTGCCGCTATTGCCGACAAAGAAACCACTGAACACCTGTTTAAAAATGGTGTTACTCATATGGCCAGCGCTGGCTGGGCAGGCGCTTTTGAAAATGAAGATGCCACTTGGCGCAACTTCCTCACTCCTGAGCAGATGAATGCTTATCTGGAGAAAGCTGGGATGATTGACCCCAATGGCAAACCATTAGAGGCCGACAAGAAATGAGTATGCTAACCATGAACGGCCAACTGCTTAACATCTACGTTTCGCCCAAAGGCCAAAACAAAGCAGGAGAGGACTTCGGTGGACAAGATAAAATCCAGCTTTTGGGTGATGTTTCACTTCCGAATGGTGAAACACGCAAAGACATGTTCACGCTTACAGCGCATAACGTGTCAGATTTTAATCAGCACATCGGCAAGGAAATCACAGTTCCAGTTGGCGCAATTGCCAATGGCAAGGTAGTGACTTTCTTCATTCCTAAAGGCTCAGTTCCTACCGTTAAGACCGTTCCTATTCAGAACCCTTCGAATCGCTCTGCAAGCATCTAGAAGCCCCGCCCAGCCTGTGGTTCATGCGTTTTGCGTGGACACTGGTTGGGGGGTGGCGCTCTTTATACTTGATACATACAAACAAAGTGGGTACAACTAGTGCAACGAAAGGAAGGAAAAACTATGGCTTCAGAAAGAACGAAGCCTCTAACAGATTCAGTTGCTTTGGCGGGCGAACTATCTGAGAGAGGCTCTTTGACTGATGATTTACCGAAACGCATCGAGAGATACGGCAAGGCAAAGCATCGCACAAAGCAAAATATACA
>NZ_JAKKRY010000032.1:0-2691 GCF_025653795.1 Shewanella sp. SM73
GTAAGAGTTTTACCTGGCACGGGACGACCTTCTTTTCTGGCTTTATCTCGCCAATGATACAAGGTTTGCACCGCGATGCCTTCTTCCCGAGCGACCTCTGCGACCGTTAAATTGTGAGGCGGTAATAATTTTTTAAGGATCGCCTCTTTACGTTCTGGTGAATACCGAGCCATATCGTTCTCATTTGCCGCGCCCTGTCTTTAAAAATAATGATTATTTAGGGGTGACAACTATCCTGACACAGGGGGAGAAGCACCCAAAGCTAAAGCAAGATTTAGAACGCGCTCGTCGTATGAAGAAAAATCATTTCTATGCGAATAGTGGCTTGATTAAAGCGTCCACCATTCACAGTTTTAAAGGACTGGAGTCCAAGACGGTATTTTATTTAATGGATGAGAAAGACACTCCAGAGTTAGTTTATACATCCATCACAAGAGCCGCAGAAAATCTTGTTATTTTAGATAAGAGCGATACAAGCCCGTACTCTGATTTCTTTTCGGGTGCGATCAGCAATACAGGTGGACTATTTTGAAAACAGTTTGCTCGGATTTTGCTCTACTTTGCTAATGGTTTTCATAGACACTTTGCAACGGACAAGAAAGTGTTCTCCGGGATTTTAGTTACAATTTGGGATAACATTTCCTAATGCGAACTGGGAATCAGCTCTTTGCTTGGAGCAAATACCCTAAGAAGGAGTGGGGCGTGCGACGTGAAGTCGTTTGAAGCGCTGTTCACCGCTCAACGAGTGAACCATCTGTATCACCAGATGAACCTAAGAGCCTGAATAAAGTAGCGAGTCTGACAATGTAACGAAGGTTGGTATTCTCCAATCGGGATCTAAATCAAAAATAGCGAAATAGCGGGGACATATCTTTTTGTGTTTTTCAGCACCTTCACCTAGCAGGGCAAGATCATGAATGTTTATTGACCAGTACATGCATCTGATTGACCTGCATCTCGGACTGTGCAACAAACTAACTTCTCAACTAATGAAGCTCATATTCCCCACAAGTCTCTCGTCCAATTCGATGGCGCAGCTCACCTGAATGAGCAAACGGGTATTCCATTTCATTTTGCCGATTATCTCGAACTGATTGATTGGACTGGCCGCGCCATTCGCCTTGATAAAAAAGCCTATATCAATAATCAGCGACCTAAGCTGCTCCATGAATTAGGTATTGCTTCCGATGCGTGGCTCAAGTCAGCCAAAGAGTTTCGTCGTCAATACAGTGGCATAAGTGGTCGATGGGATAGCATGTGCGCGTTTAAAAAACAGCATAACAGCGGCAAATGGTGTAAAGGTAAAGCCTCAAGCCAAGCGTTACATCCTTAAGTTCATCGCGACTCAGCGTTTAGGATTATTTTTGTTTATCCGAAATGAAGATAATTTCGCGCAAAAACCACCTTGCTTCTGTCCAAAAGCGATTTGCTTATTATTCAGTCATGCTATCGCGTTTTCTCTGCTAATTGAGAGTGAAACATTAAAGACTGATAGATATGTGACTATTTATGCATATTGTGCTGCATAAACTGAGTTTGAGACAAGTTTGTCACGATAATGCACAAAACACGTCGATTAAGTGCTATAACTCGCGAAAACTGCACTTTAATAGTTATTAACATGCAGAATTCTTGTGTTTTCGAGCAGATTTCAGCTGTTTTCGAAACAAACAAGCTAGATTCAGTCGATATACTTCACTTATGCACATAGAACTACATAATTATATCAAAGCCAATTTAGGTTCTAGCAAACTGTAATCATTAAAGAAAATCAGCATCTTGAATACAGCTCCCCAAGACATCATCGTAGGTTATATCTAATTCTTTAAAAATGACAAAAAGGATTTGCGTATCCAAGTTTTCAACACTTCTATTTTCAATTTCCCAAAGTAAAACCTTACTAACACCTATTTTTTTTGCAAATTCATCAAGTGAAAGACCTTTGTGTAGTCTAGCAATTCTAAGTTTATCACCAATATAAACATTTGTATTAACTCCCATAGTTGCAAGCGCCCTAATCTTATAATTTCACTTAATAAATTAAAAATTTTTTGCATATTATTTCTTGCTCTCAGCGTTTAACAGCAATGTTGAAGATTTAAGTTAAACACCTTTGATACGTAATAATACTAATTAGCAGGCTTATCCTAGATACCTTTAACTATGAGTTATTTTATAAAAATCACGAGCCTTGCTCCGATTACTTTGATACATCCAATATTGCTTTATAAATCAACGAAAAATCTAAACTAGAACTAAATTTCAGCTATGCTATTCAACTCCTAAACACTTGATCCAATTAGTTGAACAGTTAGAAAATGGACCTTTACGACCGAGCTTTCAGCTATAAGCATTGCTAGATACACTAACTACAGTATCTTTCGAGCCAAGAGATAGTTAGAAATAAGTTTTTCTCAAAATGATTATATTATAATCAAAGTATCGGTGTTTTTCAAGGTAGTTGTCACTCTTTGCTTAAATATTAAGCTGCATTTATTACATTGTTTGCGGGTGCCTTATCTGGGTTTAACGTGACTGGACCCACAGCATCACAATTTCTGACTTCCTTGGACCAACGCTCGGGCATTCTTGCCTTTGCCGCTTCGAGCACTTCTTTTCGCTTGGCTAAGATATCACCATCTTGCCCCGCATGACGTTGCCCTGGTGACACAAAGTTCAGCTGGCTGTGCT
>NZ_JAKKRY010000033.1:0-1670 GCF_025653795.1 Shewanella sp. SM73
CCCCCTGTGTCAGGATAGTTGTCACCCCTAAATAATCATTATTTTTAAAGACAGGGCGCGGCAAATGAGAACGATATGGCTCGGTATTCACCAGAACGTAAAGAGGCGATCCTTAAAAAATTATTACCGCCTCACAATTTAACGGTCGCAGAGGTCGCTCGGGAAGAAGGCATCGCGGTGCAAACCTTGTATCATTGGCGAGATAAAGCCAGAAAAGAAGGTCGTCCCGTGCCAGGTAAAACTCTTACAACCGATGATTGGTCAGCTGAAACTAAGCTTGCTGTTATCATTGAAACAGCGCCATTGTCGGAAGCTGAAATAAGCCAGTACTGCCGAGAAAAAGGCTTGTTTCGCGAGCAAGTTCAGCAGTGGAAGCTCGACTGTTTGGCGGGTTTTCAAATCAGTGAAGTGCAGGCCAAAACCATTAAGCAACAGGCTAAAGCGGACAGGGCTGAAATCAAATCCTTGAAAAGAGAATTGAATTACAAGGAGAAAGCTTTAGCCGAAGCGGCCGCTTTACTGGTGCTCAGAAAAAAGCTCAATGCACTTTGGGAGGGCGACAGCGAGGAGAGCTAACGCCTCTGTCAGAACGCTTAACATTAGTCACCTTAATACAAGAGGCTTATACCAGTGGTGCTCGTCTTTATAAGGCGTGCATTGAAGCTGAGCTCAGTAAGCGTACCTATCGACGTTGGTATCGCGCGGGCAGTGTGCAGGCAGATTTAAGGCCCACAGCGATTCGGCCACAGCCTGCTAACAAACTCGAAGAGCATGAGCGGCAACAGATATTAGCCGTGTGTAATGAGCCAGAATATAGCAGTTTACCGCCGTCACAAATCGTGCCGACCTTGTTGGATAAGGGAATTTATATCGCTTCTGAATCAAGCTATTACCGGGTATTAAATGCCAATGACCAGCTTCATCATCGTGGCCGAACCCAGGTTGCTGTCAACCGTAGTAAACCGTTAAGTTACACGGCCGATGGGCCAAACCAAGTGTGGTCTTGGGACATCACTTATCTGGCCTCGGTAGTCAAAGGGCAGTTTTATTACCTGTATCTATTTGAAGATATTTACAGCCGAAAAATTGTCGGCTATGAAGTCCATGAACAGGAATGCGGCGAGCATGCCGCAGCACTCATCCAGCGCACGATGTTACGGGAACAATGCTTTAACCCCCCCCTGGTGCTGCACTCTGACAATGGGGCGCCGATGAAGTCATTGACGATGAAAGCCAAGCTTGAAGAGCTGGGAATTACCGCCTCTTTGAGCCGGCCCAGAGTGAGTAACGACAACCCGTTTTCAGAGTCATTATTTAAAACCTTAAAATACCGTCCACAGTGGCCAAAGGCAGGTTTTAGCAGTTTAGTTGCAGCAAGGGAATGGGTAGAGGCATTTATGAAGTGGTACAACGATAAACATAAGCACAGCCAGCTGAACTTTGTGTCACCAGGGCAACGTCATGCGGGGCAAGATGGTGATATCTTAGCCAAGCGAAAAGAAGTGCTCGAAGCGGCAAAGGCAAGAATGCCCGAGCGTTGGTCCAAGGAAGTCAGAAATTGTGATGCTGTGGGTCCAGTCACGTTAAACCCAGATAAGGCACCCGCAAACAATGTAATAAATGCAGCTTAATATTTAAGCAAAGAGTGACAACTACCTTGAAAAACACCG
>NZ_JAKKRY010000034.1:0-1539 GCF_025653795.1 Shewanella sp. SM73
CTGTCTCTTCTACACAAATAATTAGTAAAAAAACGGAACTCTCTTGACTGCCGATGATCTGATCATGCAAATTCATTTACTTCACCATTTTCCATGTCAATTTTTAACCCGAGCCAATGGGCAGCCGATCACTTTCATCATGCTGAGCTAGGTGATAAACGAAGAGCGGCAAGGTTAACCGTCGTTGCTGAACATATGGCGGTTGGCAGCGGCAAATCGGTTGCCAGATCATGTAATGGTGAAGATGCCAAACTCGAAGGAGCCTATCGATTGATCCGCAATGATAATGTTAGCCCATCTATGATCAGAGTCGCCGGTTTTGCTCGCACAACCCAAGTGGTTGAAAATGTGGATGAAATACTTGCTCTAGAAGACACAACAGCCCTGAGTTATAAGCACAGTGTGGCGCCTGAATTAGGGAAATTAGGTAAACCTACAGATAAGTCTCGTGGGTGGTGGGTTCATTCTGTCTTGCTGCTGGATAGCTATACTTCTCGGACCTTGGGCTTGATCCACCAAGATTGGTGGTGTCGACCTGACAATCCCAACGAGGCCGATGAAAAAGAGAGCGGTAAATGGGCCGATGCATCTTATTTTACGCGACAACGCTTGCAGTCTCACATGTCGAGAGTGATCTCAGTGTGTGATAGAGAAGCGGATATCATGAGTTATTTAGCGGATAAACAGTCACATAGTGAACGGTTTGTGGTGCGAGCAAAACATGCCAGAAACCTTGTTGAATCCGAGGCTAAGCTGTTTGAGCACATGGACAGCCATCCCGTTACCGGCGGATACACCATCACCATCCCACAAAAAGGGATGAAGGAAGCCAGTGGTAAAAGCAAGAATCGTCCTTCGCGAACAGCCAAGCTCACTCTCAAAGCCAGTGCGGTGAATGTCAAACATAATGGCAAAGAGCACTCGCTTAATGTGGTGTATGCGCAAGAATGCCATTCGCCCCAAGGTGAAGCGGGTTTATCTTGGATGCTCCTGACCAGTGAGCCGATTGACACGCTGGCGCAGCAACTTCATGTGATTGATATTTATACCACTCGGTGGCGGATAGAGGACTTTCATAAAGCGTGGAAAACTGGCGCGGGGGTAGAAAGATTACGGATGACCTCGCCAGATAATCTTGAGCGAGCGGCCTCTATACTTTGCTTTATCGGTGTGCGGCTACTGCAACTAAGGGAAGTGATGAGTCTGCCAGTCTATCTGAGAAAAAGAGGCAAGGTCGAAGCAGCCCTGGGCATGGAAAATCAAAGCAGCAGCAGTGTTTTTGAGGATGATGAATGGCGAGTACTGATGGCGCTCTACAAGCCAAGGGCGCACAAAGGCAAAGAGGCACCAAATATGAAGTGGGCCTATCAGTCTCTGGCGAAATTAGGCGGCTTTAATGATAGCAAGCGCACGGGAATGGCTAGCTGGACCACGATTTGGGAAGGATGGGATGATCTTCAGGCTCAAGTAAAGGGCTATCGATTAGCCAAAGCCCTTTTTGAAGCCGGAAAAACGCTATGAGATCTGATCAAGAGACAG
>NZ_JAKKRY010000036.1:0-1378 GCF_025653795.1 Shewanella sp. SM73
CATATATGGACCCATCCGGTTTGCAAGACATTCGATATCAATTTTGAGAAGAGTTCATTGCACCCATATATTCGGCCTGTTATTGAGGGATTCCTCTGGCCCTGATGGATATTTGCTTCTACTGTCCTTATCATCCCTGCGGCTTCATCAGAGCCTATGTTTTCGTAAGGTTTTTAGTAGATCAGTCTGACTGTCTCATCATCAAATCAAGTGTCTTAGCAACTTGCTGGTTGGTTAATCGTTAACATAATAAGTACATTTGATGTTGTTACATAGCGAGCCGAAACTCTTCTTCACGTGCCGCGATAACCCATGACATTCTGGCGAGCTTATTCGCGACGGCCACACACGCACGATTGAAACCTCGGCGCTCCGCTAGCTGGATAGCCCAACAACTCAACTTATCCGACTTACTCCCACTGTGTCGCAACACCGCTCTGGCGCCGTGGATGAATAGCGTACGTAAATAGGCGTTTCCCCGCTTACTTATCCCGAGGAGGTTATCTTTCCCGCCACTGCTGTGCTGCTTAGGTACTAAGCCACACCAAGCTGAAAAATGTCGGCCATTGCTAAAGTCTTTACCGTCACCCACTGCAGCATAAATCGCCGTAGCGGTGACAGGCCCAACACCAGGAATAGTTTGTAATCGCTGATAAATCAAATTGTTATGAGTTTCGTTTACTACTTGGGTGTCACAACTCTTAAGCCGTTTTTCAATGTCGATAACCTCATCATATAACTGATAAAAGATGGCTTTACCCTTGATGGTCAGCATATTGGCTTCATCGACCAAAATATCTGRTAACTGGGCTTTAAAAGCCGATTTACTTTTGGTAATGACAATACCGTATTCTGCTAACATGCCTCGCACTTGGTTGATTAAGGCTGTTGATTGTTTAGTTAATCGTTCGCGCATACGGTGGAGCAGTTGCACATCTTGCTGCTCGACGCTTTTGGGTTTTACAAACCGCATGTTGGGCCGCTGCGCAGCCTCCGCAATGGCTAGCGCATCGTTGTAGTCATTTTTATTACCTTGCCTAAAAGGAACCACATACTGCGGGGCAATTAACTTAACTACGTGCCCAAATTGCTCAAATTCTCTGGCCCAATAACTCGCGCCGCCACACGCCTCCATAACGATAAGGCAAGGCTCAATTTTCGCGACAAAGGGCAGCAAGTCTTTGCGTCTAAGCATTTTCTTTTTGATTAACTTGCCTGCTTTATCGACACCAACAGCATGAAAAACAGACTTTGCGATATCTAAACCGATTGTAGTAATCTTCATAGGTGGACCCGTCCTCTTTCTGATGAGTTTTAGCGACTACATCGTGGCCCATTGCGAGGCCGATTAAAAGTGGATGGGTCCATTCCATTATCC
>NZ_JAKKRY010000037.1:0-1159 GCF_025653795.1 Shewanella sp. SM73
TCTATCGCAATTAAGCGATGATTTTAGCTACTACACCAGCACCAACTGTACGACCACCTTCACGGATTGCGAAGCGTAAACCTTCGTCCATCGCGATTGGGCAAATCAGAGTCACTACCATTTTGATGTTGTCGCCAGGCATTACCATCTCTACGCCTTCTGGCAGTTCGATAGTACCGGTTACGTCAGTTGTACGGAAGTAGAACTGTGGACGGTAGCCTTTGAAGAATGGAGTGTGACGTCCGCCTTCTTCTTTTGACAGAACATAAACTTCTGATTCAAAAGTGGTGTGTGGGTTGATTGAACCTGGTTTAGCCAATACTTGACCACGTTCTACGTCATCACGCTTAGTACCACGTAATAACACACCACAGTTCTCGCCTGCACGACCTTCGTCAAGCAGTTTACGGAACATTTCTACACCAGTACACGTTGTTTTAGTCGTTGTGCGAACACCAACGATTTCAACTTCGTCACCCACTTTAACAATACCACGCTCAACACGACCAGTAACTACTGTACCACGGCCTGAAATTGAGAATACGTCTTCGATTGGCAGTAGGAACGGCTTATCGATATCACGTTGTGGTTCTGGAATGTAAGAATCCAGTGCTGCGGCTAATTCAAGGATCTTAGCTTCCCACTCTGGTTGACCTTCTAGGGCCTTCAGAGCTGAACCTTGGATTACTGGTAAATCATCACCTGGGAAATCGTATTCTGACAGAAGTTCACGCACTTCCATTTCAACCAATTCCAGTAACTCTTCGTCATCTACCATGTCACATTTGTTCATGAACACGATGATGAAAGGTACGCCAACCTGACGAGAAAGCAGGATGTGCTCACGAGTCTGTGGCATTGGACCGTCTGTAGAGGCAACTACTAGAATCGCGCCGTCCATCTGTGCAGCACCAGTGATCATGTTTTTAACATAGTCAGCGTGGCCTGGGCAGTCTACGTGTGCGTAGTGACGTGAAGGCGTGTCATATTCGATGTGAGAGGTATTGATCGTAATACCGCGCTCACGCTCTTCTGGAGCGTTATCGATTTGAGAGAAGTCTTTAGCTTCGCCACCGTAGGTCTTAGCCAGTACGTGAGAGATAGCTGCAGTCAGTGTGGTTTTACCATGGTCAACGTGACCAATGGTGCCCACGTTTAC
>NZ_JAKKRY010000038.1:0-748 GCF_025653795.1 Shewanella sp. SM73
GTTAAAGAGCGGGCTTAAAAAAGCCAAAGATAATTTTTAAGTTTATCTTTGGCATCTCTATCCATAATGCATATGCCTTATTACTTTGCAATAAAGTCAGAATAAGGTGTAAATGGTGGAGCTATGCGGGATCGAACCGCAGACCTCCTGCGTGCAAGGCAGGCGCTCTCCCAGCTGAGCTATAGCCCCATTTACATGCAGTGCGAGTAAGTAAGATGTTCCAAACCTCTAAAAGGATTGGTTTGCCAAATCGAGTTATCCGCGGCAAATTAACGCGACGTTTAGTTCACTAAACGAGTGTTAATTTAACAAAGGATAACGAAGATTTGGTGGGTCAGAGTGGACTTGAACCACCGACCTCACCCTTATCAGGGGTGCGCTCTAACCAGCTGAGCTACAGACCCATCTTTTACTCTTTCTTCTATCAAGCAAATCTGTGTGAACACTCAAAAGGTACACGGATGTACCGAATGTCGAAAATGCAGGAGCATTTTTCGACCAAACATTAAGTTAGTCGTATAGGTAAGGAGGTGATCCAGCCCCAGGTTCCCCTAGGGCTACCTTGTTACGACTTCACCCCAGTCATGAACCACAAAGTGGTGAGCGCCCCCCCGAAGGTTAAGCTACCCACTTCTTTTGCAGCCCACTCCCATGGTGTGACGGGCGGTGTGTACAAGGCCCGGGAACGTATTCACCGTGGCATTCTGATCCACGATTACTAGCGATTCCGACTTCATGGAGTCGAGTT
>NZ_JAKKRY010000039.1:0-923 GCF_025653795.1 Shewanella sp. SM73
CCCAACGCTTTTCGCAAGTTACTACGTCCTTCATCGCCTCTGACTGCCAAGGCATCCACCGTATACGCTTAGTCGCTTAACCATACAACCCAAATGAGTTTCACTCATCTGCGYCGCATTGCGACCAGCTTGGTTTTACTTGTCTCACTTCTGACCAAAGAAGTGGACGCGCCTTAGACGTAAACTATGCCACTAAGCATAATTTACTATTGAATATTCAAGACACTTAATAAAGTGTTTGAGAACTCATRTTTAATGCTTGCGCATTAAACGTTTTGTAATTAATCACATGACAGACTCATGCAATTAAATACTATCAGCTTTCCAAATTGTTAAAGAGCGGGCTTAAAAAAGCCAAAGATAATTTTTAAGTTTATCTTTGGCATCTCTATCCATAATGCATATGCCTTATTACTTTGCAATAAAGTCAGAATAAGGTGTAAATGGTGGAGCTATGCGGGATCGAACCGCAGACCTCCTGCGTGCAAGGCAGGCGCTCTCCCAGCTGAGCTATAGCCCCATTTACATGCAGTGCGAGTAAGTAAGATGTTCCAAACCTCTAAAAGGATTGGTTTGCCAATTATCAGGGGTGCGCTCTAACCAGCTGAGCTACAGACCCATCTTTGATAAACCTATTTGACTAGGTCCATCTTTTACTCTTTCTTCTATCAAGCAAATCTGTGTGAACACTCAACAAACATTAAGTTAGTCGTATAGGTAAGGAGGTGATCCAGCCCCAGGTTCCCCTAGGGCTACCTTGTTACGACTTCACCCCAGTCATGAACCACAAAGTGGTGAGCGCCCCCCCGAAGGTTAAGCTACCCACTTCTTTTGCAGCCCACTCCCATGGTGTGACGGGCGGTGTGTACAAGGCCCGGGAACGTATTCACCGTGGCATTCTGATCCACGATTACTAGCGATTC
>NZ_JAKKRY010000040.1:0-695 GCF_025653795.1 Shewanella sp. SM73
AGCTTATGCTGCTGGGTTCCCCCATTCGGACATCGTTAGCTCAAATGCTTGTTACTAGCTCGCCAACGCTTTTCGCAAGTTACTACGTCCTTCATCGCCTCTGACTGCCAAGGCATCCACCGTATACGCTTAGTCGCTTAACCATACAACCCAAATGAGTTTCACTCATCTGCGYCGCATTGCGACCAGCTTGGTTTTACTTGTCTCACTTCTGACCAAAGAAGTGGACGCGCCTTAGACGTAAACTATKCMAYWAAGMATAATTTACTATTGAATATTCAAGACACTTAATAAAGTGTTTGAGAACTCATGATGCTCTTGCTTAGCAAAGAATGCTTKCGCAATTACATCGTTTTGTAATTAATCACATGACAGACTCATGYAATTAAATACTATCAGCTTTCCAAATTGTTAAAGAACAATGCGTACCGGCTAGCGGCGCATTYAGCTCTGACTTCTCCTAAGAGAAGATAAACAAGCAATCTGTGTGAACACTCAACAAACATTAAGTTAGTCGTATAGGTAAGGAGGTGATCCAGCCCCAGGTTCCCCTAGGGCTACCTTGTTACGACTTCACCCCAGTCATGAACCACAAAGTGGTGAGCGCCCCCCCGAAGGTTAAGCTACCCACTTCTTTTGCAGCCCACTCCCATGGTGTGACGGGCGGTGTGTACAAGGCCCGGGAACGTATTCAC
>NZ_JAKKRY010000005.1:0-360936 GCF_025653795.1 Shewanella sp. SM73
CCTCCTTTCCCCCGTAGGGCGTATGCGGTATTAGCAGTCGTTTCCAACTGTTATCCCCCTCGACTGGGCAGATCCCTAGGCATTACTCACCCGTCCGCCGCTCGCCGCCTCAGGAGTAAACTCCCTTGCGCTGCCGCTCGACTTGCATGTGTTAGGCCTGCCGCCAGCGTTCAATCTGAGCCATGATCAAACTCTTCAATTAAAGTTTTGTTGCTTCTGTCTTGCGACTTCAGCGGCTCAATGAATTCTACTGTTTTGATTCGCTTTGCTCACTAATAAGCATCGCGTTTCAATTCATACATTACTGTATGTACATATTACTATGAACACTCAATCATGCTTCCCATTAAGGAGAATGACTTGAAAACATTGATTTAAATTTTTGACTGCCAACCCGAAGGCTAAGCAGTTTCGATTAACTCAACACCTGTGAGTGTCCACACAGATTTCTTGTTTTATCTTGTTAAAGAGCAACTCAACCTCATAAGAGAAGGTGAGTACCACACTGAGCGTCGAACGTTTCCAGTTGGCTAGGGCTGCGCATTCTACGCATTTCCCGTTTCGCGTCAAGGAGTTTTTACAAACTTTCTCAACACTCATCAATCAGTAAACTCATCAATGAACTGTCACACCAGGCTGCTTAACGCTGTCTGCCGTGTCAGTGGATGCGCATTATAGGCAGTGAAACTTTTTGTGCAAGGGCTTTTTTAACAATCTGCGCCAAGCGAATAAATAACCACCAAACTGCAGAAATATACTGCAATACTGAGCAATATCGCTGTTTGGGTTGATAAGTTTGGCAGAAGGAATAGCCTATTGCTGGAGTTTTAATAGATTGAATGGGCATAAACAGAAGTTGATAGCTATTTTTCGTAATATCTATCAGCAAACCTCTAAAAGCGTTATGCCCAGTGTGATGTCTTACTCTTGTTTGCACCTAGCTAATGATAAGCACTGATCAAAAGCACGAGCCCTAAGATTTATACTCTTCTTGTTTCTCTTTTTCGATACTTGTAGCGCTTTGTGTTTGTGCTGCAGCTTGGGTTGAGTGATTGATCTCGACATTCGTCACCGTATCATCACCGACAATATGCGCGACTTTGAGTTTCCTTACCGTTCTGATAGTAATGATCGGGCCTGAAATCGCATATAAGTAGAAGCCGACACATAAGATCAATGCAGGTTGAACTGACACCACCACAAATACACCGACGACCAGTAAGATCACGATAAAGTTAACCTTGCCACGCCAGTCAATTTCTTTAAAAGAGTGATAGCGAAAATTACTGACCATCAATAAACCAGTTGCCGCAGTCACAAGGGCTGCAATCCAACTGATATTTTTTCCATCGAGACTGTATTGATTACCAAGCCAAATGCTGCCAGCAATAACAGCTGCAGCGGCCGGACTAGCGAGACCTTGAAAATAACGCTTATCGGCAACGCCAACTTGCGTATTAAATCGAGCGAGCCTGAGTGCCGCACCTGCACAATAAATAAATGCCGCCAACCAACCAATTTTACCTAAGTCGGCTAATGCCCAATTGTAGGCGAGTAGTGCTGGCGCCATTCCGAAGGACACCATATCCGCCATACTGTCGTATTCGGCACCAAAATCACTTTGGGTATTAGTCAGTCTTGCCACTCGACCATCGAGACCATCACAGATCATGGCTATAAAAATGGCTATTGCAGCAGCTTCAAAGTTAGCATTCATGGAAGCAATCACAGCATAAAAGCCAGAAAACAATCCTGCTGTCGTAAAAAGATTAGGCAGTAAATAGATACCTTTATTCTTTACTGTTTGATTTGAAGAATTTTGCATACACTTATTACGCTAGTTCAGTGAAGAGAAGTTAGCTTTCAAGATAACATATTTTATTATCATGTCGATGAGAGACCAGTTAGGGATAATTTCGATGTTAAAAGTGAACATGTTCAGAATAATACTGTATCGATGGCTCTGGCTCGGCCTTTTCATTAGCCCCGTTTCTGCGGGCGTTATCTATACTTGGGTCGACGAAAATGGGGTGACGCATTACAGCCAACAAGCCCCGCAACAAGAAAACATCAAAGCAGAAAAGCTCTACAGTGAAGATTTAGAGCAGGCGAAAGTGGGTTTTATCGCACCGGTAAAGAAAGTTGAGCCAACTTCTAAAGCCAATGAATTAGAAAAGTCAGCGGCGCTGATTAAAGAAAAAGACGCCAAACAGGCTAACTCCATTTGTGAGAGTGCAAAACACAATTTAGAAATACTCACAACGCACACTAAGCTTATCCGCCAAACTTCCGATTCGGGTGAATCTGTCGCTATGACTGAAGAAGATCGCCAAGCCTCGATTGCCCAGCAGCAGGAAAGAATCAAACTCTTCTGTGATAAGAAGTAGCCAAATTTACTATGCCACTACATTAATGAACAACGATTAACGCTGATGCAATAAAAAAGGAGCCGAGTTAAAAACTCGGCTCCTTTCGTTTTAGTGCTTGAAGCGGGAGCGATACTGACTAAAACAGCGCTATCTCTTATTGCAAGATAGTTTATTTCAAGCTCGTTCATTCAAGAACGCTTATTTCAGTTCGCCTATTTCAACATATCCAACTTCAAGCTTGCGATTAACGTATCGCATTCAAACAACACACTAAATGACTAGCTACTGGTCACAGGTTATTGCTCGAACACTAACTCGCCACCCGCACAACTGACCTTGATCGGTTTACCCGGTAACAAGTCACCACGCAGTAATTTCTGCGCCAGCGGGTTTTCGACTTCTTGCTGCAATGCCCGTTTCAACGGTCTTGCACCATACACAGGATCGAAACCAATTTCCGCAATCAGTGATAATGCGTCGTCGGTGATCTCCAATGTATAGTCCTTTTCAGCCAAACGTTGGCGTAAGGAAGCAATCTGTATCGAAGCAATACGCTTGATATTGGCAGCATCCAATGGATGGAACACCACAGATTCATCGATACGGTTTAAAAACTCGGGTCTGAAACTGTGAGTGACCACATTCATTACCGCCGCTTTCATCTCTGCATAGGTCACTTGACCAAATCCTTCTTGGATAATGTCGGAGCCTAAGTTCGAGGTCATGATAATCACTGTATTTCTAAAATCTACAGTACGACCTTGACCATCGGTTAAGCGTCCATCATCAAGCACTTGCAGTAAGATGTTAAACACATCGGGATGCGCTTTCTCGACTTCGTCGAGCAATATCACTGAATAAGGTTTGCGACGAACGGCTTCCGTTAAGTAACCGCCCTCTTCATAACCTACGTATCCAGGAGGCGCCCCCACTAAACGCGATACTGAGTGTTTCTCCATAAACTCAGACATATCAATGCGCACTAAAGCCGATTCGGTATCAAATAAGAACCTCGCCAGTGATTTACACAGCTCAGTTTTACCTACACCCGTTGGGCCTAAGAACAGGAACGAGCCAATCGGGCGATTTGGATCCGCCAGACCCGCGCGGCTACGACGAATCGCATTCGCAACCGCATCGACGGCTTCGTTTTGGCCGATCACTCGTTCATGCAGCGCCACTTCCATTTGCAGTAATTTTTCGCGCTCGCCTTCAAGCATTTTCGATACGGGTATTCCCGTCGCTTTCGACAATACTTCGGCGATTTCGAACTCAGTAACCTTGTTACGCAATAACGTCATGTCCTGCATTTCGGCTTGCGATGCCAAATCGAGCTGTTTTTCAAGCTCAGGAATACGACCGTATTGCAGCTCAGACATCCGAGTTAAATCACCCGCACGACGCGCCACTTCTAAGTCCATTCGAGCCTGTTCGAGATCGGCTTTTATGTGCTGAGTGCCCGCTAATGCGGCTTTTTCAGTACGCCAGATTTCGTTCAACTCTGAAGCTTTCGCTTCAACGTCACGTAATTCCTCTTGCAAATGATCAAGCCTGCGACGACTCGCCTCATCATTTTCTTTGGCTAACGCCTGCTCCTCCAGTTTGAGCTGGATAGCACGACGTTCAAGCCTGTCGAGTGACTCAGGTTTTGAATCCATCTGCATACGGATGCTTGATGCCGCTTCGTCGATCAAATCGATCGCTTTATCGGGCAACTTACGATCCGACACATAACGGTGCGACATGGTCGCTGCCGCCACTATCGCCGGATCGGTAATTTCCACATGGTGATGCAGCTCGTAACGTTCTTTCAGTCCACGCAAAATGGCGATGGTATCTTCAACGCTTGGTTCATCCACCAGCACTTTTTGGAAACGACGTTCAAGCGCCGCATCTTTTTCAATATACTGACGATACTCATCAAGTGTGGTCGCGCCCACACAGTGCAAGTCACCACGCGCTAACGCAGGTTTGAGCATGTTACCCGCATCCATTGCGCCTTCACCTTTACCGGCGCCGACCATAGTATGCAGTTCGTCGATGAAGAGGATCACTTGACCTTCTTCCTGCGCTAACTCATTCAATACCGCTTTTAAACGTTCTTCGAACTCACCGCGATATTTAGCGCCCGCAATCAATGAGCCCATATCGAGGGATAAGACACGCTTATTTTTAATGCCCTCGGGGACTTCACCATTAACGATACGCTGGGCAAGTCCTTCAACAATCGCCGTTTTACCCACACCCGGTTCACCGATAAGGACGGGGTTGTTTTTACTGCGACGTTGTAATACTTGGATCGTGCGGCGAATTTCATCGTCACGGCCGATCACAGGATCTAACTTGCCTTGTTCAGCTCGCTCGGTGAGATCGATAGTAAACTTCTTCAACGCTTGGCGTTGATCTTCAGCGTTCGGATCATCCACTTTTTGGCCGCCACGCATTTGTTCAATGGTTTGCTCCATCAACTCTTTGGTCGCGCCGGCTTTTTTCAACGCTTGCGCAAGAGCATCGACACCTTCTAACGCAGCTAATACAAATAATTCACTAGAGATATATTTGTCTTTACGCTTTTGCGCCAATTTATCGCACAGATTTAATAAACGGATTAAACCTTGGGATAATTGTACATCGCCGCCCGTACCTTCGACTTGAGGTAAGCGTTCCAGCTCTTGACTCAAGAGCGATCGCAGCGCACTCACTCGAATGCCAGCTTGGGTCAATAAGGGATGGATTGAACCTGAATCTTGGTTCAACAATGCCATCATCAAATGCAGCGGTTCAATAAACTGATGATCACGCCCAAGTGCGAGTGACTGGGCATCAGAGATGGCAAGCTGAAATTTATTGGTCATACGATCGAGTCGCATACAGCCTCCTAACACTCATATAGTAGAGATATGCCAATCCACAGGACATCTTGCCAATTTAGTGGCTTTAAAATCAGTACCGCTAATGGAGAGATCTAAATAGGATTGGTATTACATTTCGTTAGTTAAAAGATGGGGGCTATTTAGCCAAATTCAAGCGAATAACGCGCAAATAAATACAAACTGTAGGGGAATTAGCTTAAGACTTAAGCCAGATCAATGAAGCCATGCGTCCCGTCACCTTATCGCGACGATAAGAGAAGTAATCCGTGTCGCTGACTGTGCAGATATCTGCGCTATAAATATGGTTTATACCGAGTAAACTCAAGCGTAATTTAGCCAAGCCAATAATATCGGCAAGATACTTGTTACCACTTGGAATAAAACACACTGCAGACTGCGGATGTAAAGTACAAAAGGCTTGCTGTACTTCAACACCGACTTCAAATTTTTGTGGACCAATAGCCGGGCCGAGGTAGGCAATCAACTCATCCATAGGTGAACTAAACTGCGCCGCGGTGGCCTCAATCACGCCATCACATAAACCACGCCAACCGGCATGGGCTGCAGCCACTTCGGTTCCCGCTTGATTACACAACAACACAGGTAAACAATCGGCAGTCATTATAGCGCAAACTAGGCTCGCGGTTCGGCTGTAACAGGCATCGGCAATCGGTGTATCCACAGCAGGAGCTAAGCTCAGCGCATCTAAATTAAGCACATGAGTACCATGCACTTGCTCGAGCCAGACAGGCTCAGCGGTTAACGCTAATTGTTTGCAGAGTAATTCACGATTAGCCATCACCAACTCAGGCGCATCACCGACGTGCAGTCCAAGATTCAAACTATCATAGGGATGCACGCTCACACCGCCATGACGATTTGTCATAGCGATACCGACATTAGCAGGAACAGGCCAATCGTGATTAAACACTTACAAATACTCGATCGGATGCTCGACCGTGTCTTGACGCAGTGCTTTAGTCAAAATCACCATGTCTTCAGGAATTGGCGCGTGCCAGCTCATGATTTCACAACTCACAGGGTGCGCTAATTCAAGACGCACAGCGTGCAGCGCTTGGCGCTTGAAGTTTTTCAGAATATCAAAAAACTCTGGGCTGGCCCATTTCGGCGGTTTTGGACGACCACCATACACAGGATCGCCCACTAATACGTGGCCTATGTATTCCATGTGCACACGAATTTGGTGAGTACGACCCGATTCAAGGCGCAATCTTAGACGAGTGTGGTTACGGAATTTTTCCGCCACACGATAATGCGTCACAGCAGGTTTACCTGAGTGATGCACCGCCATATGAGTACGTTTCGTTGGATGACGACCAATCGGCTCATCAACAGTACCGCCACCTGTCATAGTCCCCATCACAATCGCTTCGTATTCACGAGTGATTTCACGGGCCTGCAAGGCGGCAACTAAATGGGTTTGCGCTTCAACGGTTTTGGCTACAACCATTAAACCTGTAGTATCCTTGTCCAGACGGTGCACAATACCAGCACGTGGTACATGCTCAATATCGGGACAATGGTGCAACAGTGCATTCATCAAAGTGCCATCGGCATTGCCAGCACCAGGGTGAACCACGAGTCCCGCTTGCTTGTTGATCACAATAATGTCGTCATCTTCATAGACGATATCCAGATCAATGGCCTGTGCCGCTGCGTGAACTTCTTCTTCAAGAGTGGCATCTATGAGTATCTGTTGCAGCTCATAAACTTTCTCTCGGGGCTTATTAACGACAACGCCGTCAACATAAACTGCATCAGATAGGATCCATTCCTTGATGCGCGTGCGCGAGTAATCTGGGAACAACTCTGCTAGGGCCTGATCTAATCTCAGTCCAGTTTGTGTTGCCGAAATCTCGCTTTTTAGATTAATCTCTTGTGTCATAGGAACCGTATCCCCATTTAGGGGTCAAAAAATGTGTGCTATCTGTTACAATCGGATGTTTTCTATTTTATAGTGAAATGGAAAAATTCTTAACTACAACTTAAAAAGAATTGAATTCAAGTATGTATAAATTTTCCAAAGGCGTTACCTTAGTCCTATTTTCACTAGCGTTATCAGCCTGTAGCAGCAGCCCTGATGATAACGATATTGCCGCCAAAACGTCACCTGATGTACTTTATACTCAGGCAAGAACCTCTATGGAGCTTGGCAATTACTCTAAAGCTGTCCGTTCTTTGGAAGCGTTAGACTCACGCTTCCCCTTCGGACCTCACAAAACTCAAGTCCAGTTAGACCTGATATATGCTTACTATAAAATGGACGATGTCGCTTCTGGTATTGCGAACATAGACAGATTTATCCGTCTTAATCCAACTCATCCAGATGTAGACTATGTGTTCTATATGCGCGGTTTAGTGAACATGCAAGCCGACAATTACATGTTCCACGACATGCTTAATATCGACCGAACCGATCGTGACCCTAAAAATGCTCAAGATGCTTTCAAAGATTTTGATCGTCTTATCAAAACCTACCCTAACAGCAAATATGCCGCCGATGCGCAAAAACGCATGTTAGCGTTGAAGAATCGCTTAGCAAAATATTCAATTCAAGTTGCCGAGTATTATCTCAAGATGAATGCATGGAGCGCCGCAGCAATCCGAGCACAATCTGTAATGGAAACATACCCTGGCACCCCTTCAAATGAACGGGCATTAGAGATAATGATAGAAGCTTATGACGAATTAGGTCAGAGCAAGCTGAAGCAAAACGTGCTCATGGTAATGCAAGCTAACTTCCCAAACAATGAAATCTTATCAAACTAACCGAGAATGCCCCTTTAATAGGGGCATTTTTTTGCTTGGTGACCCTAGATAAGCCATAAATAGATAACGCTAAGTTCTCAGTGTGGATAGTGGTTTGGCTATTTTTATATCCTCAATACCAACACAAATGACACTTTCGTGTAAATCTTATCCAACTGAGTCACTTTTTCCGTTATTTAGTAAAAATCTATTGACTCAAAACCCGAAAAGCCTTTAAATTGCGCCCGTCGCCCGAATAGCTCAGTCGGTAGAGCAGAGGATTGAAAATCCTCGTGTCCCTGGTTCGATTCCGGGTTCGGGCACCATCTTTAAATGGGTTGCGATAGCGACTTATGTTAGAGAACTGCGATAGGTACAGTGCAGGTGTGGTGGAATTGGTAGACACGCCAGCTTCAGGTGCTGGTGCTCGCAAGGGCGTGGAGGTTCAAGTCCTCTCACCTGTACCAAATTGCAGTTCAAAAGTTAAGATTCACAGTGTTAAGATTGTCAATTCGATGAAATATCGAATAGCCATGCAGATGTGGTGGAATTGGTAGACACGCCAGCTTCAGGTGCTGGTGCTCGCAAGGGCGTGGAGGTTCAAGTCCTCTCATCTGTACCAACATTTAAACCTCGCCAAGCGAGGCTTTTTTGTATCTGAAGCAAAATAAATTTTCTGTAACTCTCCCCTCTTTCCTCAGATTTGCTATACCTATTGTTACAGACTCATCATAGGGATAGATAGAGTTCTGCCTAAAGGACTCTTTAGTTCACTGAGGCTATCCATATGAACGGTTTACAAATAAAACAAAAAATGTTTATCGGCATTCTGGTTCCCCTTGTAATGCTAATGACGATTGGCTTTCTCGCCATTAATATGATGGGTAAAATTGAATCGGGTGTTGAACGTATCTATGGCGATAGAGTTGTGCCACTAGACGATTTAAAAGTGATTGCTGATAAATACGCGGTCGATGTTATCGATGCGGTCAATAAGGCGAACGCGGGTGGTTTCACCGCCTCTCAAGCAGTTGAAGCGCTAGACAGTGCCAAATCTACCATTACCCAGCATTGGCAAAAATACTTAGCCACTGAACTTACCTCAGAAGAATTCCGACTCGTAAAACAAGCCGAAGTGCTGTTCTCACCCGCGAATCAACAGATTGACACTCTGGTCTCACGCTTAAGAGGATTAAATGGCGATGTATCAAGCCAATTATCGGCCAATATCCTGCCGCTTTACCAAGTAATAGACCCCATCAGTAACCAAATATCTGAACTGATTGCACTGCAAATTCGCGTGGCAGGCGAAGAAAAAGATCGTGTGAATGCCATTTACCAATCTTCAATCACTATTTTTGTAGCATTAGCCTGTGCCGCCATGATTATCAGTATTGTGATTGGGCTCTGGGTCAATCGCAGCGTGATGAATCCTATTAATGACATTCTCAGTAAACTGAAGCTGATCCATCAAGACTCAGATCTTACCGTCAAATTCACTACTTTTAATCACGATGAGCTAGGACAAATATCCACTAGCCTCACCCAAGTTATTGAACACTTGCGGGGCATTCTTCATTCGATTGCCGAAGCGGCAAATACCGTTAATAGTTCAGCAAATGAGTTAAGTAGCTTCACGCAGGCAACCAATAAACGTATGCAACAGCAGCAAGCTGAAACGGAGCAAACTGCAACGGCCATGAATGAGATGACGGCAACGGTTGCAGAAGTCGCCCAAAGCGCATCTGCGGCAGCAGATTCAGCCAAAGATGCCGACACCTATGCAGCCAATGGCAATAATATTGTGATGCAATCGATTAACAGTATGTCGCAATTATCTGATCAAATTCAAAAAACGGCACAAGTCATTGGATTTCTGTCTAATGAGAGCCAAAATATCGGCCGTGTACTCGATGTGATAAAAAGCATTGCTGAGCAAACCAATCTATTGGCATTAAATGCCGCCATTGAAGCGGCCCGCGCGGGGGAACAAGGCCGCGGCTTTGCAGTCGTTGCCGATGAAGTGCGGACCCTTGCGCAGCGCACCCAAAAGTCTACCCAAGAAATTGAGGCCATGATTGCCACACTACAACAAGGCGTTAAAGAAGCTGTTAACGCTATGGAAATAGGTATAAATCAAGTAGATGATGCTAATGATAAAGCCAATCAAGCAGGCCAAGCACTGAAAGAAATCGTCTCCTCAGTAGATAGCATCACAGAACTTAATACTCATATTGCGACCGCTGCCGAAGAACAAAGTAGCGTTGCCGAAAGCATTAATCGCAGTATTATTGCCATCAGCGATATTGCAGAACATTCCACCGCATCGGCGGCTGAATTAAGTGAATCTGTGGTTAATTTAACTAAACTCGCCAACAGTATGCGCAATCAAGTGAGTGCATTTAAACTATAAGTCAAAAAACCACACTATGACTGCAATAAGCTTTGCTGTTGCAGTTAACCTCCCTTAAACCATCTGTAATGTATTGAAATAATAAATTTATTTATCATTCCCCGATCTCATACCCGCTTTGATAAAGCACTTCAAATGACCTTAATCACACTTATCGGTAGCACGAATTGCGATAATCACTATTGATCCAAATCAAATAGATCTTTAAACTTATTTAACATTCATAATATTTGCACGTTAAGGATTTTCTATGTTGGACAGCCGTACAATCCAAGTTATCAAGAGCACTATCCCCTTACTCGAATCCGCAGGCCCTGCGCTGACGGCCCATTTTTATGAACGTATGTTCAAACATAATCCTGAACTAAAAGATGTATTTAACTTGGCACACCAGCATTCTGGTGGCCAGCCTGTTGCCCTGTTCAACGCCGTCGCGGCTTATGCTAAAAATATTGAAAACTTAGCGGTGCTAAGTTCGACTGTCGAGCGCATTGCCCAAAAACATACAGGATTTCTGATCAAGCCTGAGCAATATGCGATCGTCGGCAGCCACTTATTAGCCACCCTTAAAGAGTTAGGCGGTGATGCAGTAACAGAAGAAGTATTAGAAGCTTGGGCGCAGGCCTATGGATTTTTAGCAGATATCTTTATTCAACGAGAAGCTCAAATTTATCAGGCACATGCAGAACAAGATGGCGGTTGGTTGGGTGAGCGTCAGTTTATCATTAGCGCGAAAAAGACTGAGTCCACAGTCATTACCTCCTTCATATTGACACCCGAAGATGGTAAACCAGTTAAAGATTTCATTCCCGGTCAGTACTTAAGTTTGAAGCTAAAACATCCCAATTTAGCATATGAAGAAATCCGCCAATATTCCCTATCCGATGCACCGAATGGCAACAGCTACCGCATCAGTGTGAAACGTGAATTAGGTGGCCAAGTGTCTAATCTGCTACACGATACCATGCATATCGGTGACAAAATTGCAGTTATGCCGCCGGCGGGAAATTTTATCTTAGAAGTTGGGGCGGACATCCCCGTAGTGCTCATTTCGGCAGGAGTGGGTCAAACACCGATGAAAAGCATGTTGAATCAATTGATCAAGTTGCAACATCCAAGTGCTATTACTTGGCTACATGCCTGTGAGCAAGGTGATGTACATGGTTTCAAACAGGCTATTCACACCAAGCGCCAGCAACATCATAATCTGAAGAGCCATGTTTGGTATCGCAAGCCGAGTTCAACCGATGTGGTAGGTACAGATTATGATTTTGAAGGACAAATGGAATTAAGCAAAGTCGCAGACCAACTGCTTCCCCATGCACGTTACTATTTCTGCGGGCCTATTGGATTCATGTCAGCCATCAAGCAACAATTACTCGTTCTGGGTGTCTCAGCTGAAAACATGCACTATGAAGTATTCGGCCCCCACGCCGATCTCTAATCCCATGTCACGGGCTTGGGACACTTGACTCTCAAGTCCATTTTTATATTTAGAATACGCAGAATAATGGCTGATAAATTGAATTGCTATATGTCTCTAAGCTACCGGTTTACAGCGGATGCAAGCCACTTCTGCGGCAGTCAGCACACGACTTTCGCCCGACGCCAGAGCTTCATCCAACACAATATCACCTATTGATAATCTATGTAGACCAACAACTGGGTTTCGAAAGCGGCCAAACATCCGCTTAATTTGATGGTACTTACCTTCCTTTAAAGTCACTTCAGCAACATGGTCAGCAATGATCACCAATTTAGCGGGCTGAGTCATTACTTCTTCAAAGCTGAAATACATGCCTTCGGCAAATGCGGCTATATATTCTTCAGTTAATGGATTAGCTAAGGTGACACGATACACTTTATCGACCTTATGCGTCGGTGACATTAGTGCATCAGACCAGCGGCTGTCATTGGTCAGTAATAACAAACCCGAAGAATTTAAATCTAGCCTACCCGCGATATGTAACTCATCACGGGCTTCGCAATCGAGCAAATCAATCACAGTTTTATGCTGAGTATCTTTAGTCGCGCTCACCACGCCAATCGGCTTATGCAACATCAAGTAAACTGGCGTGTTGGCCTGTAATATTTGCCCATCGAGTTGGATGTGAGAAAACTCATCCACTTGCCTATCCATGTCCTTCACTATCAATCCATCGACACGAACTCGGCCCAAGAGTAACAATTCACGCACCGCTTTACGGTGAGTGTGTAACTGGGTACAAAGATAACGATCGAGTCGGCCGCGCTTAGACTGCATAACACCACAAATGACGAAATATGAATGGGATAGCCATTCTAGCAGGATGCGAGTTCAGGTCATAGCGAGCTAATACTGTAAGCATCACAGAGCTTATTTAGAGCAAAATTAGATCAAACTAGGCAAAATTTGTTAAGCTAGGCGTTCAATTCATCTTATTGTGAGTGGTTACCGCATCAAAAACTTATCTGCAAGTCCCGTTATGATACGTTCGAACCTGCTATTTTTAGCCTTGTTTTTAGTGATACTCGCGAGCTCATTCTTCACTCAAGCGAGCGATGCAGAAAATCCCCCTGAAGCGCCTCAACCTTTCGCCATCCATGATAAACCGCTGATAGAGCGCTACGTCTTCGATGAACTCAAATCTCTCAGATACGATCAACAGGATCTTGAGCGGCGCCTCACCATAGATATCACAGATCGCGAACTGGCCGTTGCCGACAAGTCGATGAATTACGCCAATGTCACTGTCACTTACTTCTTTTATATGATCGCCGGCGTCGCCTCTTTAGTCGCCTTTATCGGCTGGCAATCCCTACGGGAAATCAAGACACATACCGCCAAACTGGCCGCGAATCAGCTACAGAGTATTGCCGAACAATACGAAGAAAAGTTCAAATTACTCGAGCAAGAACTCAAACATAAGAGTCGTACTATCACAGATAATAATCGTGAAATAGAAGTGATTAATGAAATTCATAATCTGTGGCTACGCGCCCAAAGTGCCCAGACACCCGAACAAAAAATTGAAGTCTACGATGAAATCCTCACGATTCGACCTGGAGACTTGGAAGCGCTGACCTACAAGGCCGATGCAGCAATGGAAATGCGCGAATTTAATTGGGCACAAAGCCTATGTAATCGTGTTTTAGAGGTTGACCCGACTAACGCCCATGCTTTTTATCAAAGAGCCTGCGCTTTTGCGTGTTTAGGTGTTGAAGATAGAGCAATTTCTGATTTGGAACGCGCTATCCATAACAGCGCATCCTTCAAAGAGCTAGCGTTGGATGAAGCTGATTTCTCACAACTTAAAGGGCATCCTCGTTTCGAAACCTTATTGGCCTATCACGAACCTGATAAGCCCTAAGCTCCGAGGTTTAAGCCCAGAACGAATGCTTAATATATAGTGTTAGCGTTCAGTAACGTTTTATCCCACAGATAAAACGCCTCAAACGAGCAACTTAAGTACACTACTAGGCTATCGTCGCAACTTTAATTGCCTCAATCTTATATGCACAGCGGCGAGCACCTTCGATGATATGTTCTTCGCGGCTCACCACGGCAATATCAGCGAATAACTGCTGGAAAAGTTGCAACTCTGAGCGGCAAAAGTTTAAACATTTAGTCGCTGCGGCGCAGATTGGACAATGATTTTCGAGTAAAAAATACACGCCATCGATGTGTTCCATGGTCGCCATATAACCTTCGTTCGAGCGTAATTTCGCAAGTATGGCCAAACGTGTCGGAATATCAGTAGCACCTTCCATTGCCGCACGATATTGGACTAACGCACTTTGCTCCCTGTGACCGATAAGCTTATCCAAGCCTTGGTCGCCAAAGATCATTTTTACCGAGTCAATCAGTTGTACCGTCAATTCCTCATGGCGATCGGCAAAGTGAGTACGGCTTTGTTCAGTCAATCCCCAGTAACGTGTTGGGCGACCACGACCTTCAACTCGATCCTCAATATCCACATCACCCATATCTTCCAAAGCTTGCAGATGTTGACGCACCCCCATAGTTGTTAACGCCAATTCCTCCGCTAAGGTTTTTGCGGTAAGCGGGCCATGCAACTTGAGTAATTGAATAATCTTATCAGTAGTTTTCATTGAGTCTCCCCGATTTCAGCCGAAGTATTATCTCCCAATCTCCGCAGCTTTAACAGATTAAATAAACTTTTTTATTTACTTTATCCTTTACAAGATTAAGTAAAGCAATTACCTTACAAATAATTTATAAACAAATAGGTTTACTTAATGAAGTTACTCATCATCAGCACCAGCCAAAGACCCGATTCACAAAGTGCTAAAGTCGGTCGTTATATCGCGGAAAGCAGTTTCTCATCTCCCCACAACATGGGTTACGACACGATACATCACTTAGAACTATGCCTGTTTAATCTGCCCTTTTGGGACGGAGAAGAAGACAACAAAGGTGAACACTGGCCCGAAATAGAGCACAGAGTCGATGAAGCCGATGCGCTAGTGCTGATCACCCCGGAATGGGGCGGCATGGCATCACCATTACTGAAGAACTTTTTGTTGATGTGTACTCGTGAAGAAACCGCCCATAAACCCGCCTTATTAGTCTCAATATCGGACGGTATTAGCGGTACCTATCCTATCGTTGAAGTAAAGATGAATGCCCTTAAAAACAATAAATTAGTGCCCATACCCGATCACTTAATCATCCGCAATGTCAGCCATGTACTCAATGCAATCCCTGAGAGTGCCCGCGATATCGCGCTTAGGGAAAGAGTGCAATACAGCTTATATATGCTGCATCAATACGCCCAAGCATTAGCCCCTATTCGTGAACAACATGCCAATCAAGCGTACCCAAAACAGCAGGAATACTGTTACGGTATGTAAGCGGCTTGAGATTTTAACCACCAGCAACAGACTAAAATCATTACAAGGAACGCATTATGATTCATTTAGAGCATATCAATTTAGTGGTAGACGACATCCCCGCAGCACTGCGCTTTTATCAAGCGGCTTTCCCCCATTGGCGTGTTCGCGGTGGTGATAAAGGCACTTGGTACGGCAAACCGCGTAATTGGATTCATTTTGGCGATGATTATCAATACATTGCTTTTAGTGACAATGGTGAAGGTGAAAACCGCGATTTGGCTGGTCATCAAATTGGACTGGCGCATTTTGCCTTTGTGACCGACAACTTAGATGCTGTGATAGCAAGACTGACCCAAGCAGGTTTTCCTATTGCCAAAGATGGCATGGAAGATCCCTATCGACGCAATATTTACTTCTTCGATGCCCATGGCTTTGAAGTGGAATTTGTGGAGTATTTAACTGATATTCCAAAGGAACGAAATCGCTATTAGTGCCATTTGCTATTAGCGTAAATCGGTTATTAGCGAGAAGTTGCCAGCAGCTGCTAACCGCGCGAATTGGACTGAGTGTTAGGTGCTAGGTGCTAGACACTATTCGCTTCGCTCGGATTGTTGCTGCGCCACTATGGCCGAATCCTTATGGGCATAAAAGTGGAGTCTAAACTGAGTATCTTCAGTCAGTAGCTCCACTTTATGCCAATATTCAGGATGTGATATGGCGGTTTCACCTGCGCGAATAATAACTTCTTTATCTAATTCGCCCCTGCTACCCGTATAGCCATAAAACTTTAAGCTGCCCGTTAACACTTGGATCTGCCCATACACGCCAGCCTTAGTATTGTGCATGTGCAGCAACATTTTAGGGACGTTGTCATGGTTGAAAACCGGCGTTGATTTGTAATTTACAAAATCTTTGGGGACTAAGGCCATGATGTTTTGCACTCCTTGTGTCAAATCACGAAAATCGAGTAATGCTTACGGCAAGACTAATATAGCCGTTGCCGTATTTCTGTCCAACTCATATCTTGACCTGTATTAACGAGCGGGTTTGAACGTCGAATTTGAAAACACCAAAGTGCTCATTCATGCTTGCAATAGCAAGGTTAGTTACTTTCATCACTGTAATCGCTACACTAACCCGCATTAAGTGCCACCTCAATTAGATGACATGATGCCAACGCCCTATTCATATTCCACAACGTATATTTTAGATAAAGCCCATTTCGATGAATGCTATACGCAATCAGTGGTACCAGATCCCACGCTCAAACCTTACTACAAAGCCATTGGATTAACCCTGATAGGTATCGCGCTTATTTTCACCGATATTAGCCTTTATTTAGCTTACTTTTTTGTTGGGTTAGGTGTTATCGAAGCGCTAAATGTGAAGTATCACAAAGCATGGTGGTTGATGCGTCAGATGATGAGTAAAGCGGCCAGCAATGAGGTCACACTCACTATTGATGAGCAAGGGATTCATACTCAATCTATGTCTGTGACCAGCCAAATTTTATGGACCGACATTTACCGGATTAAAGAAACTGAAAAAGGCTTCTTGATCACCCACAAAGCAGGCACGAGTTATGTTTCTCTCCGTAGCTTAGATGAAACAGCTGTGGCCTATATTAAAACTAAAATGTAATACAGCTAAAAACACCCATAAAAAAGGCTGATCTTCATCAGCCTTTTTTACAACTCTGCATTGCTGAATCGTTACTTTTTCAATTCACCAACCGGTAAAATCGTACGGCCATACTCATTATTAAGCACCTGCGCCATCGCAAAATAAATCGCACTCGCACCGCAAAGTATCCCTTCAAAGCCCGCAATAGTGCCAATCAAGGCGCTACCCGTAAAATCACGCGCCGCCAGCAGAAAAAATAAGATAGTTAAAGAAGCAAACACAAACTGTTTGGCTCTTGGATAACGCAAAGAACCCACAAACATAAATGCCGTGAATATGCCCCAAAGCGTTAAATACCAGCCCATAAAATACGTTGGACTCGCCGCAATGCCAGCATTAGGCATTAAAATGAGGCCCACTAGCGTTAACCAAAACAAACCGTATGAGGTAAATGCCGTCGTACCGAAAGTATCGCCGCGCATGAAACACATAATCCCCACAATCACTTGACCAATGCCGCCGTAAAAAATCCCCATGGCTAAGATCATAGAATCAATAGGGAAATATCCCGCATTATGAATGTTTAACAAAATTGTTGTCATACCAAAGCCCATTAAACCTAATGGCGCTGGATTAGCCAGTTTTGTAGACACAGAGTTCCCCTAGAGAAAAATCAATAATTCAATAAAAATCAATAGCATTTGCCATTAATCTTATGCACGCGCACCTGCGAGAGCGGCGCATTCTAGAGGATAGCTATAATCTTAGCAATGTAATCATCAAAAACAAACGAAAACATAAAAATAAACAATAAAAACATAAAGTTAAAATAATAAACCGTATAATAAAATTTAAACTAAAAAACACATAAAAATTAATTCTTTTTAATTCAATATTCTAGAAAAAAACGGCCTACAACATGCGTCATATCTCATTTTATATGACTTCTTATAACTACCGCATAATTCAGTTAACAGCGGCGATTAAACCTTCATTAAAAATCGACCATAAACAGTGATAATAATGCACTTTATCGCAAATAAGCCGTTAAAGTGATGTAAGCGGCACTTTTGAAAGAAATCCAAGTTCTACTGTACGCACAATTAAGCACATAAGTTAAGCACATAAGTTAAGCACATAAGTTAAGCACATAAGTTTATGTGCAGGTTTCATCAATTAATTTCAAACACAAGTTTAGAAGAGCCAACTTAGCACACATGAGTTCAGAGGGAGGGTTGTGAACCTATCTAAAGCAGCCAAAAGGCTGCTAAGAATGAATCAAACTAGAGCAAATAAAGTACACTCAGCCAGCCCATTTACTTGAAGCGAATCAAGGGAAAACAAGGTAAAAAACCTTAATCAAGAAAGGTAAAAATTATTTATATCTAAAACAGAATAGCAGTGATAAATTGCTAATGTTGGCACAGTGGTATTAAGAGAATGCTTCTTAATCTGTGGTTAACAATACATAACTAAAGGAAATAAAATGAATAAGTTATCAGCTGTTTTTACTCTATTGGCATTAGTAAGTTTCACTTCCTTTGCTGACGACTCCTCTTTACCGCCTGCACCAGCTGCCGATCTCGCTCAGTTGAAAGAAGTGTGCCAGCAGATGGCCTCTGAAGATCAAGTCGAAAATGCTGAGCTAAAACAATATGTGCTTGATTGTGTAAACGATCAATTGACAGAAATGGGCTACAAGTCAGTTACTGAGGTCAATTAATCTTCATTCTAATCTCTGTGTTATTACCGCAAAGTAGGTTATTCGGCTTCAGTCTGTGCCATTCACACTTGCGAATGGCATTATTGTTTCCAAGCAACACAGCTATTACCTCATAATTAACATCATTTCAGTTACACTCGAAACTTATAAAACACAAAACTTAACATCCACAATTAACCGTACGAAAGCTGCCAAGATAAGCTTTTAGCATGACTATCAACATATTGTGCAATTCATAAATTTATTATTTAATTGATAGCTGTATCATTTTGCATCTCCGTGAATGAAACCACTGTTGAATTGAGCATAAAATGCTAATCTGTTTTCCTGTATTGTTAACCTCAGCCCTTAATCGTTAAATCATGTATCGCATTCTTTTTGTCCTTATTACAAGTTTAAGTATTTTGCCTGCAATCGGAATGGCGAAAGAAGCCTGTGCACCAGAAAATCAATGTATTGAGATGAACAACTGGGATCTCGGCATCGCCATAGGCTGGGGACAAAAAAGCAATCCACTTAGGGATTTTGACGATATTCCATTGTTCTTTATTCCAACAGTGGCCTATTACGGCGAACACTGGTTCTTCGACAATGGTAATTTAGGTTATACCTTAGCCGAGCAAGAAAGCTTTACAATTAACTTAGTAACAAGTTATAGCTTAGATAGAGCCTACTTCTATCAATGGGACCCATCAAATATCTTTTTGAATCGTGGCACTCAAGTTGAAGCCAAAGCCATAAATAGTATGTATTTATCGACTGAGCCCGAGCCTGAGTTTAATTCCTTAGAGACTCGGAACTTCACCTTACTTGGCGGTGCCGAAGCATTCATCTATACGCGGCTCGGTATTATTAGATTGGCGTACACCCATGATATGTTTAATGTTCATCAAGGTTCAGAAGCACAAATAAAATGGACCTATGGTTGGGATTACGATCGTTTCATTTTTGAATTCGCACTGGTGTTTGATTGGAAGAGCCAAGCCGTAGTGGATTATTATTACAGCGTTAGACCCAGTGAAAACGCCTATTGGAGTGAACAATATCAAGCAAAATCAGGTTGGGATAAAGGTGCGGAAATGACGGCCCGTTACATATTAACTGACAATTGGGATCTACTGTTGGCAGTTCGTTACACTCTAATTGCCGATGAGATTGCCGCCAGTCCCTTGTTAGACCAAGACTATAGCAGCACCTACTTTATCGGCGCAGCCTATAGGTTCTAACGTTAGTGACACTGCCTCAGTTAAGCTTGCTTTGCTTTATAGGTCTAAGCCTCGGCTTAATGGGCCAAAGTTCAGCACAAGCCAAAACTCGTGACTCGGCACTCAAACTCACACCCGAAATTTGCATCACAAGTTCAGAAACTGAGGCCTGTGACGTCTATATAGAACTACAGTGGGAACTCGCTAAAGATGAGCTTATCTGTATCTTGTCCGACAACGCCGCCTATCCCAAATGGTGCAGTGATTCAGTTTCAACCCATACGTTAAGCATGAAAATCCACACTATGACGGATATTCAATTTGTCATGGTGAGTAAAGACAGTAACCAAACTTTGGCTGGTGCCAAACTTAAAATCACTTCTGCATCACAACCTCAGGTTCGCAGACGTTACCGCAACCCTTGGAGTTTATTTTAATGACAAGCCCACAATCGAACCACAGAGTATTATTGGTTGAAGACGACGTTCGCCTAGCAAACTTGATTGTAGATTACCTAAAATCCCATGGTATGCATGTTGAAGTTGAACGCCGTGGCGATACAGTGCTAACACGATTAATCAATTACAAGCCAGATATCATACTGTTAGACATTATGCTGCCCGGCATGGATGGTCTCACTCTGTGTGAGAAACTGCCCGATTATTTCGCAGGTCCAATCCTATTGATGAGTGCACTTGGCTCAAGTGAAGATCAAATCAAAGGACTAGAACTCGGTGCCGATGACTACGTGGTCAAGCCCGTCGATCCTGCTCTGTTAGTTGCGCGGATCAACAACTTACTTCGCCGTCAGAATCAGCCACCACAGGCAGAATCACATTGTCTAACCTTCGGTAAATTGAGTATCGACCCGCATACCCATGCGATTCGTCTTAATGAAACTGAAATCGATCTCACCAGCCATGAATTCGAATTGCTGTGGTTACTGGCCTCGCAAGCGGGCCAAGTGCTCAGCCGTCAGTATATTTATCAGTTGTTACTCAATATTGATTTCGATGGTAAAGATCGAAAAATTGACGTGCGGATCTCTAGATTACGTAAAAAACTCAACGATAATATTGAGACACCTTTCAGAATTAAAACCGTTTGGGGACAAGGTTATCTCTTTGCTCCTGAAGCTTGGAATAACTAAGCACAAATACAGTGAAACGTCTCTTTATCAGTTTATATCTGCTACTCAGTCTCAGCGTGCTTGGGATTGGCTGGACACTCGACAGCCTGTGGCAGAAGAATGTTGATGACAATAATGCCCTCGATGCGCCGTTAGTGGCATTGGCGCAATTATTAGCGGAATTACCTCCCGATGCCCGCCAACGGTATCTGGAGGCGATCCCAGCGAACCCTGTGATGCCACTGCAATTACTCAATGCAGATCAAGTCGCACTGGCAGATAATCAAGCGTTAAGCACAAGCAAGGTGTTCACCACCACGGCCAATGATGATAGCCTGCTGCAATTTATTCGAGTAGACGATCAAGTCTTAATGGCGGGGCCGCTGGACATAGATCCCAGAGCCAACCTTCGCAGCCTGTTCACCCTGTTCTTTTATTTATCGCTCGCCCTCGTTGCGCTAATTTGGGTCGGCCCGCTTTCACGGGATTTGAGCATACTGCGTAAGGCCACCAAAGAATTTGGCGAAGCCAAATGGGACACACGGATTACCCTGTCAAATCGCTCCCAAGTTAAGCCCTTAGCCAATACGTTTAACGAAATGGCGCGACATATCAGCGCCTTGATTGAGAACCAGAAACACCTCTCTAATGCGGTATCCCATGAGATCCGCACGCCACTGGCGAGGCTCAAATTTGCTCTTGCACTTATGCCTATGTATTGTCAGCCAGATTCGGACGAACAGAAGCGACAAGACTTTCTCGATGAAATGCAGCTCGACATCAAAGAAATGGAAGACTTACTTCAAGAACTGCTGACCTACGCCAGCTTAGAGTCACAGCGAGAAGGTATACAGTTGGATGAGTACGATTTAATTAATCTCATCAATCAAAGTATTAAGCGCCTAGAAACCTTAAGTCCAACGCCTATAACGCTCAAGGCCGAAGTCGAAAAACTGCCCTTATTCGGAGAACCCGCATTAATCGAACGGGCACTACAGAATTTACTGACCAATGCACAACGCTTTGCCCGCACTGAAATCATCATTGAGGTTAAGCAGAACCAGCACAGGATCAATTTAAGTGTGACTAACGACGGCGAACCTATCCCCGCAGTGGATTTACCGAAAGTGTTCGAGCCATTTTATCGCAGCCAATCGGTGCAAAATGGCAATAAGGGACACGGTTTGGGACTGGCGATCATTAAACGGATTATGCAGCGGCATCAAGGGAATGTGGGCGTCACCAGCGATGCGCAACATACCCGATTTAATTTAATTTGGCCGAAGAAGCGCAAGCTGTAATAGGGATTGGGATTAAACGACTGCGCATCTGTAATTCATCAACGCGCTAATTCTACAAGCGAGTAGAACAAGTGAGTGAAACAAGCCTATTTAACTGACTTATTTAACATGCTTATTTAACAGGCTTATTTAACAGGCTTATTTAAAATATCAGTCTAGCTCGAAGCCACCAAAATCGAGATCGGCTTCAGGCTCAGGCTCAAAATTCAACTGTGGGTTTAACGCTGCTCTTTCTTGCTCTATTTGTGCTTGCCTTGCTTTCATCATCGCTAACTGGCGACGACGTTTACGTTGAGTACACAGGCGAATGACATCATACTTTTGCGCATCTGAAAACGTTAACCAATTGAATCTTTCGTCACGGCTTCGCAGGCAACCATTACAGTAACCGCGCGCATCGGTAACACACACACCGACACAAGGACTCGGGATATCAAAAAAAGCTAACTGTTCCATAACCCGCCGCTATTCCTATCTAAAAATAAACCATACTCAAAACGATCCGTGCTAAAAAACAAAGCGTGTGGATTGCATTCAAAGCGATTCAAATACAACACACTTATCTAAAATACTTGCAGAAACAACCTTAATCAAGGCACATTGAACAGAGTTTGTACAACTTGGAGCACTATCATGGGATACCGTCACTTTGCCAGTCTGCTCGTCGCTGTTGCCTTATTAAGCGCTTGCAGCAGTAAACCGAAAAACGATTATGATCTCAATTACGACTTCACCGCACTACGCAGCTTTACCCAGTTAACACCACAGCCGACGGATGACCCGTTAAGCGCCCAGCGTATTCAAGTAGAAATTAACAACCAATTGACTCAAAAAGGGTTTGTAGAAAATACAGCGTCGCCCGACTTTAACGTCGCCTACGCCTTACTCACCCAAGATAAGCCCAAAGATTCAGGGCTATCCATTGGATTAGGCACAGGCACATTCGGAAATTCGGGCGGGATTGGAATAGGCACCAGTGTTGGCGTGCCGCTGGGGAGTGATACCGCTAAAATTCAAACCATTCAGATAGATATTGTCGATCCTAAGACCAAAGCTCTTATTTGGCGTGGCAGCGACAGCTATGATTTCGATGCAGGCGGTAACGAGAAAGCCCAAGATACCGCCAAAGCCGTCAACCGAATTTTGGCGCAATTCCCACCGAAAAAATGATCACGTTTTAAAGGGTAAAAATGGGCGTATCTCGCCCATTTTCACCCATCAAATATTCATATCGCTCAATATGCTTAAAGTAAAAATCTAGGACTCAGGAAAAAAGCCCTGACGAAAGGTAACGATCGCCCCTATCACAGACAATCGCCACGACCACAGAACCCGGATATTGTTTAGCAATCTCCAGCGCAGCAAACACGGCACCGCCCGAACTGACTCCTGCACAAATCCCTTCCTCTCGCGCTAAAGTTCTCGCCATGGCTTTTGCATCTTGCTCTTCAATATCCATAACTAAATCAACCCAAGAAGCATCAAAAATCCCAGGCAAATATGCCTGCGGCCAACGCCGAATCCCTGGAATAGCACTGCCATCGGCGGGTTGAAGGCCGACGATAGTGATGTCGGGATTACAACTTTTAAGGTATTTTGACACACCCATTATGGTACCTGTCGTCCCCATACTTGACACAAAGTGGGTAATTTTGCCTAGACTCTGTTGCCAGATCTCAGGGCCTGTCGTGAGGAAATGGGCATTAGCGTTATCTTGGTTATTAAATTGATCCAGCACCTTACCTTTGCCTTCGCTTTGTAACTGCAGCGCCAAATCCCGCGCAGTCTCCATGTTATCCACTAGCATGAGTTCTGCGCCATAGGCTTGCATCGCATCCTTACGCTCCTGAGTCGAATTATTCGGCATAATCAGGATCATCTTGTATCCTTTGATTGCCGCCGCCATCGCCAGCGCAATCCCAGTATTGCCACTCGTTGCCTCAATAAGCGTATCACCAGGGCTTATTTCTTGGCGAAGTTCGGCCTGAATAATCATATTGAGTGCAGGACGATCTTTTACTGAACCCGCGGGGTTATTGCCTTCCAATTTTAATAGTACAGTGGAAGTACCACAGTTAAGCCGCTGCAAGCGAACCAGCGGAGTTTGCCCGATGCAGGCTTCAATTGTCGGAAAGTCAGACACTAGGATTATCCTTTACTTGATAAAAACAACTAAGCGATAGCCTATTCTAAGTCGGTTACCACTGACAAACACGGTGAATACTGCTTATAACATAAAATAAATCGCTCATAGTTATTCAAAAAAGTTCTATTCAACTGGCTTTTTATAAATAATTAATTCTATTACTCTAGGTGCCATAACGCTGACAAAATTGCCAGATTAAGGAGTTAAAAATGTCCGTAAAATTGATAAAGGCCCTGCTAGGAACCCTCATTCTGGGAACCTCACTCAATGTGACTGCCGCAGATCAAACCCTGCTTAATTCCTCTTATGATATCGCACGGGAATTATTCAATGCCTACAACCCCGTTTTTGCCAAACATTGGGAAGAGAAAACAGGTAAAACCGTCGAAATTAAACAATCCCATGCAGGATCATCTGCACAGGCACGCTCTATTCTGCAGGGATTACCCGCAGATGTGGTGACGTTTAACCAAGTAACAGACGTTCAGGTCCTCCATGACCGCGGTAAATTGATCCCTGAAAATTGGCAACAATTACTGCCTAACGCCAGTTCACCTTACTATTCCACCATTGCATTTTTGGTACGCAAAGGTAACCCAAAGCAGATCAGCGACTGGGGCGATTTAGCGAGAGATGACGTTAAACTGGTCTTTCCTAACCCAAAAACCTCTGGTAATGCTCGCTACACTTATTTAGCCGCATTAGGTTATGCTCAGAAAAACTATGGTAAGGATAATCAGGCTAAACTGGATCAATTCCTGAAAAAATTCCTCGGTAATGTCGCAGTATTTGATACTGGCGGCCGCGGTGCGACCACCTCCTTTGTTGAACGTGGGATCGGTGATGTATTAATTACCTTTGAATCGGAAGTGAACAATATCCGCCAGCAGTATGGTACGGACGATTACCAAGTAGTTGTACCAAAAACCTCGATTCTGGCAGAGTTCCCCGTCGCTGTAGTTGAGAAAAATGCTAAGCGTAACGGTACACAGGAACTCGCAACTGAGTATTTGAATTATCTCTACAGCGAAGAAGCACAACGTCTACTGGCAGGATTCAGCTATCGTGTACACAACGAAAAGGTAAAAGCTGAGTTTGCTAAGCAGTTCCCTACCGTTGACCTGCTGACTGTTGAGCAAATCATCGGTGGTTGGGATAATGCCATGAAAACGCAGTTTGCTAACGGTGCAAAACTCGATGAGCTATTAAAGCGCTGATATCGTCCTTAATGTAGTAAGATATCAACATTGAACCCGAGCAAAGTCTCGGGTTTATCGCTAATTGGCATTTATCAATCAGTGTTAGCCGTAAAGATTGCATCCAACAAATGGCTTGAGCCAACAACGAGCGAACCGTATAAATAGTATTGGTTTAACGCAATTAACCTGATCGGGTGATTATTCTGTGATTTTTAATAACGGGCGTTTACGCCATAAGCGGGTTCTTCCCGGTTTTACCATCAGCTTAGGCGTGTCCCTACTGTTTGTCAGCCTAATCCTATTATTGCCGACCACAGGCCTAATCATGCAGACCAGTTCAATGAGCTGGTCCGAATACTGGGGCGTGATTGCCGATCCCAGAGTGGTTGCCAGTTACCGAGTCACCATACTATCGGCGCTCGCGGCATCATTATTTAACTGCCTTTTCGGATTATTACTCGCATGGGTACTCGTGCGTTATGAATTTCCCGGCAAACGCATTTTAGATGCCTTGGTAGATTTACCCTTTGCCTTGCCGACCGCCGTTGCCGGTATCACCTTAGCCACCCTTTATGCGGAAAACGGCCAAATCGGTAGTCTATTAGCTGAATGGGGCATAAAAGTCGCCTACACCCCGCTAGGCATAGTGGTCGCGATGATTTTCACCAGTATTCCCTTTGTGGTTCGTACAGTACAACCCGTTCTCGAAGAGTTATCCCACGAGGAAGAAGAAGCGGGAATGACGCTTGGCGCCTCGGATCGTTCGGTATTCTGGCGGGTTATTTTGCCCTCTCTTTGGCCAGCATTAATGATTGGAACGGCACTGTCTTTTACCCGCAGTCTGGGTGAGTTTGGTGCAGTGATCTTTATCGCTGGCAATATGCCTTATATCAGTGAAATCACTTCGTTAATGATCTTTGTCCGCCTGCAAGAATTTGATTTTGCAGGTGCCAGCGCCATTGCCTCAGTGGTTCTGATGACCTCGTTACTGCTATTACTGCTGATAAACCTGTGGCAGGCGCGTTATCTGCGCCGCATTCATGGACGATAAGGAGCAAATATGAACTCATTTAAACCCTTAAGAGTCGGTGAAGCGCCCCTGATCAAATGGAGCCTTATTACCCTCGCCGTGCTCTTGGGCTTGCTATTGTTGCTATTGCCGTTGGTGAGTATTTTTCAGCAGGCGTTTGTCGGAGGTTGGGAGCGTTATATTGGGCACCTAACTCAACCGGATTCGCTGCATGCGATTGGTTTAACACTGATGGTGGCAGCACTCACAGTACCGATCAATTTAGTGTTCGGAATCATGCTGGCGTGGAGCGTGACTCGTTTTGAATTCCCCGGTCGCAAGTTACTGATCACGCTAATTGATATTCCATTTGCGGTCTCCCCTGTCGTCGCAGGTTTGCTCTATTTGCTGCTCTATGGCAACAGTGGCTGGCTGGGCGAATGGCTATATGAGCACGATCTGCAGATCATGTTTGCTTGGCCAGGAATACTATTAGTGACCATTTTTGTCACTTGCCCCTTTGTGGCCAGAGAACTGATCCCATTGATGCAACAACAGGGCGCATCGGAAGAAGAAGCCGCAGTGATCCTTGGAGCGTCATGGTGGCAACTCTTTCGCCGCGTGACCCTGCCCAACATCAAATGGGCACTGATTTACGGTGTGATCCTCACCAATGCCAGAGCCGTGGGCGAATTTGGTGCCGTTGCTGTCGTGTCTGGCAACATTCGTGGCGAAACCAATACCTTACCTTTACATGTGCAATTATTGTACGAAGATTATCAGGCCGAAGCCGCCTTCGCGAGCGCGTCATTACTGGCCCTGATCGCCCTATTTACCCTAATGTTAAAAGCCGTAGTGGAATGGCGGCAACAACGCAGTTTAACCGCCAATGACAATAAAGAGCAGAGCCAACTATGAGTATTCGTCTTACTAATATTTCCAAGAAATTTGGCCAATTTCAGGCGCTTTCCCCACTTAATCTCGATATTCAAGAAGGGGAAATGATTGGTCTGCTGGGACCATCAGGTTCAGGCAAAACCACACTGCTGCGGATTATTGCCGGTCTTGAAGGAGCCGATAGCGGCCAAATTCAATTCGGCAACCGAGATGTCACCCAAGTGCATGTGCGTGAAAGACGCGTGGGTTTTGTGTTTCAAAACTACGCGCTGTTTCGCCATATGACGGTCGCCGATAACGTCGCCTTTGGACTCGAAGTCATGCCGAAAAAACAAAGACCTTCGGCGGCAGAAATTCATAAGCGAGTGACACAGCTGCTAGAAACAGTACAACTAGGCCACCTCGCACAGCGCTATCCTGAACAACTCTCGGGAGGACAAAAACAGCGAATAGCATTGGCCCGCGCACTGGCGACCCAGCCAGAAGTCTTGCTACTGGATGAACCCTTTGGCGCCTTAGATGCTAAAGTGCGTAAAGAACTACGCCGCTGGCTACGCAGCCTGCATGATGAATTGAAATTCACCAGCGTGTTTGTGACCCACGATCAGGATGAGGCGCTTGAGCTCTCAGATAGAGTGGTAGTGATGAGCAATGGTCATATAGAGCAGATTAATACACCTGCTGAGCTATACTCGCACCCCAATAGTCGCTTTGTGTTTGATTTTCTTGGTAACGTCAATGTCTTTGAAGCCAGTTGGCAACAAAAACGTTGGGAAAATGGTCAAGCATTTTTAACACCTCCAGAACAGCAAACACTGCAGCAAGATGGTGTTCTCTATGTACGCAGTCACGAATTAGCGCTGTCAAATAAGCCCAATAGTCAGGCCAATTTGCCGTTCAATATTGTCGCCATGACCCCCATTGGCGCCGAAGTTAGATTGGAATTAGCCCCACACGGCTGGCATAGCGAAGAGCTGTGGGAAGCCAAATTCACCCACCATAATCTGCAGGAACTCGGGTTGCAAAAAGGCAGTGTAGTTTACGCCACCCCAAGAACAGCTTACTTCTTTGGTGCGCAGGGTGAGAGTTCACCGACGCGTCTAAGTTGGCCATTCCTGACTCCGGGCAGTCTCGCCTTTGATATCTAATGTCATCATGATAGGAATAGCGGTACCACAGGGAGCGGATACCGCTAAGATTCAAACCATTTAGAGAGATATTGTCACGCCAACACTAAAGCACTCATTAGGCATTGCCGCGACAGCTTTTGGTGATAGCGACAGCTTTGATTTTTGATGCAAGCGGTAACGAGAAAGCCCAAGATACCGCCAAAAACGTCAGCTAGATCTTGGTGCTGTCCCCTCCGAAGAAGTGATTAATCATGGATGGCATATACAGCCCATCCATGTTGAATCAATAGAGCTGATAAGCAGATTTACATCTAACAATCAATACATTAGATGTTTATAACAAATAATTATTGCAGAAGTACCCATAAAATCAGCGGGTAAACGAATTAACTAACCGAGGTTAATAATTCCAATTTCAGCCTATACATTTCATCAACTGACACCACTTTCACGCTGCTTATTTCAATAGAACCTTCTTTCGCCCATAAAAATGGATAAAAGCTCAGGCATTTATCTGTAGCTATCTGTGAATAGTTTTTTTGAAAGCGCTCTTTACCTAAACTCGCATAAAACTCATTGATTCTCTTTGTAGCTGACCATTGAAAAAAATCTGTGAACCCGATTTCTAATCCTTCCCAATGAATTGAGTCTGGCGACCAATAGTATATATTCCCAACGTCTGCACCTAAACCGCCGCCGTTGATAGCAAAAAATCCACCAACTACGTCATTCGCCACTAAAAGATAATGTGCACTTCTATTCCAATCAGTAAGGTTTCTAGACAATCTTTCATGTCCAGAGCCGAAAAATCGAATCCATCCATTGTCGATCAAAATCCCACCGGTTTCGTAGGCAATAGCCCCTAATACCGAACGAGTCGATACCTGAAGGGATTCAAGTACTTCAACCCGATCCTTTGAAGGCGGCAGTATCTCTACACAATGCTCAGCACCAGCAACCATTTCATTGACTACTTTTATGCCAGAGTCTTCGATATCAATCAGTTCATATATACTTTTCAATCTTTTATCCTTGTATCACTAATATCCAGTAAAACGACTCATCATTCATAACAGTACCTTGGGAATCTCGAAAATAACTAAGCCAATATAGCGTTTAAAAATGCTAGTTAGCACTCATGGTACTAAGCAAAAATCTTACTCATGGGCATTCACGGTTCGGCCTGCAGCCCATTGTCGTAGCGCATTGATTTTATCGCTCATGACCACAGATAAAGGCCGTGTCTTACTAAGTTCTTCAAGTAATAACACTTGGTCGACACTGCACTCGACACTTCTTGCGGTATACATGGCAGCAATAACTGCTTGTTCGATTTCGGCGCCGGAAAATCCTTGGCTACGCGCCGATAACTGGGCGAGATCTAAGCTCGCTACATCGATTCCACGGCGCTTACAGTGGATTAAGAAGATGGCTTTGCGTATAGCTTCGTCGGGTAAATCGACAAAAAAGATTTCATCCATCCTGCCCTTTCGCATCAACTCTGGCGGCAGAGCTTGAATATCATTAGCGGTAGCCACCACAAACACTTCAGATTTACGCTCCGCCATCCAAGTGAGTAAGGTGCCGAGTATCCGCGTCGAGGTGCCCTCATCGCTGCTACTCCCGCTTAAGCCTTTTTCAATTTCATCTATCCAAAGCACACAGGGCGACATCATGTCAGCCAGATCCAGTGCATTACGCAGGTTCTTCTCGGTTTCGCCTATGTATTTGTTATATAAGGCTGCCATATCGAGCCTAAGCAAAGGTCGTTGCCAAACGCCCGCAACCGCCTTAGCCGCGAGGCTCTTACCACTGCCCTGAACGCCCAGCAGTAAAATCCCCTTGGGCGCATCGAGCGCTTTGACGTGCTGAACTGGAGTCGGCTGGCCGCCTTGGTCAATGGCGCTGACAGCCACTATGGGCGAGCGCTGCTTGAGCCATTTTTTAAGATTATGTAGTCCTGCGACCTGTGAAAAATCACTGGTGTCGTATTCAAATTGCAGCACACCATTAAGATCGAGTAGCTGAAACTTGGCTTTATTGATGGCGTCGATATCTGACAAGGTAATAGCACCGTCATTGACTATGGCTTTGCGTACGAGACGACGGGCATCGTCTAAAGTCACGCCCCGCAGATTATCGGCTAATTTGACCACAGCATCATCATCGACCTGTAGCGGCGTACCTTGGTGACGAATTTTATCAACTTCAAGATAAATCAGATTTTGCAATTGCACTGTACTTGGCAAAGTTAAGTGAAAATAAGCGCAATAACGTTTGATTTCAGGCGGAATTTCAAAGGCATGGCTCACCAGCACTAATGTGTGTTGCAGCGTCTCGTACTCAAGGGCGATTTCTTTAAGCAAACGGACATTCTTAGGTGCATCAATCACAAAGGGATGGAAGTCGCACAGCACATAAATTCCCTGCTGCGAGGTTGATTTAATTTGCCCGAGCAAATCTGTAGGTTCGCTATTAAACTTTTGCGCCGCCAAGGGCTTATCGACCCGTGCCAGACCTTGGGTGATACTCCATGTAAACACAGGTTGATAAAGCACACTGGCGACCCGCTTAAGCAGCTCAACCACGCGATATTCTTCATAGGTTTCAATCACTACAATTGGCGTATTGGAGCGCAGCACTGAGGTTAAATCGTGAATATCTTGCATGCTTTCAAATTCCTTTTTATTCACCCAAAAATGTGTCACAAAAAAGTCCAGCGAACTGGACTTAATACAACAGACAAAAGTTAACCGATTAAGGGTTAATGTCCATCAAAAAACAAGTAATTCAGCCAACCTTGCATCCTCAGCAATACTTTACGCATCACAGCGACATGATGGAAATGTTCAGTATAAATTGCAACCTGCCCAGAAACACCCGCAGGAAATTGCTTACGGATAGCATCATCTTCGATATCAATCAGCACAATCACGCGACCATTTTGAAATAAACGAGCCGATGACTGCAGCGCGCCGCCCATTTGAACTTCACCTTCAGCCATAGCGGGTAATATTTTCGCCACTTTTCCCTTAAAGATTTGTCCTGGAGCGGCATCCAATATCACTTCAGCTTCATCACCTTCCTGCAAACGCATTAACGAGTTTTGCCAGAATGCCCCCGCAAAGTAGCGTTGCTCGTCGGGAATAAAGCTCATTACTGGACGTAATGGTAAAGGCACTGCCATCGCTCCCGCACGAAGTGCCATTTGCGTTACCACACCATCTGCAGGTGCCCGCACGACTGTCTGTTCTAAATCGTAGAGTGCACTGGCTAAATCAGCTTGCAAGCCAGCCACTTTGGTATTAACACCATCAATATTAGATTCATAGGCCAGCCTGACACGCAGTTCTTCAGCATTCGCGACGGTCAGTTGTGCCTCTGAGGCTAAGTACAATTGACGCCTATTATCGAGTTCTAGTTCAGTAAAAGGCGAATTCGCGCCCCCTTTCTTGCGGCCTAACTCATAACGCTCGAAGGCAGATTTATTACGGTCTTTATCGGCCCTAGCGCGCTCTACATTAGCCTTAGCCGACTCCCACGCCGCGGCGAGTTGTGGCACTTGGAGCTCTGCTTCCATCAAAGCAGCGCGTTTACGTTTAACAACGGCCTCGAAGGGAATAGGATCGAGACGAAATAACACATCCCCTTGTTTAACAGGCACATTAGGCTGCACTTCCACCGAAGTCACTAAGCCTTTTACTGCGGGTGTGATAGGGATAGTGACAAAATATTCACGGGCAAAACGAGAATAAGGATGGTTGTAATTCATCACGAGCAATAAGGTACCAATAATGAACACTCCACCCAGCACTGCAGTAGGAACAGTCCATTTATTCATCGGAATTTTAAAGACTTTAAAGATAGCAATACACACGGCCGCATAGGTGAGTATGAGTAATAAATCCATGTTATACCTCAACTTTGTCTGTTTTTATCGCATCCACAGCAGGCGCTATATTCATGGGAGTTATTTGCTCTAACTGTTCAAGCCGAGTCTGAAGCCCTCTGACCGTCTCGCGCAATGAATTCACATCCTCCTCTAAAACTAATTCTCGCTTCATTACAGTATTGAACCCCCAACCGCGATCTTCACGGTATAAAGTCGCCCAGATCCATAAAAATGGCCAAATTGCATGTAGGGTGAATAGACTCACCCACCCGGCAATATGCAATGCATCTTGCTGGGGATGATTACGTTTTTTGGCTATTTCATAGGGGATATCATGAATGGCAATGACGCCATAAAACATAATAATGATGACAAAAAACAAAATACCTAACGCAAAGTAATCTAAGAACATCAGCATCTCCTTGTATTAATAATATGTATTCCATCCCAAAGATTAGTGGATGGTCACAAAACATGCCATCAACAGAACATTAACATTTGAGTTTCATCTCAACCTTATCCCCAATATTAGCCAAAGATATGCGGTTTCGTTTTTGCCCCAGTGATCCGGGACACACTTGTCGATTTACTCCATGACCCTAAAGCCTGTTCAGGCTAAACTAGCCACATCATTGCGACATAGAACGCAAGCATAAAACTCATCATCCCTACAATCTCAAAGGTACCCACACATGATAGGCACTCCCTACACTGAGGGCGCACGACGCGCCATGTTGCTCGGCTGCGGTGAACTTGGCAAAGAAGTGGCCATTGAACTGCAACGCTTAGGCGTTGAAGTGATTGGCGTTGACCGTTACGCCAACGCCCCCGCCATGCAAGTCGCGCATCGCTCCCATGTGATCAATATGCTCGATGCCAACGCCCTGCGTGCGGTTATCGAGTTAGAAAAACCGCACTTAGTCATCCCAGAAATTGAAGCCATCGCCACCCAAACCTTAGTGGACATGGAAGCCGAAGGGGTGAATATTATCCCAACAGCTCGGGCAACAAAGCTCACTATGGACAGGGAAGGTATTCGTCGTCTCGCCGCTGAAACCTTAGGTTTACCGACTTCTCCGTATTTTTTCTGTGATACCGAAACCGAATTTAATCAAGCGATTAGTGAAATTGGCGTTCCCTGTGTGGTGAAGCCAGTCATGAGTTCCTCGGGCAAAGGCCAAAGCGTTATTCGCGATATCGCCCTCAGCCATAAAGCGTGGCAATACGCCCAAGAAGGCGGACGCGCCGGCGGCGGTCGCGTGATAGTCGAAGGCTTTATTCCCTTCGATTATGAAATCACCCTGTTAACCATCAGCGCAGTCAACGGCATTCATTTTTGCGCTCCCATTGGCCACAGGCAAGAAGATGGCGATTATCGCGAGTCATGGCAGCCACAAGTCATGTCCGATGAAGTGTTAGCAAAATCCCAAGCGATTGCGAGCAAAGTCGTCGAAGCCCTTGGCGGTTATGGACTATTTGGCGTAGAACTGTTTGTTAAAGGCAATGAAGTGTATTTCTCTGAAGTCTCGCCAAGACCACATGACACAGGCTTAGTCACACTCATCAGCCAAGATTTATCGGAATTTGCCCTGCATGTTAGAGCGATTCTCGGCCTACCTATTCCCAATATCCATCAGCATGGTCCAAGTGCCTCAGCGGTAATTTTGGCCGAAGGCACCTCAAGCAATATCCGCTACCAAGGGATTGGTGCGGCATTAGAAGCGGTCAACACTCAGCTTAGATTATTCGCCAAACCCGATATTGATGGTCGCCGCCGTTTAGGTGTCGCGCTTGCCCGTGATATCGATATCGACAGCGCAATCAGCAAAGCACTCGATAGCGCCAGTAAAGTGAAAGTCATCTTTTAAGCGGGTTTAACCGTTTAAAATTGGCTTTAAGTACAAGCGACACATCAAAGGGAAATGCGCTTTAATGCCATTTCCCTTTTTCAACACAGAGCCGTATCTAAAATCCGTACCAATAAAAAGTGACAGCCCAAAATCGACAGTCCCAAATCGACAGTCCCAAATCGACAGAGTAAACTAACGCCCTTTCTTGCTTGCCCTCATCCTAAGTAGTGGCTTAACCCAGATAATTAACTCCGATAATTAACCCAGATAAGTAAAACCAACAGTAGATCCCAATATGCATCTTCAGCCTTCTTGCTTTACCTCTTTCACACAAGCCATTGATGCCTATGCCCTGCCGCAACGTTTTACCTTTCCTTTCTATTACGAACCGCATCCATTATGCGTGATCGCCGCCAACGAATTACAACGCCACCTTGAGACTCAAAACGATTGGCAACATAACTTTGGCCTCACAGGGGAGTTAACCGGTGCCATTGGTAAAATGTTTGGTGTACTTTTAGTGCAAGATCCGCAGGGAGATGTGGGCTATTTGTCGGCATTTTCGGGCAAGTTAGCTGAGCAGAACCATTGGCCACGCTTCGTTCCACCTGTGTTTGATATGCTGGCTAAGGACAATTTTTTCCACGCCGAAAATCTGCAAATCAACCAAATTAACGAGCAGCTACTTGCAGTAGAAAATCACCCCGATATTCCTCGGCTATCGAACGAACTCAACGCTGAGCAAGCACAAGCACAAGCCAAGCTTGCCGCCCACAGGCAAGTGATGATCGACGGCCGTCAATCCCGCAAGACGCAGCGCAATCAACTCGCAGTGCAATGGGCTGCCAATCCGACTGATGAGACTTTAGGTGAAAATACTGCAATCGAAGCTAAACTCAGCCAAGAAAGCATTAACGAAAAGAATCAGTTAAGAGATATTAAACGCTATTGGGATGAACGTATCCATGCCATCAGCCAAGCGTTAACTCTGCTCACTGATAAGCGTGACGCGTTAAGACTACAGCGTAAACAGCTCTCGGCGGCGCTGCAGCAAAAGCTGTTTGAGCAGTATCGTTTTTTGAATATTCGCGGCGCAGAAAAAAGCCTTAACGGCATATTTAACGGGACGGTTGAGTTAACACCGCCCGCAGGCTCAGGGGAATGTGCCGCCCCGAAGTTGCTACATTACGCCTTTAAACACGGTCTTAAACCATTGGCGATTGCCGAATTTTGGTGGGGGGCGCCGCCAAAATCAGAAATTCGCCAACATAAGCAGTTTTATCCTGCCTGTCTGCGTAAATGCCAACCTATCTTGGGGCATATGCTCGAAGGGCTTGTTGTCGATGATAATCCGCTGCTGACGAACCCCGCCGAAGGCAAAACCTTAAGCATCCTCTACCAAGACGAGGCGATGGCGATTGTGAACAAACCCGCCGAGTTTTTATCAGTGCCCGGCAAAGAGATTGAAGACTCAGTGTATTCGCGCATGCGGCAAACGTTTCCCAATGCCACTGGGCCACTTATCGTCCACAGGCTCGATATGTCGACCTCGGGATTAATGGTGATCGCATTGACAAAAGACGCCCATAAACAACTGCAAAAACAATTTATCCAGCGCACAGTGACTAAACGTTATGTGGCACTTTTAGCAGGGATCCCTACAGCAATGGCAGATAAGCCGGCAGCGGGACAAATCTCTTTACCCCTACGTGGCGATTTAGACGATAGACCGAGACAACTCGTTTGCCATGAGTTTGGCAAAGCGGCCCAAACCTATTGGGAATTAAGCCATATCGATGAAATGGCACGTACAGCCCGCGTATATCTATCCCCAAAAACGGGCCGAACCCATCAACTCAGAGTTCACTGCGCCCACTCAGAAGGGCTAAATACGCCCATTGTAGGTGATGATCTTTATGGTACTCGCGCCAATCGCCTGCATCTGCATGCCGATTTATTGATGCTTCAACATCCCGTCACCCGTGAACAGATGCGCTTTCAAGTCGATCCTGATTTTTGAGATCTGAGTTCTGATATTGATTAACAAGGCACCAAAAGGAAAACCAAGCTTAGTGGGCATTATCAGAAGTTTGACCGCGATGTATAAGTGGCATTTTTCAGGCATAGTAATGTCTCACTCAAAACGGAATCGACAGCGGTAGTATGGGCATAGGCAATCTGGTTAAAAACATAAGCCAAAATCAATGGTTCTTATTTGCTTTGTTGAGCGCCGCCGTATTTATGAGCGCCTGTCAGCCAGCATCGAACGCTAATGAAACCACGGCTAGCCCAAATACCAGTGTCGCAGTAAAAGCCGCTACAGAAGCAACAACGCTTCGAGCGCCACTCACGCAGGAAGTCTATATCTGGCAGCGCCAATGGCGCCCCGCCAATCAAACGGCATTAGTGCAAAGCCAAGGTGCATTCCAAGGATTACGTATTTTAGCGCTGCAAGCACATCCCAAAACCAATGGCGCAGACATTTGGTTTGAAGTTGCGGTCAATCATGCTTGGTTGCAGGCAGATCCTAGGCCAAAAATTGCCGTGATTCGCTTAGATGGTCAGTTCGTGCATTTAAATGATGAACAAGTTATTAATAAAATCAAAAAAGTACTAGCAAATTGGCAGGCAAAAGGCACGCACATCACAGGTGTTGAAATCGACCACGACAGTGCCAACAGTAAACTGCCAGCCTATCGGGATTTTCTTAAAAAGCTTAAAGCGCAGTTACCCACAGAACTCAAACTCAGCATTACTGCACTGCCCGCTTGGCTCAGTAGCGCCGATTTTCCCGTGTTACTCACCAGTATTGATGAACTCGTGCTACAAATTCACAGCGTAAGCGATCCACGCCTCGGACTATTCGATGCGACTCAAGGTTGGCAGTGGGTGCAGCAACTCTCAAATATCAACACTGTGCCTTACCTTATTGCGCTCCCCGCCTATGGTTCGGCGGTCATCAGTACTGCTTCAGGTTATAAAGTTGAAAGTGAAACACCGCTGCGCGATCAACTCCAATCAGCCAATGTAGTACAGGAACTGATGGCCGATCCTCTAGTATTACAAGCCTTTGTGCAAAAACTACACACTCAAAAAGATGCCAAACTCAGAGGCATTATCTGGTTTCGGCTGCCGCTGGAAGGGGATAAAAGGGTTTGGCCACTCAACACCTTAATCGCCGTTGCACAGCAAGGTGAACTTGCCGCTAAGATTGAATTAGTGATCTCAAGCGATAACAAGGCCACAACCCAAACGATATTAGCCGCTGAAAATAAGCCAAAAAATCTGGAAATCCACAGGCCACAGCTATTTCAACTGAGCTTAATGAATCACGGTAATATTGCAGGTGAAATTCCTCCTATTTTGTCGCTAGCGGGACAAGCTTGCAGCGGGTATGATGCGCAAAATGGCTATAGCGTAATACAAAAAGATGGGCTGGTAACGTGGCAATGGCGAGCTGAGAATACAGCAGCGTTGACACCAACCAAAACAGTTTCACGCACTGCAATCATGCCTATGCCGCAATCAAACAGAGACATTCAAACACACATGCTCAACCCTGGCGGCCAAAAAGTGATAGGCTGGGCACGTTGTGAGTCATTATATTTACAGGGAATTTATGCGCCATAAGCCAAAACTATCGTTTACCATGGCAACACCCAATCGGGCTTTTATGCTTAAAAAGACCACGCTCATTTGTTTAAGCTTATTTTCCCCTATGCTATTGGCCTGCGGCCCCGATTTTCCTTTGCAACTCACTCATGATAGGCAGAGCAATCTCAGTTATTTACCGCAAACCTCTTTCAGCCAGCAGCTCACCGCCCTCGCAAAACCTTTGCCTTGGCAGTATCAAGATGCACCCGCTGCACAGGAATATCTGTGGGATGAAGTGCATAGCCGTTATCTTTCACAAACTCGCGCCTTTGAAAACAGCGAGTTAAGTGACGCCCATTTGGCCTTAGTAAACACCCTGCGGGATGCAACGGGCCCCATTGAAGCCGAGCAAATGGCCGCTAAGTTAGACAAAGATCTACCACAAGCACTAACTTGGTACACCTTAGGTGCCGTAGCGTTTGAAGCAAAAGATTATGAGAGGGCGAGTAACTATTTCAGCAAAATCATTAAATTACCACAAAGTGAACGCGCATCTCGTAGCCTGTGGGCACTCTATTCGCTGTCGCGTATTGAGCTTATCTTAAGCAAGACTTCGGCTGATCCTGAACATTTTAATCGTGCCAATGCTTACCTGACACAATTACAAACCGAAGTCGCACAAGGCGCCGCCGATCCCCTGCGTTTGAGTTTAGCGAGCTTAGGTGAGCAAGCCTATATCCTGCTACGCCAAGGCCAGCCGCTCCCGCAATTGACCAATCAAGGGGCAGGTGAAACTGAGTCAGAGCTGCAAATGACTCTCACCCCTGATGCACTGAATAAAGCTATTGAGCTCTATGCCACGCAATCGGTACAGGGCGATAGCGGCGGTTATGATTCCTTATTGATGTTAAGCCGCACTTTAATGGGTAAAGAGATTGCTGAACTTAAGCCGCTACTGCAACAGGCGAGCGTGCAGCAGTTATTGATTGCCTATTGGCAAAGCAGCACTAATGAATTTGCCTATAATGGCCAGCTTTCAGAAATGGGATTAAAGGTTGCTGAGCTCCTTAAAGTATTTCCAACCGATGGCTTACAGCTCAACCATGGCGATAAATTAGCGGCGATTTATTACCAGTTAGGGGATTATGCCAGTGCTGAGCGCCTATTAACGCTAGCGAAACCGAGCGGCCTCACTTGGTGGCTCAACGCAAAATTAATGCTACAAAAGGGCGATCAAGCAGAAGCGGCCAAGGCCTATGCTCAGGCAGCGCGTCACTTCCCTGAGCAACTCAATAAGATCTCGGCCACAGTTGACGCTAAAGAAACTCAGCAACAAGCCATTAATGCCGATGAAGATACAGCCACTTACTGCCGTATTCGTGCCGAGCAAGGGGTGTTGTCACTAGAGCGTGGCGAATATGTCGATGCGCTCAATCACTTACTCGCCAGCGGTGATGAGTACTGGCAAGACATCGCCTATGTGGCGGAGCGCGTACTCACCACGGCTGAACTTAAGTTATTTGTCGACGAACATGTGCCATTTATCGCCTTTGAATACCCTAAAGACAGCGACTGGTACGATAATATTGAGCCAATTAACAACCGCTTGCGCTACTTGCTAGGTCGCAGGCTATTACGCGAAGGCGCAATAGCTGAAGCACCGGTTTACTTCCCTAATCCTAAACTGAATGCCAGCGCCCTTGCCTACGGCACAGAGCTGAATGCAGCGAAAAAAACAAAAGGCATTGATAGCGCGAAAGCCTATTGGGCTGTTGCCGAACTTGCCCGCCACCAAGGCATGGAACTCTTAGGATTTGAATTAGCCCCGGATTACACTATTTACCAAGGTGTGTTCGATCTAAGTGATTGGAATGAGCCGAGCAAACTGGCTGAGAAAGAACAACTGCGGATCAGCGCCAGCCAAGCAATTCCCGATAAACGCTTCCATTATCGCTACACGGCAGCAGAACTAGCCAACAAGGCATCGGATCATGTACCCCACAACAGCCAAGCCTATGCAGCGCTACTCTGCCAAGCCACAGGTTGGGTATTGTATCGAGATCAAGAACTTGCCCTGCGTTACTACAAAAAATACGTCGCCAACGGCCCCTTTGTGCCTTGGGCCGAGAACTTTGGTTTGCAGTGTGAAGCGCCCGATTTTGACAGTGCAGTAAAACGAGCGCAGGCGAATGAAATGGCAGAATGGAACGCCCTGTACCACAAGCTGAAAAAGCCCGTCGTATTTAGCGTATTAGCCCTCACAGGCTTATTGGGTGTGTGGTGGATACGTAGAAGAAAAACTCAATAATAAATAACCATTTACGTCTTTCTCTCTCAACGTCGATATGATGAAAGAGAGGAAGACGCATACCGCTTTACTTGTTCACGCAGTTAATCACTTCCCCCTTCAAATATCCGTTCAAATTCGCCACTGCGATATTGAGTAGGCTTTGCCTTGCTTCCTTCGTCGCCCACGCATTATGGGGGCTGATGCTGATATTAGGCGCATGCAGCAAGGGATTATCTGCAGTGGGCGGCTCAGTCGATAACACATCAACACCTGCAAATAAGCGGTTTTGCAAAAGCGCTGCAGCAAGCGCGGCTTCATCAATTAATCCACCGCGCGCTGTATTAATCAGCAACGCATTAGGCTTCATCAAGGCGAGGGTTTGTTGATTGATACATTGCTCAGTTTCTGGAGTAAGCGGACAATGGAGCGAAATAATATCTGATTCGCTAAGCACAGTATCACGTTGCGCCCACGTCACACCTTGGGGTAAACCCTTGATGATTGAGCGAGTATTGACAAGAACTTTCATCCCGAATGCGAGGGCGAGCGTTCCCACCTGCTGACCGATATCACCATAACCTATTAAGCCTAAAGTCTTGCCTTTTAAAGATTGCAACGGCATTAAAGTAAAACAAAAATCTTGGCAGTTCACCCACTGGCCATCGACCACAGCTTGATGATGGGCGGCCACGGCTTGGGTGTGATGCAGAATATGGGCAAACACCATTTGCGCAACGGCATCAGGCGCATAAGCGGGCACATTAGTGACCACTATACCTTGCGCTTTAGCTGCCGCGATATCGACAACGTTCGTGCCCGTGGCCAATACGCCTATGTATTTGAGACTAGGAAGTTGCGCTAGCGTCTTTGCATTCAAGGGCGTTTTATTGGTGAGAATGACTTCAGCACCTTGGGCTCGCGCGACAATATCAGCGCCACTTGTGCGGGAAAAACACGCAAACTCGCCTAATTCATTTAAGGATTGCCAGCTGAGATCGCCAGGATTTAAAGTTTCACCATCAAGTACGACTATTTTCATGCCACTAAATCTCCTTTTAAGACGATGCGTTAGATCTAAAAACTGACTTTGAGCCCAAGGTTAGCCTGAGCCTGCCACATCACATCCGACGTAATGTGCCATAGGCAATCATCTTCATTGCAAAACAGCGAAGTGTCACTGTTGATAAACGTCGCATAACCCCGAATATCCGCAAACAGGCCAAAGTGTGGCGTCACTTGATACTCTACCCCGCCACCAATTCCCATGGAGAAACGCGTTTCGCTCGACCAACCGCTAGGCAGCATGCGGGTGATCCCCGCGCTGGCGGTGACATAGGGCTGGATATCGCCACGGGGGAAATATAAAGTGCCACCCAAATGGATATAATCTAAATCTAACGAGGTAAGAAAGTCTGGCGTAAACAAGCCGCCACTTTTCAGTTCAGAGGCTTGATGACTATATAAAAGATAAATATTACCGGGATCATTCGTACCAATACCCACCATCAAACCGTAATGGCTCGACTCCTCGACCTTCACATCGGCCTTATTACCCGTTTGATCTGTGTTGACCTCATATTGATTCACATCAAATTGACCGCCCCCCAGACTATAACCACCAAAAGGAGCGATAAATACCTCGGCCTGCGTAGACATAGCCACAGGTAACAAACTCGCCAACAGCAACAAACGGTAAGTGTTTTTCATAATGAATTCCTTATCTTTTACAAAAACCAATTTAATCAAGGCTAACGCATACCGCGCTCAGACTTGACTCTGTCATAGGCTGCTTGAATATCCTGAGCCTTACGATTAGCTAGCTCCATCATTTCCGGTGGCAACCCTTTCGCCACTAACTTATCGGGATGATGTTCATTCATCAATTTACGGTAAGCCCGTTTAACTTCTTGGTCGCTAGCTTCGTTCGTAATGCCAAGTAAACTGTAGGCATCAGTAATCGATGTTTTATTGCCACTCGATGTTTGATGGAAACGAAACTCCGCCTGCCAGCGTTTAAGTAATTCATCTAACTGCGCTCGGCCATAACCTAACTCTTGAGCAATCGTCATCAAGATAGCGTGCTCAGCAGGATCCAATTCACCATCAGACAGTGCCGTTTGGATCTGGATTTCGATGAACATCTGCACTAACTCTTTGCGTCCCATCGTAATAACACGGAAAGCTTGTAAGCTGCTGCGCAAATCAAAATCCGCCGATTTACCCTCACGAAATGCCTGTTGCGCCTCTTTACGGGCTTCTCCCGTTAAACGCATTTGATCCATTAATAAGGTCGCAATGCGAATATCGGTTTCGGTAACATGTCCTGATGCTTTAGCCACATGCCCCATTACTGCAAATGTGGTATTAAAGAAAATGGCTTGGCGATTCTTAGCCTGCCCTAGAATCTGTCGAAAACCCACGCCCGATGCCGCACGCTTATCGTAAAGATGACCGAGCCACAAACCTAGCAGTGCCCCAAAAATACGGCCGAACATAAAGCCAATGACAAATCCAAAAAACTTACCCCAAAGCCGCATCTTATTTCCTGATTTCTATTATGTATTTGATGCACTAGCTTAATCCTATGGATATGCCAGCACTGAAATTTACTTGTTACTTTGTAACCTTAGTTCAAGCGCTTGCAATCGTGCAATGGTACCGACATCACACCAAAATCCATTAAACAAGGCACCACTAACTCTGTCTTGAGCCATTTGCGATCTCAACAGCGAGCCCAGTGCAAAGGCTCCCTGCGGCGTGTCATGAAATAGCGCAGGGTGATAAATGCCCATGCCCGAAAACGTGTACTTAACATCGCCACGCTCCTGCACTTGATGATCATTCAAAGCAAAATCGCCATTTGGATGCTGCTCAGGATTAGGCACTAACCATAAGTGAGCGAGCCTATCCGCAGCCAGTTGCGTAATTGGCGGTAAATCATCAATAAACACATCACCATTAATCACTAAAAAAGGTTCGTCGCTTCCGTCCTCACACAATAAAGGCAAAGCGCGTTTAATGCCGCCGCCGGTTTCTAACGCGCTCTCTTCTGCGCTATACCGAATGCGCACCCCAAAAGTGCTGCCATCGCCCAGTGCTTCAACTAACTTATGCCCTAGCCAAGCATGGTTGATGACGATATCGACTATGCCTATCGCGGCAAGTTTTTCAATATGATAAAAAATCAATGACTTACCTAACACTGGCACCATAGGTTTAGGCAAACTATCCGTTAACGGCCGTAACCTTTCCCCTCGTCCAGCGGCCAAAATCATGGCTTTCATTACTTAACCTCAGATGAAGACTGACTCACACTAAACGCAGGTAACACACGACGAGTTAACCAGTGTGCAAATGGCACGAGTTCGGGATACTGCAGCGAGATGTCGACAATATACGTTAATGTCAGTGGAATATCCGCCATATACGCAGGTTTACTATCGCGATAGTTTAATCGTGCAAAAATCCCCACCGCCTTAATGTGGCGCTGTAAGCCCATGAGATCAAACCAAGTTTGATATTGCTCAAAAGGAGTCTGTGCGGGAATAAAACCAAGCGCTAATGCTTGCTGATAATGATACCGCATCAAGTCTGCGACTAACGGCTGTGGCCAACGAATATAACAATCGCGTAGTAGTGATACCGCATCGTAAGTCACAGGACCAACGACAGCATCCTGAAAATCAATCACGCACAGCTTGTCTGCTTGCAGCATAAGATTACGGCTATGGAAATCCCTATGCATTCCCACACTAGGCTGAGATAGCGCATTGCCGACGAGGCGATCAAAAGTATCATTCAGCAACTGCAACTCTGCCGCGTCCAAAGACAAATTAAGATGTGTTCCTAACAGCCACTCAGTAAAAATGTGTAATTCACGGCGCACAAAGGCTTCATCGTAGTTAGGTAATGCCTGTACTAAACCGCTATCAAAATTCTTACACTCAATCACAGCGGCCACTAGCGGTAATAAATCGAGCGCCTGACGGTAAAACCGTTCCACATTTTGTACCGTCAATACAGATAAGAGTTGGGTATCGCCCAAATCACTCATCAACATAAAACCCAAATCGGCATCGGCGTGGATTACTTTTGGAACTGTCAGTCCCACGGCTGAATAAGCATTCGACAGGGCAATAAAGGGGGCGATAGGCACTAACTGAGGCGGTGAATCGGCGGCGATAAAGGTAGCATCAGGCATCGAAATCCGAAAGTAACGCCTAAAACTTGCGTCTCCGGAAATCAACACAGGCATCACCTCACAGGAAAAATAAGCATTCAGCCACTGATTAAGGGAAAGAAATCTCGGATCGGATAAAGTCATTTCATGGCTCTTAAAGAAAAATTGCTTTATTATAGCTGGCATAGAATTTGGAAACAGCTAAGAAATTGAGAGATTTATTAAGCGATGTTGCGTTTGTCAATTGCAACTTTCCCCATCCATACTTGTCCAGAATAAGAAATCATAATTACTGACCTAAAGATGCAGATCCGATACCTTCTGGCCCTGAGCCTGTTACCGCAATTAGTCCTGGCAGACGACTCTCTAACCGCTTCGGCATCCCAATGCTTAATCGAACCGCCAGTACCCCGTATCGTATCTCAAACCCAAGGGATGAGTGCGGCTGAACTCAACAAAATTCGTATTGCGTCTGATAACACCAATGCCGAAATGGGGAAGCAGGCGATTTTCCGTGGCGATGTGGTTTTTAGCCAAGGCGATAGGCACATAGCAGCCGATGAGGCGATTTTAGATCAAGCTACTGAACAGTTTGATGCCAATGGTAATTTAGTCTTTCAAGACAGTAACTTCACCGTTACAGCCGAATCCTTACAAGCTCAAATGCGGACAAACCGTGCCACCCTTAAAGGCGCACAATATTGGATCCATGGCCAACAAGTTCACGGTGATGCCGAAAAACTGCAAATTACTATCAATAACAATTTAATTTTAACGAATACCAACTTCACTACTTGCCCTCCTGACAATGTGTCTTGGCTACTCGAGGCCGAAAAGATCAAGATCAACAGTGAAGAAGAATGGGGCGAAATTTGGAATGCCAAACTAAGAATTGGCGGTGTACCTGTATTCTATATTCCCTACATGACAGTCCCCGTTTCAGACAAACGTAAATCTGGCTTTCTCTACCCTAGTTTTAGCACTAGTACTACTGATGGTGTCGAAATTTCCGCACCCTATTATTGGAATATTGCCCCAGAGTACGATTTAACATTTACACCTAGCTATATGTCAAACCGTGGTTTATTCACTAAAACAGAGTTTGGTTATCTGGCGGGTGAGGCCCAAAATGGCCGAGTCAATTTAGAATATCTAGGCAATGACCAATTGATCGATGGTAGCCCGAATCGCTACTTATATAACTGGCAGCATCAAGGGGCGATCGACAAAAATTGGCGTGTATTAGCGAATTTTACCGATGTATCAGATAACAACTATTTCAATGACTTAAAGTCAGATGTTAACCGTGCAACCGATAACCAGTTATCACGCATAGGTGAAATCAGCTACTTCGAAAGTAACTGGGATCTAAGCACCCGAGTACAAGATATTAAAGTACTGGGTGAGGATGAAAAACCATATCAAGTCATGCCTCAGGTTAACTTTAACTATCGCGCTGCTGATTTTTGGAACAATTTAGATTTTGGTTTCAATTCGGAGCTAACGAATTTTGCCCATCAGGACAACAATGTTAATACGGCGACTCGTTTGTACATGTCACCAAGCGTAACTCTGCCAATACATGGGCCTTCAGGCTCGCTCACCAGTCAAGTTAAGTTGATGCAGACCAATTATTGGCAGCATAACGAAGATCCAGACATAGTTGTTGACGACACAGTGAATCGCACCATCCCGCAGGTACGGATTAATGGTCAAATCAACTTCGAACGTTTTACTGAGCTTTTCGATCAAAACTACCGCCAAACGCTCGAGCCACAATTTCAATATCTTTATGTCGGCTACGAAGATCAACGCAACATAGGCATTTATGATACGGCTCAATTACAGGACGACTACTTTGGTCTATTCCGTGATCGTCGCTTCTCGGGTCTGGATAGGATTTCCGATGCAAATCAAGTCACTCTAGGTGTTACTACACGCCTGTTTGATAGTCACAACCAAGAAGCCACTAAATTCAGTCTAGGACAAATTTTTTATCTGCAAGACAGTAAAGTCGGTTACGAAGACAGTATTTTTGAGTCAAATCAATCAACTTCAGTACTTGCTGCAGAGTTAGATACCCGCTTGTCCCATGATTGGTATATGGGGGCTGCGATTCAGTACGATACCAACACCAGTGACAATAAAAAATCTGAAGTCACCTTAGATTTCAGACCTGAAGCGAATAAATTGCTGCAATTTAGCTATCGCTATGTCCCAGATTTATTGAACTCAAATACCAATGATACAGTGAACATCTCCCAAGCGGGCGTTCGTGGCGCTTGGCCAATCAATGACGACCTCTACTTTGTTGGTAATTGGTATTATGACCTTAACGAAAGCCGCAGTATTGAAACTTACACAGGTATCCAGTACGAATCATGCTGTTACGCAGTAAGACTTAGTTATCATTACCGCATTAAAACCAACTATGACGACAACATAGGTTCTGCCACAATTGATCCTCGTGAGCAGTTTGATAGTGGTATCTACCTGAACTTAATCATTAAGGGACTCGGTGGTTCTGGCCCATTAGGCGTATCCGATATGCTCAATGACGGCCTGTTTAACTACAGAAAACCGCTTTATCTGAGGAATTAGCAAAGAATTGTGATAGATTGCTGAACCTCAACAAGGACTCAGAGTCCAAACAGATTAATGAGTGCTTTACCGTTCACCTTTTGCTAAAGCGAATAAAAGCGGATCTTAAGGTCTAACCTTGCACTCAAATGCGTCGCCAAAAAATTACATTAGGGCAACTCACTGTAATTTCGATATAAATGGTAAAGTTATTTCAATTAAGCCGTCGAACCTGACCTTAGAACGTGCCAAGGATTTTGTGGATGAAACCCAGTAAACATCTGATTTTTGCTTTATTTGCACTCGCGATCAGCCAACCTACATTGGCCGCACCCCAGCCGCTAGACCGCGTTGCAGTCCAAATTAACGATGGCATAGTGCTCGAAAGTGAAATCACTAACATGATTGACACTGTTAAAGCGAATGCCAAAGCAGCAAACCAATCGTTACCTTCTGACAGTGCCCTGCGCACTCAGGTGATTGAGCGTTTAATCTTAACTCGCCTACAATTGCAAATGGCCAGTCGTATAGGGCTGAATATTGGAGACTTACAACTAGACCAAGCGATTGAAAACATCGCACGCGAACAAAAAATGTCTGTCGCACAGATGCAACAAAAAATTGAAAGCGAAGGTTTAAGTTTCAGCCAATACCGAGAACAATTGCGCGAAGAAATCACTCTAGGTGAAATTCAACGTATTCAAGTACAACGCCGCATTCAAGTATCACCACAGGAAATTACTAGCCTAGTCAAACTCATCCAAGAACAAGGGATGAAAGATGTGGAATACCAAATTGGCCATATCCTGATTGACGTGCCTAATAACCCCACCAGTGAACAACTCGAAGCATCAAGCAAACGCGCCAATATCGTATTAGAACGTTTGAAGAGTGGTGAGGATTTCCGTCGTACCGCTATCGCTTCTTCTTCAGGTCCTAAGGCACTCGAAGGCGGTATTTGGGATTATATGAACATCAACGAAATGCCAACTCTGTTCGCCGAAGTGATTAACGGTGCGAAAATGGGTGACATTATCGGCCCGATTAAGAGTGGTGCAGGTTTCCATATTATTAAGATCATGGATGCTCGCGGCCTACAAACCAAAGAAATTGAAGAAGTTAGAGCGCGCCACATTTTGCTCAAGCCATCGCCGATCCTGTCAGAAGACCGCGCTAAAGCCATGCTTGAGCAATTCCTGAAACAAATCCGCTCAGGTGAAGCTAAGTTTGAAGACCTAGCGCGTCAGTACTCAGAAGATCCTGGTTCGGCCACAAAAGGTGGTGAATTAGGTTGGGCAGAACCAAGCATTTACGTACCTGAGTTTGCTCAAACGCTCAATAGTTTGAAAAACGACCAAATTAGTGAGCCATTCCGTACGACTCACGGTTGGCATATCACTCAATTAGAAGAACGCAGAAAAACCGACGCCACAGATCAGTTCAATAGCAACCGTGCGCACCAGTTGATCTTCCGTCGCAAATTTAACGAAGAACTGCAAAACTGGCTAGACGAAATGCGTTCAGACGCATACATTGAAATCTTCCAGCCAGAGACCAATCGAGGTTAATTCTAATTGAGCACTAAACGTATTGCCGTTACCCCAGGCGAACCCGCAGGTATTGGCCCCGATTTAGTCGTACAACTCGCTCAGCAGGCTTGGCCTGCTGAGTTAGTCGTTTGTGCGGATCCAGAATTACTTGCGAGCCGCGCGAAACGACTCGGTTTACAAGTGACTTTCCGCCCTTACCAGCCAAATCAAGCTCCTAAACCGCAAGAAGCGGGCACATTAACCATAGCGCCCTTTAAGTTAGTGAGCGAATCGATTTGTGGTCAGCTCGATGAGCAAAACAGCACTTATGTAGTTGAAACCTTGCGTTATGCGGGCGAAAAAAACATGAGCGGCGAGTTTGATGCTGTCGTGACAGGCCCCGTGCATAAAGGCATTATCAATCAAGCAGGTATTTCCTTTAGTGGCCATACTGAGTTTTTTGCCCATCAAGCAAATTGCCCCGATGTAGTGATGATGCTGGCAACGCCGGGTTTGCAAGTGGCACTCGTGACCACCCATATTCCTCTGGCCTATGTTGCAAAAGCCATAACACGCCAACGCTTACAGCATATTATCAAGATTCTACATGCCGATCTCATCAGCAAATTTGGCATAGTTTCACCGAAAATTTATGTCTGTGGTCTCAATCCACACGCAGGTGAAGACGGCCATTTAGGGCGTGAAGAAATCGACGTGATTATTCCTGCACTCAACGAGTTGCGAGAAGAGTTCCAGATGAATATTGTCGGCCCATTACCGGCCGATACTCTGTTCCAACCTAAATATTTACAGGACGCCGATGTCGTCTTGGCCATGTACCATGACCAAGGACTTCCCGTTCTCAAGTCACAAGGATTTGGCAAATCGGTAAACATCACCTTAGGTTTACCTTATATTCGTACCTCGGTTGACCACGGTACGGCGCTCGATCTCGCGGGTACAGGCAAGGCCGATATTGGCAGTTTTGTCTGTGCTCTGAATAAAGCCATTGAGTTATCCTCAAAGAACTAAACGATTACATTATTAATGAGCAACAAAGTACATTTAGGCCACACGGCCAGAAAGCGTTTCGGACAAAACTTCCTTACCGACGGCAATGTGATTGACCGCATTGTGGGTGCAATTGCACCCGATAATCACCATGTGATGGTCGAAATCGGCCCTGGCCTTGGTGCCTTAACTGAACCTGTAGCCGATGCTGTGGATAATCTGACTGTTGTCGAACTCGACCGCGATCTAGTTGAACGCTTACATCATCACCCAGTCCTTAAAGATAAACTGACCATTCACCAAGGTGATGCACTGCAGTTTGATTTTGGCCAACTGAGTGTGCCAGGCAAAAAGATGAAAGTGTTTGGTAACTTACCTTACAACATTTCAACGCCGCTGATGTTCCACCTGTTCGAATTTGCCGAACAGATTGAAACCATGCACTTTATGCTACAAAAAGAAGTAGTCCTGCGTCTATCGGCAAGCCCAGGCTGTAAAGCTTATGGCCGTTTAACGGTCATGGCACAATACTTCTGCCAAGTGGTTCCGGTTCTCGAAGTGCCGCCCCACAGCTTTACCCCTGCGCCTAAAGTAGACTCAGCAGTCGTACGCTTATTGCCATACGCCGTAAAGCCGTTCCCTTGTAAAGATGTGACCGTACTACGCCACCTTTGTACTACCGCATTCAACATGCGTCGTAAGACTCTGCGTAATAACTTAAAGCACATGTTATCTGACGATGAGTTCGAGCAGTTAGGGATTGACTCAAGTCAACGCCCAGAACAGATTAGCGTGCAGCAGTATGTTGCTATGGCTAACATGGTTTGCGATAAGAAAGCATAAATATGTCTGGGCACTTAGGTGCCCTTATACCAGAGCCTAGGAACAAGAATGAGCGCATTGGACACCTCCATTCGGGTCGAAGTCAAAACTGAGTATATAGAGCAGCAGTCCTCGCCCGAGGATGAAAAGTACCTCTTCAGTTACACCATCACTATCATCAATTTAGGTGAGCAAGCGGCTAAACTTGAAACTCGTCACTGGATAATCACTGATGCCAATGGCAACACCAGTGAAGTCCAAGGTGCCGGTGTTGTCGGTGAAACGCCAACCATTGCGCCGAATACTGCCTATCAATACACCAGTGGTACTGTGCTCGATACGCCACTTGGCATAATGCACGGCACTTATGGTATGGTCAGCGAATCGGGTGAGCGTTTCCAGGCGACAATCCGTCCCTTCCGTTTAGCGACCCCAGGCTTACTACATTAATATCGTTAGGAAAGGGGTACTGTGGCGCATTATTTTGTTGGTGATATTCAAGGCTGTTTCGCTGAGTTACAAAAATTACTCGCTAAGGTCGATTTTAATCCTTCCCGCGATGAACTCTGGGCTGTAGGTGATCTTGTTGCACGTGGACCTGACTCCTTAGCTACGCTACGTTTTTTTCGCTCCTTAGGTGATTCCGCTAAAACGGTTTTAGGTAACCACGATCTCCATCTAATGGCATTACACGGTAAGCTCAAGCGCGCTAAACCCAGCGATAATCTCACTGAAATTCTAGAATCCCCCGATATCTCAGCCTCAATTGACTGGCTGAGACAACAACCTCTTATGCGTGAATTACCTGAACACCAACTCATTATGAGTCATGCGGGTGTACCACCTCAGTGGTCGCTGGAGGTATTAAGAGAAGAATCCGCACTCGTCAGTCGCGCCCTCAAGCACGATGATTATCTTGAGACATTAATAAGCCAAATGTATTCAGATACCGCAGAGCAATGGGATCCAAGTGCAATTGGCATAGAACGCTTACGTTATTGCATCAATGCATTAACACGCATGCGCTATCTTTATGTCGATGGCCGACTTGATTTTGATTGCAAACAACCTCCTGAAAACTGTACTAATCCACAACTCAAACCTTGGTTTGAGTTTGCTTCGCCGCTGCGCCAGAGTCATACCTTAGTATTTGGCCATTGGGCTGCGTTGATGGGCAAGGTCGACGATACTAAATTAAAGGCTTTAGATACAGGCTGTTGCTGGGGTGAACACTTAACCTTATGGCATCTTGAAAAAGACCAAAAAATTACGCAAAAAAAGTTAAAAAAGAGTTAAACTAAAACAGCTTAAAGTCGATAACAGACTGAGCCGCCTAACCCTGAATATCACCCTGTTTTCATTTGGAAAAATATAATAAAAATCGGAGTATCCTATGAAATTTAATGTAGCCACCAGAGTGATTGGCGGATTTGGTATTGTCACACTTTTACTCGTGTTGCTAGGATTTACATCTTATTTAACCAACAATAGCCTAAAAGCCAGCTCTGCTATGATGCAAGAATTAAGCTTGCCCGCGCTAAAATCGACAAACCACCTTAGTGAAGCATTGAGTGAGCAACAAAGACAAATCCTGATTGCCTATAACACTCCTAGATCGGCAAATATCCCGAATATTCGTAAAGTGTTTGAAGACCACGGGACTCAGTTCAAAAACGAAATTGCCACCCTCACTCAGTTAGTCAAGAGCCAGCAGAATCTATCTTCTTTAATTGCCCAATTAAGCGGCAGCTTTGCTACCTTTGAGCGAGATAGTATTGCCATGATCGCCGAACGTGAGGCCTCATTGAGCAAGCAAGAACAGCTAGTTGAACTAAAGAAAAAGCTCGAAAATGCCGCCGATGATGCCTCATCAGAACTGCTCGATATTGTTGATTTAGAAAGCAGTCAGAATCCCGATGAGCAGAGTCTTGCTGCATCAGCCAGCGCTATTGATACTAGTCTCGGAAATATCATCACTACTATTGCAGATTTAGTAACGAATGACGAAGACAGTAAGCACGAACTGATCTCAAAGGAACTTGACTACATTATCAGCGAAACCAAGAACAAACTTGAATATGTGAATCGTCACGGTCAAGGTATTGTCGAAGCGGATACCTTAAGCTCGGTCACTAAAGATATCGAAAAAGTATTAGCGCTCGTCACCGGTCCGCAATCTATGTTGCTGCTAAAATCGAGTCAGCTCTCCCACTCCAAAGAAGCTGTGATAAAACTAGGCATTATCGAAAATGATGTGAAAGTCATCAATTCCAACATGAATGATGTCAGCGATAACATCGAACTTGTTGCCGCGAACATGAGCAATGACACTATAGCCAAGATTGACTCTGCCAGCATACAAACCATGATTGTCGTGTTAATAGCAATCGTTGTCGCTGTGATTGTGAGTTTTGCTGTGGTGAATCCACTAAAACGCTCACTCAGCCAAGTGAACAATGCCCTTAACGTCTTAGCCTCAGGCAACCTTACCCATAAACTAGATGATTCTGGACACGATGAATTTGCCGAACTAGCAAAAAACTGTAATCGTCTCGTCGATAGCTTACGCAGTTTAATCATAGGTATTTTAGATAGGTCAAATCAACTTGCCGCGGCAGCCGAACAAACATCGGCAATCACAGCACAAACCACCTCAAGCATACAAGAACAAAAAAGCCAAGTTGACCAAGTGGCTACTGCAACAACTGAACTTAGCTCTAGTGCTCAGCAGGTGTCTTTAAGTGCCAACCAGGCCCTTGAGCAAATCAAACAGGCTGATCAAGAAACTCAGCATATGCGTGCCATTGCGCAAGAGAACAAACTGACTATTTTGGCTTTAGCCGATGAAGTGGCTAAAGCGGGTGTTGTGATCAATAAAGTGCAGTCGGACAGCGCCTCTATTGGCTCAATTTTGGATGTGATCCGTGGTATTGCAGAACAGACTAACCTACTCGCCCTTAACGCCGCTATTGAAGCCGCCCGTGCGGGTGAACAAGGTCGTGGTTTTGCGGTAGTTGCCGATGAAGTGCGTAGTTTAGCCTCACGCACTCAAGTGTCGACCCGAGAGATCCAACAGATGATCGAAGTGTTGCAGCAAGGTGCAGAGCAAGCCGTTGCCGCCATGGATATGGGGCGTGCTCAAGCCAACGCCTGTGTTGAAAAAACGGAGCAAGCCAACATTGCCCTCGAAACCATCAGCCAATCTGTGCATAAGGCCTATGATTCTGGCACCCATATCGCCCATGCTGCGCAGGAACAGAATTTAGTAAGCCAGCAAGTTTCTGAAAAACTAGAGCATATTGCAGCAATTTCAGAAGAAACCGCTATCGGTGCAGATCAAACGGCTCAGTCTAGCCATCAAGTCGCCAAATTAGCCGAAGAACTCCAAGCTTCGGTCGGTGAATTTAGAGTCTAATGTTTATCACCACTAAAACCTAGGGTCGCTTAGCGGCCCTTTCTTTTGAGACGAATTCACTTTCCTATCTTACTGACGACTCGAACTGTCCGGCCTTTGCACAAATTAAGGCCATAAAAAATGCCAAACTTAAGTTTGGCATTTTTATCTAGCTTAATGCTAGATACTTGATATTAGACGTTTAATATAACGTAGCAGCAAATAGGGCTAAAGTGCCGCTAAGTTCAAATCCGCATTACTCTTCTTCACCGCCCGCAGCAGCGCCAAGACGCTCTTTCACTGCAGCGGTAATTGGGCTAGCACCATGACCGTTTGCTTCAGCCCAAGCTTGGATAGTCATCCCATCAGCTTCAGCAACACTCAATTCAGTCGCCGACAAACGCTTAGCCACAAACTCACCGGTATCGTTCGCACTCGCACCGTAAGCGGTGCGCAATAGACTTGCACCATCGCAACTGATACCACTGTAAATCTGACGTAACTTAACGCGGCTTTCTTTTAACTTTTTACGTAAGCGGTTTTTGTCGTTAGCTTTTACATAATCACAAAGACTCGCTACGAGTGGATCTTCCCCCGCAACAGCAGAGGTTGGTACAGCAATAGAACTAAATCCAATTAACGCAGCCAAGGCCACAGGCATAAGACGCATCCGATACTCCTTAATACTTTCTTATAGTTTTATTATCAATTCTGTATGGGCTGCATCTATTGTCTAAATGATATTGACCTCTTGGCTTTAGCTCTCGTTCGAAATCTAGGATAACGAAATAGGCTATCTCTTTCCGTGAAAACTAAATGTCCGATATGATGCAATACGTTAGATAAACTGACGCCCCATACACACAGGGTACACAACAGAAGCTGCAATTTAACATTTTTTTACCAAATTGATAAAGCGATATTCCAAACCAGCCGCATTTATACTCGCCAAAGATTCAGTTTCCTTCCAAGTCCCATCGTCCCAGTGGGGGAAAAATGTATCGCCTTCCACCTCAAGATTGATTTGCGTCAAATATAAGATATCGGCGCAGGGCAATAACTCGGCATAAAGCTGGCCACCACCTATAACCACTAACTCTTCACATTCACCAGCAGCTTGTTTGGCTGCATCAAATGAGGTCACACAGGTCACGCCCTCAATCACAAGATCCGTTTGGCGTGAAATCACTATGTTATGTCGACCAGGAAGAGGCCTACCGATTGACTCAAAGGTCTTACGCCCCATCACAACAGGCTTGCCTAGGGTCATCGCTTTAAAGTGACGTAGATCTTCTGGAAGATGCCATGGCATTTTATTATCTTTTCCGATGACTCGATTGTTTGCCATCGCGGCTATCATAGCAATGCGCATGCTCACTCCTGTTTTATAGAAATAGAATTATTGAATGACGGGGCGGGTCCTGAAATACAGCAAACTCGGCATGGCCAAACCCACAGCTAACGCCCCTAGAATAAAGACAGTTTTGAGGCCATTACTAATCACTTGCCCCGTCAGTTCAGGACTGACTTGAGATTGAGCGGTCAATTGCACTAAGGCAATCACAGTATTAAATGCATAAGTGCCTGGGATCATAGGAATAATCGCGGCGACAGCATACATTAAAGGTGGCGCTAAATGGCGCTTACCAAACCCTATGGTAATAATCCCTACTAATGCCGCTGCGGCGAAGGTTGCCCACTCGATTGGCAGACCAAACTGTAACATTAAAGTACGGGAACTATGGCCAATAGCTCCCGCTAAAGCGCAGTAAGGAAGAAATCGTTTAGGAACATTAAATACCATAGCAAATCCTACGGCGGGAATTGCTGAGAAAAAAGCATCGTGCAAAAGAGCTATCAATAATTCCATCATAGGAAAATTCCGCCGATCTGCATCGCAATCGTAATGCCAATCACAGAAGAAACGGTCAGCAAAGTAGCATGACCCCAGCGGGATATACCGACATTCATGTGCCCTTTTACCATGTCGGAAATCGCATTAATCATCGGAAAACCCGGCACTAACATCAGCACACTCGCGGCCATAGCAGCCTTAGGAGTTTCACTTAACTCAAACAAATAACCCGTTTGAGCCAGCATACTGGTGACGAAAGCAGTGATGGCAAAATTGACTAATAAATTAAAATGCCGCTTAGCAATTGCTAAACGAACCGACATACCCACTGCCGCGGCAAAAAAAGTAATCACGCATGCAGTGAGATCGCCATTAAATAAATGACAGAAGCTAGCGCACGACAGGCCAATCATGAATACCACTAAGCTAGGAGGATAGGTTTTAGGTTCAATCCGCGCCAAGCGTTTACGCACTTCATTTGGGCCATACAACCCCTTTTCAGCGAGTAAACAGATACGTTGTAATTCACAGACGACTGTCATGTTAATGCCATGCTCACGAATACGACGAGTAGTTGTGATACAGCGACCATGAACCAAACTGGTTAACACGAGGGAATTAGAGGAAATAGAGAGTTCTACGCTGGCAAGACCTAAAGCCTGACCTAGACGCTGGCTGATTTCTTCAACTAAATCAGATTCCGCGCCGTAGGCCAGTAGCAATTGTGCAGCACGCACAACTTGCCGAGTAATATCATTTTGAGTATCAGCGTACACAGAACTCTCAAAACTCAAAGATTACTATTATCTTTGGTAAATAACTTCTACGTCGTAGTCGTCATCATCAAAGTCGTCGTCATCATCTTCATCAACATAGTCTTCATTCAATGAATCAAGGTTTGCTTGATGATAATTATCCCACTTGAACTCAACTTCACTATCTGGGTCGACTTCATTGTCTTCAGGTGGAAGACTCGCAATGTAATCGAGGAGTTTTAATGCCAACTCACTGGTACCGTCGCGGTTATAGGCGGAGATAGTATAGACATCACCTTCCCAACCCATTTCTTTAACGATACGATCAACCTTCTCTTGCAGCTCTTCTTCAAGCAGCAGATCGGTTTTGTTAAAGACTAACCAACGTGGCTTACTCGCCAACTTTGGAGAGTATTTTTCAAGCTCACCTACGATAGCGCGCGCAGACTCAACCGGATCGGTTCCGTCAATCGGCTCAATATCTATGATGTGCAGCAGAATACGACAACGCTCAAGATGCTTTAAGAAGCGAATACCTAAACCCGCACCATCGGCAGCGCCTTCGATGAGACCAGGAATATCCGCAATCACAAAGCTTTGTCCAGGACGTGGATTAACCACACCTAAGTTAGGCACCAGTGTTGTAAACGGATAATCAGCCACTTTCGGCGTTGCACGGGAAACCGCACGAATGAATGTCGACTTACCCGCGTTAGGCATGCCAAGCAAACCAACGTCAGCCAGCAGTAACAACTCTAATTTAAGGCTACGAACTTCACCGGGTGTGCCTAACGTCTTTTGACGTGGGGCACGGTTAGTACTGCTCTTAAAACGAGTGTTACCTAAACCATGGAAACCACCTTTGGCAACCAATAGCTTTTGACCGTGGGTTGTTAAATCCCCAAGGACTTCTTCAGTATCATGATCGACCGCGCGAGTACCAACAGGAACTTTTAAGATCAGATCTTTACCGCTATGACCAGTACAATCACGGCCACGACCATTTTCGCCACGTTCAGCCATGTGAAAACGTTCAAAACGGAACTCGATCAAAGTGTTGAAGTTTTCGTCAGCTTGCAGGAAAACACTGCCACCGTCGCCACCATCACCACCATCAGGACCACCATCAGGTACATACTTTTCGCGCCTAAAGCTAACACAACCGCTACCGCCGTCGCCTGCTTCGACCCTAATTACTGCCTCATCGACAAACTTCATACTTACTCCTGGCACCACTGAATGAAGCAATTATACCGTCTAACTTCATTGGTCGCCAAAAAACTCGAGATACTTTGCTCCCAATCTTACCTGTCAATGCTCATTCTTGGTAATCATTTACCAACTCAAGCATCTACACGGCGTAAATAGAAGCACAAAAAACAGAAAGCCCCACCAATGGCGGGGCTTTAACAGTATAAGCTAGGTTCGAAAGTTAAGCTTCGATGCTAATAAACTTACGGTTATTAGCGCCTTTAACTTCGAATTTAACTTTACCGTCAGTCAGAGCAAACAGAGTATGGTCACGACCAATACCTACGTTTACACCAGCGTGGAATTTAGTACCACGTTGACGAACAATAATGTTACCAGCTAGAACTGATTCACCGCCAAAGCGCTTAACACCTAGACGTTTACTTTCTGAATCGCGGCCGTTACGAGTAGAACCGCCAGCTTTTTTATGTGCCATGAGTTAGACTCCTATTATGCGTTGATAGCAGTAATTTTAACTTCAGTGAACCACTGACGGTGGCCCATTTTCTTGTCGTGGTGCTTACGACGACGGAACTTAACGATAGTAACTTTATCGCCACGACCGTGACTTACAACTTCAGCAACGACTTTACCGCCAGCCACTAAAGGAGCACCAACATGCACTGTTTCGCCATCAGCGATCAAAAGAACTTGATCGAACTCGATAGTTTCGCCAGTTGCAACTTCTAACTTTTCTAAACGTACTGTGTGGCCTTCAGCTACACGGTGTTGTTTACCACCACTTTGAAAAACAGCGTACATAGCTATTTTACTCCAATTCCTAACACGCGGGCTCATTCTTGGATGAGGCAGGGTGCTACAAAAACTTTATTGACAATGGGCGCGGAGTTTACGCGAAGAATCTAACTCTGGCAAGCCCTAATTAGGAAAGAATAAAAAAAGACCGGATTAACTCTCACATTAGTTGAGCTAGTGCTGTCATATGTCAGAATTTTAGGTAAAATTCATTTCATTATAACACGTGAGCCTAAACAGGGGCCGGGTACGTAATGACCCCACAACCAGAGTCTATTATGGATTTAAACGCTATTCGTCAACTGGCTGACACTGATATGCAAGCAGTCAATCAGCTGATATATAAACAGCTTGAATCAGATGTCGCCCTAATTAATCAATTAGGTTTTTACATTATTAATGGTGGTGGTAAACGTCTTCGTCCTCTGCTGTCGGTTTTAGCCGCACGTGCGGTGAGCTACGAAGGCGAAGCACATCTTAAGCTAGCGGCGATTATTGAGTTTATCCATACAGCCTCATTGCTCCATGATGATGTCGTTGATGAATCGACGTTACGCCGCGGACGAGAAACCGCCAATGCACTGTTTGGCAATAGTGCCAGTGTGCTAGTCGGGGATTTCCTTTATACCCGCTCATTCCAGATGATGACCGAACTTGACAACATGAAAGTGCTCAGAGTGTTAGCTGATACGACTAACGTGTTGGCCGAGGGTGAAGTCTTACAGCTGATGAATTGTAATGACCCAGACACCACTGAAGAAAGCTATATGCGGGTCATTTATTGCAAAACAGCCAAGTTATTTGAAGCCGCTACGCTACTTGCGGGCGTGCTAGCAGGTGCAACGCCTGAGCAAGAAACCGCCTTAGGCAACTATGGTAAATATCTCGGCACCGCCTTTCAGCTCACCGACGACTTACTCGACTATACCGCCGACAGTGACGAGCTAGGTAAGAATATTGGCGATGACCTTGCCGAAGGTAAACCGACTCTGCCACTCATCTATGCCATTGCCCATGGCACAGACGAAGAGAAACAGCTCATACGTCAAGCAATTGAGCAAGGTGATGGTACTCAGGCCATAGATAAAATCGTAGCAGCACTGCACCATTGCGGCGCGTTAAACTACACCCAACAAAAAGCAATTGAAGAATCAGAGAAAGCGATCGCGGCATTATCTGCTTTACCCGATAGCGACTATAAGCAAGCCTTAGTAACACTAGCTAAGATTTCGGTCGACAGAAACCACTGATTGCTAACTAATGTAGTTTCGCCCCAAAAATAAGGTCTTACTCAGTAAGACCTTTTTTATTGCTTTAACCGCAATCCTAAAATCAAACCTGCCAAAGGATCGGCGTTTCGCCTCGCTCAAGCAATAATTGATTAACTTGAGAGAAATGCCCACAACCAAAAAAACCGCGATAAGCCGATAAAGGTGAAGGATGCGGTCCTGTGAGCACTTGATGTTGCGGTGCGTTAATGACTTGACCCTTTTTAATGGCATGACTGCCCCAAAGCACGAAAATAATCGGCTGAGTCTGCCGATTTAATAATTCCAGCACCGCAGTCGTAAAGACTTCCCACCCGGCTTTGGCATGGGAATGCGCCTTGCCTTGCTCAACGGTCAGCACCGTATTGAGCATCAGTATCCCCTGCTCCGCCCATGCGGATAAATCACCATGGGATGGCACAACAAAACCTTCAATATCCGTCGCTAACTCTTTGTACATATTGGCTAAAGATGGCGGTGGTTTTATCCCGCGTTTAACCGAAAAACATAAACCATGGGCTTGATCTGGGCCGTGATAGGGATCTTGGCCAATCAAAACCACTTTGACTTGTTCAAGGGGCGTCATACTAAAAGCATTGAAAACATCAACTTCGGGGGGATAAACCACTTTCCCAGCCCTGCGTTCATTATCAACAAATGCGCTTAGTTGCTGAAAATAAGGCAAAGCTCTTTGCTCATCAATAAATGTTTGCCATGTCACCTGAGTCACTATTTTACTTCCTCAATTCTATAATCGGGTTAGCTTAAAAGTCCTGTAGTGGTATGGCAAGTTTGCAGACCTTACTTGCCGCTAAGTAATACCCCTAAACCCGCTAGGTCTCACGTTAAGACTTTCAATTTAAAACATTCGAAATTAAGTGATATAGTGCGCCCATTCTCGCACACTTTGATACGTAATGATGATCCAACATTCTGATAAATCAATTCAAAGACATCAAACGGGTTTCACCTTAATTGAACTTGTGGTGGTCATCATAGTGCTCGGTATTTTAGCCGTAGTGGCCCTGCCAAAATTTATCAATGTGCAACAAGATGCGCAAATTGCAACCGTTAAAGCGGCAGGCGGAGGCTTTAAATCAGCTATCAATCTGGCACGTTCCGTATGGGCTGTAAAAGTGGACTCAGGTCCAAAAGAGGATTTACCCGTATTTGGTACGGCACAATCCGAACAAATAGATTTCAACGCCTTCGGTTGGCCAGCACAACACTATATCCATGGTAATGAGGCCTCTCCGGCACTCGATAATGTCGAAGACTGTATATCGGTATGGGAAGTATTATTTCAAAATGCCCAGCCAAGTGTCTCGCGCTTGAATATTGATGCGACTGAAACCGACTATAAAGCCAGTTATACCGATCCTGGCCAGTGCACTTATTTGTATCGAACAAACGATAAACTGTCGATTAATTATGACTCCCATACAGGAGTCGTCATTACCGACACAGATCCCAATAGTTAATGCCTGACGATTCCTTCTTACACCAATTAAGTTAGAATCGAACTTTAATTTGTTACTTTTTTAGAGTGAACGCCATGACCGACACGAGCAGCACCACCATTTACGAACTTGCCGATCAGTTTATTGCCTTAGCCAATCAGCTAAGCCAACAAGAAGCAGATGTAGGTAAAGTTGGCACAGCACTCCGTTTTGCCGCAGCACGTTTTAATGCCTTCGAAGCCGCGATTAAATCAGCGGATCTCGGTGCAGAAAAAGAGAGCGCATTAGAATGGTTTAGCAGTGAATTCAAAGAAATGCTGAGTGACAACTTAGACGACCACATTGCCAATCCACCCATTATCCAAGAAAGTGTGGCAGAAGAAGCTGATAATTCTGTGCAAATGTTTAAAGGCTAATCACGCCTTGATTTAAATGCATAGCCATAAACAAACACGCCATCGATTGATGGCGTGTTTGTTATTTAAAACCAATGATTTTAGATAGATCACTAAAGCGTGTACACCACACGGATCGCCAGCAATATCAATACTACGCCGGACAACTTATCAATTAACCCCGCTTTTTCTCTCAACTTAGGCAACACACTCGAGTGGGATAGCAATAAGGCTATCAAAGTGTACCAAAGACCATCGACTACTAACGGTGTAAAAACAATTAATGCTTTAGCCGTCATGCTGTCGGCGACCATCACAAATTGGCTGAATAACGCAAGAAAAAATAGCATTATCTTAGGGTTGAATAAAGAAATAGCAATACCATCACGGGCTGCGGTTAAGGTATCTGTCGCCTCCCCTGCAGCCAATTTAGCTTGCATACCGCCATTGGAACGCAGCGCTTGAACTCCCATCCAAGCAAGGTATAAGGCACCGAGAATCGCAATGCCATTAAAGACTAAGGGCGCCTTTTTAAGGACTACGGCTAAGCCCAGTAACGTCACCAGCGCATAGATCCCAATCCCTATCGAGTGTGCCCAAGCACAGACGATCCCCTTTCCCCGCCCACCACCTAAAGTATGACGTACTACCATAGTCAAACTTGGGCCCGGCGACATAGCCCCCAAACAACAAATAGCCAATAAACCTAACCAAGTACTCCAACTCATTGATGACACCTTTCGCCGAATAAAAATGCCCACTGCAGGGCCTTAAACTTGCTTGCCATTCTAGCATCGCGCCATCAAGGCGTTAACGCTAATAAATCCATTTTCAATAAATGAACAGTCATTTAAGAGAACCCAAAACGCGATAATCCCATAAATTCACACTGATTTAAGCCGTTAACCGCTAAGATTAGCGCTAACCTAAGTCTTTATAGCCAAACCTTAATACCTAAGCCTTCATCGCTATTATCACAAAGGCGATTCTCAATCAGGAAATTTTATGAACACTATAACGCTGACCAGTATTTTTATTCTTTGCCTATTAATAGGTGCGATCTTATTGCTGCTTTGGCAAAGACAAAAAGGTAAAACCATACCACTGACGGTGATTTTTGTGCTGGGATTTTTCGCCTTAGGACTCAGTGCTATTATTGGATTTGTGCACAAAAGCGAGGATTACCAAGCCTATCAAAAACTACAATGGCACACCTTAGCCCCAGAGAAAATCGCGCCTCTGGTTGCCCAAGGCTATACCGTCTTTGTCGATATTACCTCTGATTGGTGCACCATCTGCCAAACGAATAAAGCGGAAGTCACCCACAGGGAGCAAATTGTAAATGCCTTGATGGCCGACAATATCATTCTGATGCAAGGAAACTGGAGTGAGGCGAATAAAACGATTGAAACCTATATGCGCCACGAAGGAGTCCCCGGCACGCCCTACAATAAAATTTATGGTCCAAGCGCCCCCAATGGAATTCTCTTGCCGTCAAAACTCAGTATGAGTGATGTGTTAAATGGTTTAGTTGCCGCGCAAACGAATCGTAACTAAGCACTAAACCATATTTAGGACGAGTCAAATACGAATAAAAAAGGCTGCATTGCAGCCTTTTTGCTTACTTCACTTCTATTTATAAAAGCCAAATTTCTTGAAAGGTGGGTTAGAAATCGCTTCTATAAATTGGCTTACTCATTAAAAACGGTAATTCACTCGACCATAGTAGAAACCGCCGTTGTAATCGAATGGCCCACTTTCATAATAAACGCCACCGAGTTCACCCAAGGTCCCTTCTTTCAGCTTTTGCGCTTCTTGATCAAATAGATTATTAGCCCCCACCGCCAGCGTTAAACCATCAAGTAATTGATAGCTCATTTCAAGATCGACGGTCACCGCAGCATCAGCCATTTCAGAGCCCCAATCAGAGGTATCGTCAGCATGAGTCGCATAGTACTCGCCAAAATAGTTACCACGCAGTAACAGGGTTAACTTGTCCCATGACTGTGCCCAAGTTAAGGTGGCACGGTGCGCAGGAATACCATCTTCTAAACGGCGAACTTTACCCGCATCGGTCGTTTTAAGATCAAACTTATCAACGCTGGTATCGGTCCAACCATAGGCAAGACTGAATTTAGCATTACCCGATAGGATTTCCGCATCATAGGAGGCGACGATATCGATACCTTGAGTCGTAGTATCAAAGTCATTGGTGTAATAGCTCACGCCTTGGATCAACTCAGGGAACTCAACCCCTGCGGCACGTAAGGCATCATAATCTGTAGCCTCAACATCAATCTTACTCGACTGTGCAATACGGCCCTCTACGGCAATGTTGTAATAATCGACCGTTAAGAGGAAGCTTTCGTACTCATATACAGCCCCAATCGCATAACTAATCGACTCTTCTGGCTTTAACACTTCACCACCGTAAAATGCCGCAAGCGGATCGGTTGGGGGGGCAATAAAGGTCTGGATCAATTCACCATCGATGATCGATGTCTGGGTATTCACCACGTTTTCTTGGCCAACCGTTGGCGCACGAAAGCCAGTGCTGTGTGAGGCGCGGAACGACAATTCATCCGTTGCAGAATACTGCAACGTCAATTTGTAATTTAACGTATCACCAAAGGTTGAGAAGTCTTCGTAACGCAGTGCTAAACCGAGTAACCAGTCATCACTTAAATAAGCTTCTAAATCCGTATAAATACCGATATTGTGGCGAGAGTTTTTACCCGCAGATTCTGGGCCAAAGCCTTTAAAACCGTGCGCACCAATGTTGAAACCTTGGTTAGCATAAGGGCCTGCAATCCACGAGGCTTCATCACCTTGAGAAATCTCAAACGACTCATTTCGCCATTCAAAACCAGAAGCGAAACTAATGTCTTCAATGCCTCCTAAGGTTATGAAGCGCGAGAAATCGAGGTTAACGGTAGTTTCAACTTGCTCGTAAGCTCCCGTATCGAAATCCGTCGGGGTATCTAATCCCAGTGATGGATTCAACGAATTTTTAAGACCAAAACTGGCTTTGTTCGCCCCCGTACCAGCACTGAAATCATAATTCCATTCACCGATATCGCCTTTTACACCTGCGAAGAAGGACATATCTTCAATGGTGCCAGTGAACTGCGGCGTATAACCACCTGGAAATATCTGGTTCATAGCAAAGCAATTTGGGTCGGCAACCATCGCCTTGTATGCATCAGTGTCGAGTACGTTGCCGTCACTTCCATCAGCATTTTTAGGGATAGGTACGAGTCCACATGTTGATGGATCACCATTTACTGCGCCCACAAGTAAATTCTGGCCACCATCATTGGAATACACGTTGCTACGATTTTGTGGGTAACGATAATAGAAGCCCCCCACGGCATCACGGGAAGACAAATTACCAAAGGCATAAGCATGCATGTTGGCATTAATGTCTAAACCTGAGTTGATGAACACTGAATAGTCATCATTAATCTCAGGATTACCCCACACTTGTGCGGGGTCATTAATCGCGGTATTACCCTGCTCGGCTAAGTTAGCCGCATCAGGACGCTGCACACTACGGCTAGTGGAGTCAGCATTTTTATACTGGAAGCTCAAATTGACGAAGCCATTTTCAGTCACAGGTAAACCGACATCACCTTCGACCGTAGTTGTAGCACCATCACCCTCGTAATATTCTCCTTGGGTCACAGTGATGGAACCACCCTCGGAATTATCTTTTAAAACAAAGTTCATGACTCCGGCAATCGCATCCGACCCATACTGCGCAGCAGCACCGTCGCGCAACACTTCAACTTGCTTTAATGCAGAACCAGGAATAACTGAGATATCAGGACCTTGAGCGCCATCGTTAATCCCACCACCTTGGAACGCAATCACAGATGCACGGTGACGACGCTTACCGTTGACTAGCACTAGCGTACTGTCTGATGGCAAACCCCGTAAATTAACGGGACGAACTAAGGTTGCTGCATCACTAATGGGTTGAGCGCGTGAGTTAAACGATGGCACCGAAGTCACTAACATATCAATCATGTCAGTTGAGCCATTTTTTTTAAGGTCGTCACTACTAATAATATCAATAGGAACGGGGGAATCGCCGATTGAGCGTGGTGCCGCACGGGACCCTACAACTGCAATTTTTTCAACGTTCTCATTTTTAACAGCCGTCTCATCTTCTTCTGCTATTACCTGCGGACTGATTAAACTACCAGACAAGGCTAGAGTAATCGCCAGACTCACTGCACTTAATCCAAACTTCTGCTTCTTTGAGGTCATCATATTCATCCCAACTGCTTATTATTTTTAGAATACCTGACCTGCTTTGTGCGATTCTCGTCCCTAAACCTTGCTACCACGGCCAACACAAAATCACATTGCACAAACATTTTTATAACATAAATAAAACAATATCCAATGCTAAATCAGACTTTTGGATGAATATTAGTCATTTATCTTTTATATCAATTTCTTAGATGAAAATATTTTTTAGAGTATGGCACCAAGTAAAATGTACTCGAACGGCAAAAAGTGTGAGCAGAAAAATCACCAAAGAAAAAATGCTTAAAGGGCATAATCAAAAACACGATATATCGCGTCACAGTACTTAAGGTATACTCAGAAAATACCGCCAAAACCAGAGTAAGACAGATGACCAATAAGATTTCAGTCAATAATGAAAAATCGATAGATAAGCATTTCTTACCGGAAAACCAGTTACTGCTCAACGCTGTCGGCGAAGGTATTTATGGATTTGATTTAAGCGGTAATGCGGTGTTTATCAATCCGGCAGCCGAACGCATGACGGGTTGGAAGAATGAAGAGCTACTCGGTAAAAACATCCATAACTGCCATCATCACAGCCATGCAGATGGCAGTCATTATCCCCAAGAGGATTGTCCAATTTACAACACCTTAAAAGATGGGATCACCCGAGAAATCACCCACGATGTATTTTGGCGTAAAGATGGCAGTAGCTTCCCCGTTCATTACAGTTCCACCCCTGTTTACCGTGACAATCAACTGATTGGCGTAGTCGCGATATTTCGCGACATTAGTATTCAAAAACAAACAGAGCAGTCATTACGCCAAGCCCTAGCCCAAGTACAAGCGCTCTCGGAGCGACTCGCCTCTGAAAATCATTATCTACAGGCAGAGTTGGCAGATAAAACGGGTGATGTGGATATTTCGGGAGCCAGTACAGTGATCCGCCATATGATCCAGCAATTGCACATGGTGGCCAATACCGACAGTACTGTGCTCATTTGTGGTGAAAATGGCACAGGAAAAGAACTCGTTGCCCGTAACTTACATCAGCTCAGTCGCCGCAAAGATAAACCCATGATCAGTGTCAACTGTGCCGCGTTTTCGGCATCTTTACTAGAAAGTGAACTCTTTGGTCACGAGAAGGGGGCATTTACTGGTGCCACAAGCCGCCGTAAAGGTCGCTTCGAACTTGCTCATCAAGGCACACTGTTCCTCGACGAAGTCGCTGAACTCAGTTTAGAAGCCCAATCAAAGCTACTGCGAGTCATCCAAGAACAATCCTTCGAACGTCTCGGTGGCAGCGAAACCATTCAAGTGGATATTCGCTTAGTCGCCGCCAGTCACCACGATTTACTCAAGCGAGTCGAACAGGGATTATTTAGGATGGATCTCTATTACCGTTTGAATGTATTCCCTATTCAAGTACCACCACTGCGCGCAAGAATCGAAGATATTCCCGAACTCGTCAGCCATATTCTGCACAACTTGAATCGTAAGCTAGGTAAAAAAATTCGTGGAGTGAGCCAAAAAGGGCTACAAAAACTCATGGCTTATACTTGGCCCGGCAATGTGCGCGAACTGCAAAATATCCTCGAACGCGAAGCCATTCTATCCCAAGGAGATATTCTGCAGATCCACGCTATGCCGAGCAATAATCCCTTAGCTCAAACCCAAGGGCAAACCTTAGCGGAAGCGGAAGCGCTGCATATAGAACAAACCCTTAAGCGCTTAAACTGGCGCATATCCGGCCCACTCGGCGCAGCGAATGTCCTCGGTGTGCCCGCAAGTACACTGAGATCACGAATGAAAAAACTGGGGATCCAGCGTCAATCGAGTGAAATCTAATTCAAAACGAGCACACTAAAAACGCGATATATCGCCAATGTGTGATATATCGTGATCCTCATCTAGTTACAATCACAAAATAATTATAAATATCATGATGTTGAGCCAATTAAAACTTGGCCTAGCGCTTGCTATAGGGAGGCGAATCTTATTTAAGCCGTTAGGACCCTTTATGCCCAAGAGCGAAGTTACCCCAAATTCTCCAAGTGTAAATAAGAGTGTGGGCGCGAAACCTGCCTCAGTAGAGCTACACATTCCGGTTAAAAACCTCTCTACTGAAACCGCAGCAAAGAGTCGTCTCCCCTCTGGCAATATCCATTTCCGTGAGCAAAAAGGTGATTTTCAGCGCCTGCGAACCATGATGAATAGCCTATTGATCGTGATGTTTTTCGCCTTGCCGTTTATCTCTATTGATGGCCGCCAAGCAATACTGTTAGATATCAGCCAACAACAGTTTTTTTTCTTTGGTATCACGCTCTGGCCACAGGACTTTACCTTGCTGGCATGGATTTTTATCGCCGCCGCCTTCGGTCTGTTTTTCATTACCGTATTTTGGGGCCGTGTTTGGTGCGGTTACCTTTGCCCACAAACAGCGTGGACCTTTATCTATGTGTGGATAGAAACGCGCATCGAAGGCAGCAGTAATAAACGTAAGCAGCTCGACAAAGCCCCTTGGTCTAGCAGTAAAATCGGTAAAAGAAGTGCAAAACACTTACTTTGGGGTCTAACAGCTCTGCTCACTGGCTGTGGTTTTATCGGTTATTTTATTCCCGCCCGCGAACTTTATGTGGACATATTGACGGGTAATGCCAGCTTCTGGGTGACAAGCTGGGTGTGGTTTTTCGCCATTTGTACTTATCTCAATGCGGGCTGGATGCGCGAGCAAATGTGCTTACATTGCTGCCCCTATTCACGTTTCCAAGCAGTGATGTTTGATGCCAACACTAAAACCGTGACCTATGATGCACAGCGCGGTGAAGCCCGTGGCCCTCGCAAACGTAAACAAGAGAACAATCAAGATAACCATACTTTAGGTGACTGTGTTGACTGTAATTTGTGTGTCGAAGTTTGCCCGACAGGGATAGATATTCGTAACGGCTTGCAATATGAGTGCATCAACTGCGGCGCCTGTGTCGATGCCTGTAATGAGACTATGTTGAAGTTCGATTACAAGCAGAATCTTATCGGCTATATGAGTGAAAATGATCTTAAGGGAGTGAATTACTCCTATTGGCGCTCGCCGCGTTTCTTAGGCTACGGTGCAGCGGTCATTATCATGTTTATCGTCATAGGGTTAGACTTAAATAGCCGCAGCGAGATCCAACTTAACGTGATCCGTGATCGCCAAAGCTTGTACCGTGAAACCTCAGATAATAAAGTTGAAAATACCTATCAGCTGAAGATCCGCAACAAGACACAAGATACTAAGCAATATCAACTCGCCGTCGACAGTGAAATGCCCTTTAGCTTGATTGCCGATCCTATTATTACCTTGGCAGCGGGTGAACAAGTGGACTATCCCGTCACAGTATTAGCCGATAAGGATGCCATCCCCTCGGGGCGCAAAATGATCCAATTCTCGGTGACGGATGTTAAACAACCAACACAACAAGTGAGCCAAGAAACCGGATTCTTCAGTCCTTAGCACTGGGCTTTTAGCGCTTAATATGAGTTACCGTAACATTGGTCATCATCAAATTAACTACCCAATCGGCGCTTGAGGAATCAACTCAAGCGCCGGTTAAAGGCAGAAATTCATCCCCAAATGACAACCTGATCTTTAACGTCTCATACATCGGAATCAAACCTTAAACGCCTACAAAGCTGAAAATTTCCCCGTTAAACGGCGCATAGACAAAGCAAATTGAGCACATTCAATCTTAATCCTTAGAAACATAACGGTTACAAATTTTAAATTGTCTTTCCTTCAACTCTTATTTAGGTTTTGTGGTTCATTAGATAACTAAGATTCTAAGATAACTAAGCTATAGTTAAGCACTTAGCTTTAGAGTAAAAATACTATTTTTTACATAAAGATACCGTTATTGGCATAAAGATGTTTTTCGCGATAAGCATTGACCTCTAGTGCTAACACCCTCTAATCTAAACACCTGTTTAACTCCAAAATAATAACAACTAATAAACATCATCTTTGAGGTAGTTCAGCATGGCATACGATCAAGACTCTCAACTCAAACTAAACTACTCATCACTGGTCGATCTGATCGAGAAAACCAGCCTGCGTTACGGTGATAAACCCGCCTATGCCTGTCTCGGTAAAACCAGCAGTTTTAACGAGATAGAACGCGATTCTCGTTACTTTGCCGCCTATTTACAGAATAAGACCACACTCAAACCGGGCGATCGCATCGCCATTCAATTGCCTAATATCACCCAATTTGTCATCGCGGCCTACGGCGCAATCAGGGCTGGGCTTATCTTAGTTAACACTAATCCCCTGTATACCGAGCGTGAGCTCATCCATCAGTTCAATGATTCTGGTGCCAAAGCGATCGTGGTTTTATCCGATCTATTACCGACCTTAGCCAAAGTCATCGACAGCACCAAAATAGAATATGTCATTTCAACCCACCCTTTAGATTTGATCGATCCGCACGTACAGCCTAAGACAGGCCTGAAGAATGTGGAGTTTTGCCAAATTTTAAAACAAGGCGCAGAACTCCCCTTTAGCCGATTTATCTCAAATCTCGACGACCTCTCGGCGTTGCAATATACGGGCGGCACCACTGGATTATCTAAAGGTGCTATGTTGACCCACGGCAATATGCTCGCTAATGCGGCGCAGGTAAAATCCCGCATCGCGAGCGTGATCACCGAAGGGGAAGATATCTTCGTTGCACCGCTACCGATTTACCATATTTATGCATTTATGGTGAACTTAGTGCTGTATTTCGAGTGTGGCGGCTGCTCGGTATTAATTCCAAATCCACGGGATATTAGCGGCTTAATTAAGACACTCGCCAAATATCCCTTCACTGGATTTGCGGGACTCAATACTCTGTTTGTCGCCCTATGCCATCAACCCGAGTTTAAAGCACTCGACTTTAGCCATTTAAAAATCACCATCTCGGGCGGCACAGCACTGACGGCCGCGGCAGCCAACATTTGGCAACAGACGACAGGCAACATGATCAGTGAAGGTTATGGGCTATCTGAAACTTCGCCGGTGATTTCACTCAATGCACCCGGTTATCAAAAACTAGGCACTATTGGTAAACCTGTGATTGGCACTGAGGTTAAACTCTTAGATGAAAACGACATTGAAGTGCCCTTAGGTAAGGCCGGAGAATTAGCCGCACGCGGCCCACAAGTCATGCGGGGATATTGGAATAATCCGCAGGAAACCGCTAATGCTATGACTCAAGAGGGTTTCTTTAAAACCGGTGACATTGCCATAGCAACGGCGGAAGGTTTCCATCAAATTGTGGATCGTAAAAAAGATATGATCATAGTCTCAGGTTTTAATGTCTATCCCAACGAAGTGGAAAACATCCTAGCGAGCCACCCTAATGTGATCGAATGCGCCGTGGTGGGAGTAAAAGATGAACACTCGGGCGAAGCGGTTAAAGCCTTTATCGTACTAAAGGATGATAGCCAAGATCATCAACAGGCTAAAGAGGCCATTCTAACCTATTGCCGCGAGCAGTTAACCGCCTATAAATTGCCAAAAGTGATTGAATTTATGGCGCAATTACCTAAGAGTACCGTAGGTAAAATTCTGCGCCGCGAGCTAAAAGATAAAGCTTAGAGACCGCACTTAAAGTGCAGTACTTAAAGTGCCGTACTTAAAGACAAAGCTGAGTAACAGAGCTTAGCAACAAAAGCACAATAAAAGACCCAGTGACCGAGCTTAAGTGTTTAAGCTAGCGACTGGGTTTTATTTTACCTAAATGGTCTCATTCAAGGCGCTGGCATTGGCCTCTTCGGTTAACAATTGCAGACTGGCAAATTCACGATATAACGCATTAGATTGCATCAGCTCTTGGTGGCGACCGCTGGCGACAATCTCGCCCTTATCAAACACAAAAATCCTATCGGCATTGATTACCGTCGATAAACGGTGAGCAATAATCAAAGTCGTTTTACCCGCCATCAATACATCCAGCGCTTGCTTCACTTTCTGCTCGCTTACCGCATCTAAAGCGCTGGTCGCTTCATCGAGTAACAATATCGGTCTGTTGGCTAAAATCGCCCGCGCAATGGCAATACGTTGCTTTTGTCCACCAGAAAGCCGCACACCACGCTCACCTAAATAGGTTTGATAACCTTCAGTAAACTCGCTAATAAACTCGTGGGCACGGGCCGCAATACAAGCATCAATCACTTCTTGCTCGGTCGCATCGACTCGACCATAACGCACGTTTTCAAGTACGCTAGTCGCAAAAATCACCGAGTCCTGCGGCACTAGAGCAAACTGCGACCGCAACTCCTGCGGAAGAAGATTTGCAATATCAATACCTTCCAGTCGAATACTGCCAGCGCTAGGCACATAAAAGCGTTGCAATAACTGGAACAAGGTACTTTTACCCGCGCCACTTGGCCCGACTAAGGCAACCCGCTCACCCGCGGCAATAGCCATATTGAGCTGTTTTAGCACTAAGGCATCATGCTCTGGATAGGCAAAATTGAGCCCTTCAATCATTAACTCGCCACTGACCTTGGCGGGTAAACTCACAGGATGAGTTGCAACGGGAATATCCACTTGTGTTTCAGCCAGTTCGATTAAACGTTCGGCGGCGCCAGAAGCCCGCTGAATTTCGCCTATCACTTCGCTAATGGTCGCCACTGCGCCCGCAACCATCACAGCGTAAAACATAAAGGCAGATAACTCACCGCCCGTCATCTTACCCGCCATCACATCGTGGGCACCGACCCAAGTCACCATAGCAATTGCGGCGATACTTAAAAACATCACGGTTGAGATCAATAAGGCACGGTAACGGATCCGGCCACTGGCCGCAGACATGACATCTTCGACGCGGCGATTGAACAAGCTACGGTCTTTATCTTCATGCCCATAGGCTTGTACCGTATGAATTTCATGAAGTGTTTCATCAACATAAGCGCCGAGATCAGCAACCCTATCTTGGCTTTCTCGCGCCAGCGTACGGACTTTGCGACCAAAAAAGATCACCGGCCCTAACACTAAGGGCACCGCCAACAACACCAGCAATGTCATCTTAACGCTAGTGATACCCATCATGACTAAACCACCAAGAACAGTTACGCTAGAGCGCAGCGCCATGGACAGACTCGAACCCACCACAGTTTGTAGCAAAGTAGAATCGGCGGTAAAACGGGAGATCACTTCACCAGTGCGTACCTTAGCGTAAAAGGCGGGAGAGAGTTTAAGTAGTTGATTGTAAACCGTTAGACGAATATCGGCGCTGACCCGCTCGCCAAGCCAAGTCATCAAGTAGAAGCGGCAAAACACAGCTGTGCCACTGACGGCGGTAATCCCGAGTACTAACAGTATGATTTCATTCAGCCGCTGCGCATTGTCACGCACAAAGCCTTCATCAACCATTAAGCGCACACCTTGGCCTAATGATAGCCAAGCGAGTGACCCTATCATCAAGCAGATAATCGCCGCGACAACTTTCAGTTTGTAGGGTTTAAGAAACCCCATAATCCAAGGCAATACCGATCTTTGCTGCGCCGAGGTCCATTTAGCCTTTGATGTATCAGCGCTTGTTGTAGGCGTGACTGGAATTAACTTTTCGGGCAATGGCTCAGCTCCCTCTTTAATGGGTTCAGATGATTTGGCGAGTTCGTGTGTCGGCTCGGTCACGGGTGGCATCCTTAAGGTAGGTAAGGCAATTCAAATATAACATCAGCATGAATGAGATCATCTGCAGCCGTTAACCGCGCAGCATTGCTTAAAGCATATAAGTGAGATGCTACCTCTTGCAGTGGAATTCAAGGGCTGTGTGGTTTTACTCAAAAGAAAAGCATAAAAGAAACCCGCAGCGAGTGCGGGTTTCTTTTATTGCCATCGCTTAGGGCGACTTAAGCGACTTGCTTGTTTTCCGGCGTTTTTGGCGTGCCGTGGTGGCCATCGCGCTTCCAATCCACATCTAACAACTCTGCGCCGCTCAGGCTAAACGCTTGGCCAAAACCTTTGACGTAAAGACCCTGATGGGGCGCGAGCTTATATAAGTTAAAATCGGTTAACGCCGCAAGGTTATCGGACATTTCGCCAAAACGTGCCGATAACACTCCAACACCTTTACTGAAGGCGGGCGTATCGCGAGGCACTGCCTCGGCAATCGCATCGAAGGTTAAACGCTTGCGGGCAAAAACCGATTTGGCCGCAGTTTCGTCTTCAACTAACATCACAGAGACCTTAGATGAGTGCTTTAAATTATGACCATGACGGGCTAAGTCACTCACCAAAATATAAAAACCATCATCAGCCAGAGCGAAGGGCGCATAGCTCGCATTCGGCTGGCCATCTGTGCCAATGGTGGCCAGTTGCAAGGTCTCGCGCTGCTGTTTAAAGGCTTCGATTTCGGGTAAGAGTTTGTCTCTTAAACGTTGTTCTTGTTCGGTAATTTCAGGTTTCATTTACTGTTTTCCTTAATACTTTTGTTAATGCTCAATTCAGAGGTGTGATTGCACCGAGGCAAAGGCAGTCGCGAGCGCTTTAAATTGGCGAACTTGCTCAGGAAACAGTGCTCTTTGTTTATCACGGCCTAAATACACTTTGAAAACCACCTCACCTTCACTGCCGAAAAAGTTAATCGAATGGCTCTCGCTGCCTCTAAAAGGTCTGCTGATCAAGGCGATGCCACTCATGGCATCTAATTTGAGATGACCATGCAAACCGTCCCCCTTGCTGTAGAGGTTGTAATAACCGTGGGCGTATTTTCCCTCGGGAAAATCCCCTTTAAATTCAAATACGCTGCCAGATAACATCACAATAGTGGTTAATTTTCCCCATTCGGGTAAGGCTTGCAGTAATGTATCGAGCTGAGTTAACGGAACAAACACCACTTGTTCGGGCGGCAATGCAGCAACCACTTCGAGCTCGGCAATGCCTAATTCACTGGCGAGCTGTGCTGGCATTAAATCAGCTTGTTGTTCAAATCGTTGTCGCAATTGCGCCTGTTGCTCACTTAACTGACGTTGCTCAGAGTTTAAATCTGGCGCGACATCGAGCTCGGTATCGAGTGTCATTTTCATTTTACTGTCTCCAGCGGTAGTGACTATTGAGTGGCTTAGAACATATATCGCGCCGATAACTTCATATTACGACCCGGTTGATACAAGGTTTGCCACGCTTGTTGATACTTCTCATCACCGATATTTTCGATTGCGAAATCCACTCTCACACCCGCCATCGCGCCCATAGTCGGCTCCCACGCTACATACACATCCCATAGGGTGTAATCGTCGTATTTCGCCACTTTAAAGCCGTCAGGCGTATTCGACTGAGTCGCCACATAAGTGACGCGAGTGCCGAGTTTCATGTCGCCTTCCATAATGCCTTGGGATAAATCGACATTGAACTTATTGGCGGGTATACCTTCTATGTCATCGCCCGTTTGACGATCTTCGCCATGGGTTTGGCCGTAATTTATCGCTAATCGAGTTTGGCCAATACGGTAACGACCGCTAATTTCAAAACCTGTTAAACGTGCATCTTCAACGTTATTCCATGAGGTCGTTTGCTCGAATCCAGGAATGCCACGCCAAGGATTAGACACTTGCTGCACGATAAAATAGTCCACATCGTTACGGAAAACGTTAAACGTTAGCGCCAGTTCATCATTACCCGCTAACTCACTGAAACGTAAGTCCGCTTTGATTTCTTTATTGCGCGCAGTCTCTGCTTTTAGATCCGAATTCACCGCGAAGGTGTTACATAAACCTTGGGGTAAAAATCCGGGGATTGGCGGGATACAATAATGGGTGCCGCTGGAGAACATTTCCTCTACCGTAGGTGCGCGAAAGGCTTGATCGTAACGGGCGCTTAAGGTCAGCCAAGGCTGAGTCTGCCACACCAAGCCAAGCGATGGTGATAACTCATTGTCATCTGAGGATAAGTTGAGATTATGGCTGTCATTTTTAAAGCTGTCATAACGCAGACCCGCATCAAGATTTAACGTCTTAGTCAACTCAATATCTGCCCGCGTAAAAGCGCCCCATACTGTGGTTTCGCCATCGATATTCTCTGGACGCTGGCCCACTTGGCCCGAATCATCACGCGTCGTTTCTATGGTATCGCGAAAACCATCGACCCCGTAGGTCAACAGAGTATTACCTAAACGCGAACTGTTATTAAGGTTAATCCCCACAGTGCGGAACTCAGTACTGTCTTGCTGACCTTTCGTAATACGGTCTTCATCGTAGTCGGTACTGTTCCAATACACTTGCATCTTAGTATCCAGATACGGGTTATTAGCAGGATTGAGACTGTAGTTTAGGGTGAGGTTTTGATCGTCAGTTTTGCGACGCACCAAAGGCACTGAACTACTCACAGCAGCAGAAGGATTACTCGGTACTAATTCATTGTTTTTGCTGGCTCTTGCAGATAACTCTAACCGTGATGCCTCGTCGGCTTGCCAACCGAATTTAGCTAAACCACTGCTGCCTTGGGATGCACTGTTGTTTAGAGTTTCGTCATTACCAGTTTTTATATTGTTTGAATCGTAATAGGAACCATTGAGTAACCAATCGATGCTGTCTTGTTGACCATAGATAGCGCCACTGGTTTTAGTGCGGGAGCCATTGGTCTCATAACCTTGTTTGAAATAGCCACCAAAGGTCTCATCTGGCGCTAAAAAATCTTGTGCCGACTTAGTATTCTGCGCTACGACACCACCGAGGGCACCACTGCCCCACAAGCTACTCGCAGGGCCGCGCAGCACTTCGATGGATTTGAGCAACTCTGGGTCCATAAAGTAGGTACCTCTGTGACCAGAGCTGGTATTTTGTCTTGCACCGTCAATTGTTTGCAACACACGATCGCCACTTAAACCACGGATTTCAACCCCTTGAGATGAAGCTCTTGGGCCATTAGTCAACGTAATATTCGCCTCATTTTTAAGGGCATTAGCAACTGATGATGCTTGGGCGACCGTAAGTTGCTCTTCATCCACCACTGCCACGCTACGGCTGGTTTCGGAGGCTTTTTCACTGATGCGTGTTGCACTCACCAATACTTCATCAAATTCAGTCGTGACCAGTTTTTTATTCGCATCCTGTTGAACAACGGGCTTAACACTTTCCTCTGCCGCTAACGTAAAACTTAGGGCCGTACCACTCAGTGCTATCGCCATGGCGATCACTAACGGCTTTTTTTTCATCTCTTCATCCTCAAGTGATATTCAGCTGTTTCCGTACAATTTATTACTGAGCCTAGACTCTCTTCCAGACGCCAATACTTTCGAGATTTAGTCTGTTACAGATGTTCCATTCCAGATTTGGCCCTTTCGAGATTGAGCCTCTTCCAGATCGAGCCCAAGGCAATCAGTACCCATAAAGTAGGATAAATTGTCGGTTTAGCTGCTTTTTTAAGCGCTCATTCGAGCTATTGCAGGCACTCTACCTGAGATAATAAAATAGATCAAATGCAAATCATTATCATTTGCGATCTTGTTTATATTGAGATATCTTAATTAGGAAAATGGCTTTCATTGGAAAAAGAGGTTGCTGTGACACCAAAACGATATCTTGCCTTTGGCGCGTTAACGGTTGCCATCCAGACGGGTGTTATCGCCTCGCAACCCGCTATGACTATGCAGCAAAGCGCCCAAACATCGAGCGTAAATCAAGCATCACTCACTCCCAGCGCGAATACTGTCACCCTTAATTTTTCTACCGCGACTAGCGCTGCAAGCAACACGAGTGCAGAGCCCATCAAGCAAACAGACGCCAAAGTAGCAACAGTGAACAGAACAGTGCAAAAAAACAGTACAGCGCAAAAAGTATCAACAGCAGAATCTGTCGATAAGGCGGTTATCCCGAAAACTAAAGCTGATCAACGAATTGACAGCCAACTCGCCAAAAAATCTTCAGCAACAAAACCCACGGCTAACAATCTTCCGAATACGGACCCTTTAGCGACGAACGCTTTAGAACTAAGTGCTTTAAATTCAAGCGCTTTAAACCCAGGTGCTTTAACACATAAGCGACTCGAACAAGTTGAACAACAAACAGAACCCAAAACTGCACAAATGGATTTAATCGCTAACGCAGCCGAAGTTGATGCAAAAGCGACCCCAAATGTAGCCAGTGTAACAACTGACAGTGCCCAAACTAACATAGTGGAATTAGCCAAACCGCTGTTCGCTGCAGCGCCACCGCAACCGACTTATCCAAAAATAGCGCGTAAAAAAGGGCTAGAAGGCACCGCAACCATAGAAGTGATGTTTAACGAACTTGGTGAGCAACTGGCACTGACGTTAGTAAAAAGCTCAGGATTCAGTCTGTTAGATCAAGCCGCGTTAGATGCAGTTGAAAACTGGCAATTTGCGGCGCCAGCGCAAAGGCTAGCGAGTCATTATAAGGTCAGAGTGCCTATTCGCTTCGCGCTCAACTAACAGGCCCAATGTTGCCACTGAAAAGTTAGCCCGTGGAGAGTTAGCTCGTAGGGAATTAGCCACCGCACAACTAGCGTGATTTTTGTTTTACTAACTTACATATAAAACTTATTTTTCAATCGATTGGAGAGGCTTAATGCCCGTAACTGATTTTTCAACCCTACAGACTCAACTCGGCGTGCTCACTTGGCCCTTGTTGTTATGTGCTTTTTTAGCTTTGATGATCTGCCTTGAACGTAGCGCCTTGTTTTTGCATCAAACTCTGCTGTCAATCTGGCCCCAAAAACAGGCCTGGGTAAAAGCATTGCGTCAATCAAGCTCAGCGGCGACCACTGAAAACGTCAGCGCGCTGCTAGCGCAAACCAGCGCACAGCAAGATTTACTCGCCCGTGGCGCGACCTTGTTACTCAAACAAGTCCACCAGCCAAAAGTGCTAAGGGAAGAATTACTCAGTCTGTGGCTCAATAAGCAACAACGCGACTTGCAAGCCGGACTCAAGGTTTTACAAGTGATTGGCATCATTAGTCCACTACTCGGTTTGCTCGGCACAGTATTGGGACTCATCGAAATGTTTGCCCAACTCGGGCAATCACAAGGCCCCGTCACTCCAGCACAACTCAGTGCTGGACTGGGCCTTGCGATGAACACCACAGCTGCCGGACTCATGATCGCCGTGCCCGCCATTACCGCCGCCCATCTTTTTGGGATCTGGGCTCAAGGCCAATGCCTGCGCGCTGGGCATGTGCTCAATCAACTCAATCTCTGGTTAGCGGGTATCGAAGATATTTCAATTGATGCCAATCATTACCAAGCATTCACCCGAGTCAGTAAAACCAGCGTCGAGCAAAAATTGGCATCCAAGCCCCATTCTCAAATTGAGCCACAGACATGATAAGTGCAGATAAATCATTCTTATCGCAGGCTGGCATTGCTTCGCCTGAGCAACTTCCGAGCCTAGATTTAACCGCGTTAATCGACATTATTTTTATCGTGCTGGTGTTTTTACTACTGACGGCAAATAGCCAATTATTGAGTTTGCCGGTAGATGTGCCACAAAGCCCAAGCTCAGCTATCACGGCAATCGACAACAAACAAACAATTGCCATCAATATCATGGCAACAGCGCCTTATTGGGCTATTGATGGCAAAGAGTTTGATGACTTAGCCACTTTTACCACTGAATTTACTGCACATTTTCAGACTATGCCGAAGGCGACGGTTGTCATTGCCGCCGACAAAACCGCGCCAGTGGAACCTTTGATGCAACTGCTTGCACTGTTGCAGACGCAGTCCATCAGTCAGACACAAATTTTGATGGAGCATTAGCGTATCCGAACCCGCCATTTAAATGAGAAAGCAAAAGTCTGATATCAAAAAACGGCATCTAAGCCTGTGGCGAACAAGTTGTATTAGGAGTTTAACCATGTTGTTTCAAGCAACTAAAATACCAGTAAAAAAAGGTTCCAGAGTTCAGCGTTATCAACATAAGCGCACATATAAGACATTAAAAAATTTGATGTTTTTCACATCAGCACTTACGGCCTTACTATCCTCAAGCGTTTTTAGCGCTGAACTGAGTGCCGAGCCAGAGATAAGACTCGTGAGTGCGGGTACAGGAGTCACAGAGCTCGTGCTCGCCCTCGACGCAGGCAATGAACTAGTTGCCATCGACTCCACCAGCTATGTGCCTGAAAGTTTGAGCCATGTGGCTAAGCTTGGTTATCACAGAATGCTCTCCGCCGAAGGCATTATTGCCCTCTCCCCTACGCTGGTTGTCGGTTCAGATGTGATGGGACCTGAAACCACACTAAAGGTATTAAAACAGGCGAATATCCAAGTCGTGCAATTACCCGCAACAAATGATGAACCACAACTGATGAACAATGTGGATACCTTAGGTCACTTACTCAATCGCCAAGAACATGCGGTTAAATTAAAACAAGATTTACATCAACAACTGCAAAGCTTAGCGGGTAAAAAACAACAAGTGCGCGATGCGGGCTCTCAGCCAAAAATTCTCTTCATGCTGTTACAAGAAGGCCGCGGTGCACGGGTTGGCGGTAAAGGCACAGCCGCTGATACTATTATCGAGCTGTCTGGGGCACAAAATATCGCCGAGTTTGATGGCTACAAAAGCATGTCTCAAGAAGGGATTCTGTCCTTGCAGCCCGACATTATTTTGCTGTCAAAGCGTAGCGATAAACCCACAGATCAAACTAATGCACAAATTGCTCAAGAACTGTTGAAAGAGATGCCACTACTCGCCCATACCCCAGCAGGTGAAAACGGCCATATTCAAACACTAGCACCGCAAGCCTTTCTCGGTGGTTTAGGTATCAGTGCCATAGGCGCCGCGGATACGCTCGCCAGCACATTGCTCAAGCAAAACCATTCACAAACGCAGCGATGAGTACAGTTAGCACTAATTAACCCCAGATAAAAATAGAAAGGATATTTGAGATGTTCCTCAACCGCTGGCTCTGGCCGAGTCTAGTCACACTGTTAGCCCTAAGCGGCTTACTCTCGGTCAGCACTGGCCCCGTTAGCATCAGCTTTATCGACGCCCTAAATGCAGTGTTCAATTGGGCTACCCAGCAAAATATCGGCAATATTGCGCCCCACGAGCAACTGGTAATCAACAATGTGCGCTTACCACGGACATTACTGGCGTTAGCAGTAGGCGCTACGCTCGCACAGTGCGGCGCGGTAATGCAGGGGCTTTTTCGCAATCCCTTAGCGGATCCCGGTATTATCGGAGTGTCATCCGGCGCTGCACTTGGCGCAGCCATCTGTATCGTGCTGCTACCCAACGCGAATCCGTTGATGATCCCCATCAGTGCGTTTGCATCGGGATTAGTGACCACCCTTATCGTCTACCGACTCGCCAGCAGCCCAACAGGTACATCGGTCGTATTATTACTTTTGTCGGGTGTTGCCATAGCTGCGCTGGCAGGCGCAGGAATAGGTGTTCTCACATATCTTGCCAACGACATGGCGCTACGTGACTTAACCCTATGGCAAATGGGATCGATTGCAGGTGCGCAGTGGCTATATGTCAGCCTTTGTCTTGTGACCTTAGCGCTACTGAGTTGGCGATTTCACCAAGATGCGGCGGCACTCAATGCCTTGCTGCTTGGCGAATCCGAAGCACGCCACTTAGGGATAGATGTCGATAGGCTCAAACTTAGGCTTATTTTGCTTTGCGCCTTAGGGGTTGGCGTAAGTGTAGCTGCAACAGGAATTATCGGCTTTATCGGCCTCGTCGTGCCGCATTTAGTGCGCATGATGTTAGGGCCAGATCATCGCCAACTGCTGCCCATCAGCGCACTTTTAGGTGCAGCCCTATTGGCATTGGCCGATATCGGCGCGCGCGCTTTTTTACCGCCTGCCGAGTTACCCGTTGGACTCGTCACCGCGCTCATCGGTGCGCCTTTCTTCATCTTTTTACTACTGCAACAGCGCAGTAAGCTAATCTAAGCGAGTTTTTATGGCTGCAACATCCTTTGCAAATCAACCATCACAATCGACAACTTATTCAGCTAAGGCGCAATTTGATCGCACCGAGCTCAGCATTTGTCAGCTCGATGTCAGCATCGGTCCAAAAACCGTGCTCAGTGATATTAATGTACAGTTTCAATCGGGTGCGGTAACCGCCCTACTCGGCCCAAATGGTGCGGGTAAATCCACCCTGCTTAAAGCCCTTTGCCAAGAAATCAGCACACCAAGGCAAAGTATACGACTAGGCCATAGCCAGCTGGCGGATTGGCCTAGGAGCGAGCTGGCAAAATCCTTAGCTGTACTGCCGCAACACGCCAGCCTCACCTTTCCTTTCACTGTGTCAGAAGTCGTAGCAATGGGCTTATATCCCTTAACCATCAGTAAGATAGAAGGTGATGCGTTAGTTACCGAGCAACTGGCGCAAGTGGGCTTAACCCATCTGGCTAAGCGCAGCTATCCAACCCTCTCTGGCGGCGAGAAACAGCGAGTCCAACTCGCCAGAGTCTTAACTCAACTCAGGCAATCGCCGTTTCCGCCCGTACTATTACTGGATGAACCAACATCGGCGTTAGATCTTGCCCAGCAGCACAGAGTACTTGAATTAGCCCAAAACTTAGCTCACCAACAAGGCTACACTGTAATAGTGGTACTGCATGACTTAAACCAAGCCGCGCGCTATAGCGATCAATTAATTGTGTTAAAACAAGGGCGAATCGTCAGTGAAGGCACGCCATCCGATGCTTTGTCGGTTGATACCATTAGGGAAGTATGGGACTACGAGCCTGTATATATCCCCGCCCCACAGGGTGGACATCCACTGATTTTTTAATGGAAAGAAGATATTCATCTTACGTTTTTGAGGTCTAATGTGGGTATAATCGCTGCGTTTACACTTTAGCTATCACCTTTTAGCCACAGCCGCATTAATTTAGGCAGAGCCCAGATGAAACCCACTATCTCGACAGAAACTCAACAAGAAGCACTGGTCGCAGCCAAAGCCACCAAAAAGCCGGGCCAAACCAAAGAGCAAACTAAACTCATTGCCCAAGGGATAGAAAAAGGCATAGCTGAATATAAAAAGCTGCAAAAAGCCAAAGCTCGCGAACGGGATAAAGCACGTAAACAACAGTTGAGAGCAAAATCTCGCACAGTTAATGACACTGATGAACTAGAGGATTCAGACGCATTATTCGAATCTCAACGTCAGTTCACCACCGCGACTTGGATTGCCATAACGCTTTTACTATTAAGTTGGGTAGGGTTTGCCGCATATATCTTTGCAGATTAAAGGCTATGATTTATATATAAAAATTAAAAAATCCATATATCACTTGTTAGGCAATATCCTCTAATACCTTACACACATCATTAATTGAAAAAATATTACCGTTAAGGCTTGCTCGGTCTTTTGATATATTCAGAACGAGCCTAAATACATTGTTCGCATCAGGATAACGGGCAAGCTTTAAAATGATGTCATCACCACTTTCTTCTGCAGACCGAAAATCCCAGCCCTTCCCTGATAAATCAAAAAGCACTTCCGCCGTTTCAGTATTGATTAACACTGGCGCATAAACCCAATGCGACATTCGCATCTCACTGGGGTTGATATCCAGTGTTAACTTACCATTTTGAAAAAACAACTTAGTGTCCATAAACAGTCCCTGAGTAACAAGTATCACAAGCGATAGGCCGATAGCTTGTATATTGAACCCCATATCCATTTATTGTCCATACCACATCACTTCTAACACGAACCGTTTACGCTCATTACATCAGGCAAAACCGTTAAATACTTAAGCGAAAAAAAGACAAAAAAAAGCCTGCTCAATGAGCAGGCAAAGACATATTTCAAGCGTCCCTTTCGGGGAAGTACATTACCGCGCTAGCGGGAAAAACCTGGCATATCCATGCAAAAACATCAATATGCTACTTGAGTCTAAACACGCCAAAAAAGGCGATACAAAGGTTGATGGATGATGGAAACTAAAACTTTAAGGAGGGTTAGGCCTTAAAGCTCATGGCGAATAAACCGCCACGCAAAACATCAGTGTTAAACCAAGTGTTTTGCCAATAAATATGGTTGTTGCCTGTATAAGACATAGTCAATACTCCTAAATTAGTTGTGATTAAGTACTCTAGTGAAGCTTGGCTCGGTTCCTTGGAACTAGAGATTCTCATATCCGTTGAGACGACTTGTCACTCAGGTCCTTGGAGAAAAATATCCATCCTGGATAGACTAGAGAGGAAAGGCGTAGTGCCTAATCCACGAAAGTAATTATATGGATTTGTAGTTTTATTACAACCTTTATTTGTATTTTTTTTGATTAAGGCTTTTTAATGTAATTAAATTACACAATTATAGTGAGGTTAATGGCGATCTGTTTCACAGAAAAACAGAAATAACCCTGTAAATATCTAATAAATAAGATATTACAGAATTATTTCTATTTGTTACCACAAATCGTTAGCGATTGATCAGATATTGATACAAGCCCACCAGCGGACTCGCTGTGGGTTTGCCGTAGAGCGGATCACCTTCTGTTGCACTTCCTGCAATATCTAAGTGTGTGTAAGCCAAGGGAATAGGGGCATTAACCCCATGATCAAATAGCCCCGACGCTTTCAGTAAAAATGCCGCGGGATACTGATGTCCACGGGCGGTAATCGATGATGGCGCATTATTGGAAGATAATATTTCAGCAGCGCCTGACACATCGCGGATCTTAGCGAAGTCTTCAGGGCGTAATGTAGACACTTCAAAGGGCTCACCCCATTGAGTCGCCTGCTGCTGTAAAGTGACAGCGCATTGCTGTGAACTCGCCACAGAGTTTTCCACCGCCGCGGGATAGCTGCCATAACAACGCACGACATGACCTGTGAGTGTTGCTACCGAAAACATCTCAGGCTTCACCGCCGACACGGCTTTGATACGTAAATGGCTCAGTAAATCCGCCAGCACTAAGCGCCCTTCGGCATCCGTATTACCAATCCGCACTCGCACACCCGCATGGCTCGTAATAATTTCATCGGTCACGAAGGCTTCGCTGCCTATGCTGTTACGCACTAAACCTAACTCGGCAATCACTCGAATACCTTTAGGCTTGAGCATTGACAGAGTTTTAAATAAACCCGCCACGGCAGAAGCGCCGCCTTTATCACGACTCATACCCGCCATAGCGCCGCCGACTTTCAGATCGGCGCCGCCGGTATCGTAAATCACGCCCTTACCCGCAAACAGGAAAGTGCGAGTCACTTGACCCTCTGGCAGATACTCTAGTTTCACCACGCGAGGCTGATGACGACCGACAGCAAAAGAAGAACGCGCCACGGCGCTGAGTAGCGGATAATCACGCTCTAAAATATCTCTGTCTTCTACCACTGCGGTTTTGATCACGCTGCCCGCTAAGGATTGCAAACAATAGTCCGCAAAGGCTTTAGCCGACATGCGCTCAGGTTCAGTACCACACAAATCCCGCGCTAATACGCGGCCCGCTTCTAAGGCATTGAGCAAATTGCTGTTATGGGTTGATGAAGATAATAACCCTATGGCCTCAAATGCAGGCGTTAAGCCAGTCGCTTCACGCAGCTCTAAGGTTTGCCACAGTTCTTGACCGCAGGCTAATGCTGCGACTTCAGAGGCAAAACTAAAACGTGAGTCCTTCGATGGCACTACATATAACAATGGACGTTTTGCACCTGCGTCTTTTGCAATGGCAATCGCCGCCCTTGCAGCATTGGCATAGACTCGCACGTCCACATACTCGTCATTCACTTGGGTGACAGGGGCAATGATCAAACGCCCTCCCGCAAGCCCTGGGGCAAACAGTAATATCGGGCTCTTACCCACGCGCTTATCCACGTGGGCACCGTGCTGAGCCAATAAACCTATCTCATCAAAACCGATAGAATCCAGATCGGGCGTCACCACCACAACCGCATCCCAGCCTTCACCATCAAAAATGGCATTTTCTGCTTTTACATCAACGAAGTTAACTTGAAACATGACCCATCCTTTTTCATTATTGTGCCTGCATTATTCCCGCTCTATCGCTTAATTACCAATCTAAAAGTGGTACCGACACTCCCAGAAAAAATCGAACTGGAAACTTTGGCTGCCAGCTCACCAAAAGCCTGTGACGCTGAGATTATTTGGCTGCACAGAATGTGGTAGAATGGCCACAAATTTGCCCTATACTCACAAGACCTTATGAGGGACACTCAAGTGACAGCCTTAAGTCAGTTATACCCGCAGCCATTATGGCAATGGTTCGAACAAATTTGCGCGATTCCCCATCCATCTAAGCATGAGCAAGCCTTAAGCCAGCACATTCAAGCGTGGGCTAAAAGCAAACAACTTGCCGTCGTTGAGGATGCCGTTGGCAACGTGATCATCCGTAAGCCTGCGACGCCGGGTATGGAAGATCGTAAAATCGTGGTTATTCAAGCCCATATCGATATGGTGCCACAAAAAAATGCCGATAAAGTGCATGATTTTACTAAAGATCCTATCGAAGCTTATGTCGATGGCGATTGGGTTAAAGCCAAGGGTACAACCTTAGGTTCAGATAACGGTATTGGCATGGCATCGGCTTTAGCCATTTTAGGCTCTGATGATATCAAGCACGGCCCATTAGAAGTGCTGCTGACGATAGATGAAGAAGCGGGCATGACAGGCGCCTTCGGTTTACAGGCTGGCATGTTAGACGCAGACATTCTGATCAATACTGACTCAGAGCAAGAAGGTGAAATCTACATGGGCTGCGCCGGCGGTGTCGATGCTCAAATCACCCTGCCTATGGTGTGGCAAGCCTCTGAGCAAAGTTACTCAGCCTTTAGCCTGCACTTATCTGGCTTAAAAGGGGGTCACTCTGGGGTGAACATTCACTTAGGTCGTGGCAATGCCAACAAGCTATTGGCGCGTTTCCTCTTTGAAAACGCAGATGATTTAGCGTTGGAGTTGACCCAATTTAGCGGCGGTTCACTGCGTAATGCGATTCCACGGGAAGCCAACATCAGCTTTATGTTGCCAGAAGAAAACGTCAGCGCCTTAAACGAAAAAGTCGCTGAGTTTGAAGCGCTTATCCGCACCGAACTCGCCATTGCCGATCCCGATATGCGTTTAGTGTTAAACACTATCCCAACACCAAAACGTGTGATGAGCGAAAACAGCCAAAATACCCTGATCGATTTGCTGCATGTGTGCCCGAACGGCGTGATCCGCATGAGTGATGAAGTCGAAGGTGTGACTGAAACCTCGCTCAACGTTGGCGTTATCAGCACTAACGATGAAGAAGTCACTATCCTGTGCCTTATCCGCTCGCTGATCGATTCTGGCCGTACTCAAGTCGAAGGCATGTTAACTGCGCTGACCAACTTAGCCGGAGCCGATATCGATTTAAGCGGTGCTTACCCAGGCTGGAAGCCAGATAACAGCTCACCTGTAATGGCGATAGTGCGCGAAACCTATCAAGATATTTACCACAAAGAGCCAGTAATCATGGTGATCCATGCGGGTCTCGAGTGTGGTCTATTCAAGAAACCCTATCCAGACATGGACATGGTCTCGATTGGCCCCACCATTCGCTATCCACACGGTCCAGACGAAATGGTAAACATCACCACAGTCGGCCAATATTGGACATTATTATTAGCCGTACTCGAGCGCATTCCAGTCAAGGCTTAATGTTCTAACCTTACCCTAGCTCACTCAATTCAAGGCCATATCTGCTCAAGTCAGATGTGGCCTTATTTTTTACCGCGGATTCTATTTGTGTAGAAATGCCATCGATAAAATTTTTATGAAAGAACTGAATAACTTGAATTTTCTACTATAGTTGTTCTGTCTGACCCTAACGTATTTTTGCTTATCGCGCTTTTAGAGATAACCGCTTTCCCCTTCAATACTGTGACCTTAAGGAATAGAGAGCATGAAATTTGGTAAAATCTTGTCAGCCGCTGCACTACTGCTCAGCAGTAACCTCAGTTTCGCCGAAGAAGTCCCCAAAGCCGTTATAGACCTAGCCGATTCACTGATGCCATTAGGCAGAGAAGTGGTACTGGTGAATGCTGTTAAAGCGCAAAATGCCCAAGGCAAAAGCTTAGATTCAATCAAAACATTAGATGAAAAATGGATTGCCACCGCAGGTATTGATGACTTTATGTCATCCCTGATGAACAACGAAGCGGCCAAGTTTCTCACGACCTTCGAAGCCAGCAAACCTTACTACCAAGAAATTTTCCTCATGGACAATCAAGGCGCGAACGTCGCCATGATCAGTAAAACTTCAGATTATTGGCAGGGTGATGAGGATAAATGGCAAAAATCCTTCGCCAATGGCAAAGGCGATAAACACATAGGTCCGGTCAAGTTTGACGAGAGCTCCCAAGCCTATCTAGTACAAATTTCTATTCCAGTGATGGATGGCGATGCTGCAATTGGCGCTATCACGATTGGGATCAACCTAGATCAATTTGGACTCTAATTACCAGAGAACGCCAGTGATGGGCTGCATCCTCTTACCACAGAGGTTATTGCGGCTCTCACCTTTTCAGTGCATCAATCAAGGAGGGCGTGACTATGGAATGGTATAAAGATCTATCCGTTAATCAGAAACTGACTTATCCGAGTCTGCTACTCGCTGGCGTAGTCATCTTCGCCTCTTCAACTGGTATTTTAGGACTCAAAGCCTTAAATCACAGCGCGAATACACTCGCGCTTGAATACTTACCTAGCCAATCTGAACTCCTACAGGCCGATAAAGAGCTTTATCAAGCTCAAGTGGCCGAGCGCAGCCTGATGTTTGTTAACGTGGGCACAGACTCTTACAACGACCTTTTAAAGCAGCACACTAATAGTATCTCTCTGGTTAAAGAACATATTGATAAGTTTGCCGATGTGACCACAAGTCCCCTCGCTAAAGATAAGCTCAATGAATTGAATCACAGTTTCGATACTTGGCGAGCTACAACCACAGAAATCAGTAATCAACGCACCCAAAATGGCCGTAACGGTAGAACGACGGCGATTGATCTTAGTTTCGGTCAAGCAGCAACGCAATTCGAGCAACTACACCAGAACATTAATCATTTAATCAATGATTTAAATAGTAATACTACCGCAGCGATAGCCCAAGTAGATGATGATGCCAATCATGGACAACAGATGCAGTTAATTGCCTTAGCCATCAGTCTCTTGATCTGTATACTCTTTATCGTTGCACTGCCTAAACTCATCAGCAAACCGCTGGCGGTTTTACTCGCAAAAATCCACGACATTACCGATGGTGATGGCGATTTGACCGAACGAGTCCACTTAACCTCTAAGGACGAGCTTGGTGATCTTGCCAAGGCATTCAATCATTTTCTCGATAACTTACATGGCATTATCTCGCAATTTAAACAATCTACATCAGAGCTCAACACCGCTGCCGAAGGTCTAGCCAAAACCAGCGCATCAGCAAAACATACCTTGATGGATCAACAAGCTGCAACCCACAGAATCGCCGATGCCAGCGATCATATTGCCGCATCAGTGCAAGATGTATCAGTCAGTGCCAGTCATGCCGCCGATGCCGCTAAACAAGCCGACGTATTTACCGCCGACGGTCAGGCAAGAGTGAAAAAAACCATCAATGTGATTCGTGAACTTGCGGGAGATGTGGGCACGGCAGAAATGCAGATCAATAAACTCGAACAGGAAGGCCAACATATCGGCCGCGTGCTCGAGGTGATTCAAGCCATTGCCGAACAGACGAATCTATTAGCCCTTAACGCCGCAATTGAAGCGGCGCGCGCGGGCGAACAAGGACGCGGCTTTGCAGTGGTTGCCGATGAAGTGCGATCCCTTGCCTCTAAGACTCACCAATCCACCGAAGAAATTAAATTAATGATCGCCAATGTGCAAAATGGCACTCAAAGCGCTGTGGCAGCGATTAATATCGGTAATGAAAAGGCTATCTCAAGCGTAGAAGCCGCCAGTAATGCCGGTGAAGCCTTAGCGCATATTGCAGAAATGGTCAGCCAAATTAGTGAGATGAATAATCAAATCGCCCTAGCAGCTAAAGCGCAAACCACTATGGCCAACGAGAGTCATCAAAATATTCAACACATTGCCGAACAGTCGGAGGAGAGTCTACGAACCACTGATGAAATCTACGCAGCAAGCGTACAACTCTCGTCAATGGCGAGTAATCTCACTGCGCTGGTCAGCCGCTTTAAACTGTAATTTGTTGAGAGTGAAAGCTTTTATATAAGTTACCTTTTGTAAATCAGTGATGTTTGAAAGGTCCCCTCAAACGAATAAGGGAGCATAAACCTGTCGCAGTGATTATCTGAATTCAGGTGCTCCCTTATATTTAAACAGCAAAGCTAGCACCGATTAGCAGCGCTTAACCACTAAGCCTCTTGCCGCGCGTAAGTTGACTAACATAGGTAACATCAACGCAAGGATCACTATCAGCATCCCTACCAATTGAATTTCCGTCACCGCCTGCCCCATGGCTAACGCCGTTAATGCTGCAAAAACGGGCACGAGATTAAAAAAAATCGATGCCTTAGCGGGGCCAAGCGCCTTAACACCGTTAATCCAAAACAGATAACCGAGCACAGTGGCGAACAAACCTATGTAGAGCACGCTAGAAAAAGCCGTTGCCGACAGTTCCATCAACTCCAGCCAAGGGTGAAACTCACCTCGGCCAAGTCCAACCACGGACATAGACACACTGGCAGCTATCATACTCAGCAAGGTAAATGGCAATACAGGCAACCAATGGCCGACCCGTTGCGAACAAATGGTATAACCACTCCACGCCAACATGCCGGCGGCAATCATCACATCACCTTGGTTAAAACTAAAATTGAGCAACTGCTGCACACTGCCGTTAGTGATCACTAGCAGTACGCCCGCCAATCCACCCACTAAGCTAAACACTTGTTGTCTGCTGAGCCATTCACGCTGTAATAGCGCATTGACGATTGAAGTCACCAGCGGGCTGAGCGCCATAATCAAGGCACCATTGGCAGCAGAGGTATGCTGCAGGCCATTAAATAACGCCAGATTTAAGCCGCCCACACCAATCACCCCCACTAACGCTATGACAATATATTGCGCCAAACTCAATTTAGGCCAAGCCTGACGAGTAAAAACGATATATAACGCTAGAGTCACAGCCGCAATGGTAAAACGCCAGAATACGAGAGATTCCCCTGACATCTCCTCCAACACTCGCTTAGCAATCGGAAACACACTGCCCCAGCTAAAAACGCAAATCAGTAGACAAACAATTGTCATGTAAGGTGTATGGGATTTCATATCGGACTCTAGGGAGGTAATTGGGATTGAGCTTAGTTTATAAGTTTCATATATTATTAAAACACTCAAGATTGAGAGCTTAAATTCCAAATATGAAACTTAATTATTCCTTAGACGATATGCGCTTATTTTGGGTAGTGGCACAGCAAGGGAGTTTTAAGCTCGCGGCGCAGCACTTAGGCATTCCACCTTCAACCTTAAGCCGTCGAATCAATCTGTTAGAACAATCCTTAGGTCTGCGTTTACTGCACAGAGACGCCCATAAAGTCAACCTTACCGCCACAGGTCAGCGGTATCTCGAACGCTGCGGCCCGCTGTTTATCGAGTTAAACCAGGTATCTGGTGAGTTGCATGCGGATAAACATCAAGCGGTTGGCAAATTGCGGATCTCGGCGCCCATCAATACAACCTATCGCTGGCTAGGTGAATCACTCAACGCCTTCCAACGGCATTATCCCAATATTGATATCGATTTAAGTCTGTCGAACATGAATATCGATGTCAGTGAAAACGCCATCGATATCGCCTTTCGAGTGGGCGAACCTAAAGATCCCGATTGGATTGCAAGACCACTTACCACAATTAGCTTTGTACTTTGCGCCAGCACATCGGCAACGCAGTGGCATGCGCTGCAATCCATTGAAGAGCTGGATCAGTATCCGGTTATCATCGCCAAGCCCACAAAAACGTGGCGTTTACAGCACAATAGCACAGGGCAAAATGTCGAGTTTGAACCAAGGAGTAATATCAAACTAGCCGTCGATGATATGGCGATTGCCTGTCAGGCCGTGGTGGCGGGGCTTGGGATTGGACTCATACCCATCAGCATGGCGAGTGAACAGATACGAAGTGGCAAGCTCATTCAAATACTGCCCGAGTGGCAAGGTATTCCGCGCACCGCCTACTTGATGTATCGCGATCGAGACAACCTGCCCTTACGGGTCAGACTGTTAATTGATTTTATGTTGGCGAATCCACCCGAGGCTTATTGAGCCAATGCAGGCATGAGTCTGCGGCTTATCGACTCAATAAACGGCTAGAGTGCTAAATCCAGCTGAGTCTGGCCGTTTAAGCTTGTGGCGACGACAAGAGTAGAATCGGTAAGGCCGACCGAAATACCCAATAGACGAATGCCACGGCCTTCTTGCCTTTCCATAGCCTGCGCGAGTAGCTCATAAAACATTACAATCGAGACTTCATCGCTGCGGTGCTCAATTGTAGTCTGCTTGAAATCATTAAACTTAAGTTTGACCACCTGTTTATGTATTTTGCGTTCCTTAGCACTGCGACTTAAACGCAACGACAGTTCTTGGATCAAACTCGACATCACCTGCTGGCAATGCTCTAAGCTATAAATATCCTTTGCTAATGTGGTTTCAACCCCCACTGACTTGCGCTCTCTGTCGGCAGAAATACCCCGTTCATCTATGCCTTGGGAACGCTCAATCAACACACCACCAAACTTACCGAATCGCGCTAAGAGCTCAGGTTTAGAATAAGCTTGCACATCACCACAGGTATTGAGCCCGAGCGAAGAGAGCTTTTCTGCGGTGACTTTACCAACACCGGGAATTTTACGCAGCGATAAGGTCTTAACAAACTCAGAAAGCGTCTCTGGCGTAATGACATATTGGCCGTTTGGCTTGTTCAGATCCGAGGCGACCTTAGCTAAAAATTTTACTGGCGCGATACCCGCCGATGCGGTTAAACCCGTTTCGGCTAAGATATCGCGACGAATCGCTTGGGCAATCAAGGTCGCTGAGCCCTTATATTGCTGGCACTCACTCACATCCAAATAAGCTTCATCTAAGGAAAGCGGCTCAATTAATTGGGTATAGCGAGAAAATATTTCACGAATTTGTAGCGACACTTCTTTGTAAACCTGCATCCGGCCTGGTACTAAAATCAGCTCAGGGCACAACTTAAAGGCATAAGCCGTTGCCATTGCTGAACGTACACCGAATTTACGTGCCTCGTAACTGCAAGTGCTGATAACACCTCGACGATCGCTACTGCCGCCCACGGCTAAAGGCTTGCCACGGTATTCGGGAAAGTCGCGCATTTCCACTGCCGCAAAATAGCAGTCCATATCGATATGAATAATTTTTCGCACGTTGAATTCCTCCAACGCCAAAATACTGTATATAAAAACAGTAATCAAGTATTCCTGATAGATTTGGGGCCAATAAGATGTGGCCTAGCGCTAAAAAAGAGAACAAGACAAGTGTGAGGAACAACAGACATGCTTAATAACTGAGTTCCTAGGCCATTACACTCAATGGCCTAGGTATTTACTCAACCTAACAATCTAAAGCTCACATCTTAGTTTGCAGGTAGTTTTGCAGCCCAACACGGTCGATAAGCCCAAGTTGTTTTTCGAGCCAATACATATGGTCAGACTCTGTATCGTCGAGTAATACTTCAAGGATTTCGCGGGTCTGGTAATCTTGCTTCTGCTCACACAGTGCAATCACTTTGCGCAAATCGTCCGCGACCTTGTATTCGTAGGCGAGATCATTACGTAGCATCTCTTCTACATCTTTACCTATGTTCAATGCCTCACGGGCGGCAACATTGGGTGTACCTTCGAGGAATAAAATGCGCTGCACTAATTTGGCTGCATGGGCTTTCTCATCATCTGACTCATGGGCGATACGCTCATAGAGTTCATTCAGGCCCCAATCTTCATACATATGGGCATGGACAAAATACTGATCCATTGCCGAGAGTTCTCCCGTTAGGAGTCGATTTAACGCATCGATAACGTCTTTATCGCCTTTCATATCTTGCTCCTATTGGTCGCTAATTTGCGATTGTAGATAATTTTGAATACCGGTTAGCGTAATGAGCTCTTGCTGCGACTCGAGCCAATCTAAGTGCTCTTCTTCGTCTTCGAGAATATCTTCCAGCAGATCGCGGCTCACATAGTCCTGTTCGGCTTCACACAAGCTGATCGCATCACGCAGCAATGTAAGCTGCTCTTGCACCATGGCCAGATCGCAGTCGAGCATCTCTTGGCTATGTTCACCAATGCGAAGTTTTTCGAGTTGTTGCAGATTCGGCAGACCTTCCAAAAACAGCACTCGCTCGATGAGCTTATCGGCATGCTTCATATCTTGGATGGATTTTTTGTATTCGACGTGGTTTAACTTCTCTAAGCCCCAATGTTTAAACATGCGGGCATGGAGGAAATATTGATTGATGGCGGTCAACTCACAGGTAAGCACCCGATTCAGTTGCCCAACCACTTTAGGATGACCTTTCATAAGTTACTATCCTTGGTAAGCGTGAAAAGATTGATCTAAATCAAGCTTCTAGCCTAGTACAATTTATCGACCAACTCAAATTATCTTTATATTTCACTCACTTAATGATGAAAAGCATTCTCATTCCAGCTTAGATTAACTTGCTATCCCACTCTAATCCCAAGGATAAATCTCAAATGATTAACCCGTGTAAGAAAATACGAGGCAAAAAAATAGCCCCCTAAATCGGAGGCTATGATCGAATCAAGACTATTTAGATAATGCGGTCTTTCGTTAACTTTTCACGACGCGCTTCTTCAGCGGCCATACGACGTTTACGTTTGTCACAAGGGTCATCACAATCACACGCTTTCTCAATCCCTAGAACACCTAAACCGCCACAACTTCCTTCAACGGCTTTGCGCTTGATGAGATAACCAATCGACATGAGCAAAAAGAAGACTAACAAGATCACAAATGCCGCAATAAAAGAGGTCATGGTTTACTCCAAAAACTAAATAAGGAAAGGCTTGAAGGCGTCGCTGTAATAAACCTTAAATCCGTCGCCTTGCTTTTCGATTAGCATTATCGCCAAGTGTTCCTTCTTGGCAAGCTCCAATGATGCTTCTGTGCCCAAAACCATCATGGCAGTCGCAAAACCGTCGGCCGTCATACAATTTTGATGCAATACAGTCACGGATGCTAACTTATGATTTATCGGCAAACCAGTACGCGGATCAATTATATGCGTAAAACGTTGGCCGTCTTCTTCATAATAATTACGATAATCACCAGAGGTCGCCATCGCCATAGTACCAGGTGCAATAACCTGCTGTACGGCTTCAGAGCCATCATTGGTCGGTTGCTCTATAGCAACACGCCAAGAGCTTCCATCACCTTTGGCACCTTTGATACTCAGTTCGCCACCAATTTCAACTAAATACCCAGTCGCATGGTATTTATCAAGAATAGAAGCGATCTTATCAACCCCAAATCCCTTCGCGATTGATGATAAATCTACATATAAATGGGTGTTGTGCTTACTTAGACGATTGCCTTCAATGGAAAGTTCACTAATCCCTGTTTTGGCTTTAGCCGCATCAATATCAGCCTGTGTCGGAACTTTAGTTGGACGCTTATCAGGTCCAAACCCCCACAGATTAACTAAAGGACCTAAGGTAATATCAAGTGCCTTATCCGTCACTTGATATAAACGTATTCCCTCTTGCACCACTTTTATGGTATCCGGTGAGACTTCAACGCTTTGCTCCAATGGCAATTGGTTGAAACGGGATAATTCTGAATTAGGCCGATAGGTCGACATCTGGTCATTGACTAGCTCAAGGGCTAAATCAATTTCCGCTTGAAGTAACTGCGCCGTCGGCATCTGCTCATTCGGGACGACTTTAATGTGATAAGTCGTGCCCATAGTGCTGCCGGCCAACGAAATGACTTCGTTTTGCTTAGAACAGGCTGAAACAAAAAAGGCCAGTCCCACGAGGACTAGCCAGTTAAATGAATACTTTAACGCTGAGGTATTGATCTTTAAGGTCTGAAACATAGTGACCTACTACTCTTATTTGGGCCCTTAAATGCAAAAGTTGCAGATGAGAGATTATCCTCAACATCTGCAACTTTTCTATCTAGGACTAATGAACATTAGCCGCCGAAGTCATCCAACAGGATGTTTTCGTCTTCGACACCAAGATTTTTCAACATACCAATTACGGCAGCGTTCATCATTGGAGGTCCACACATGTAGAACTCACAATCTTCTGGAGCATCATGGTTTTTCAGATAGTTTTCATACAATACGTTATGAATAAAACCTGTGTAACCATCCCAGTTATCCTCTGGTTGAGGATCTGAAAGTGCCACATGCCATACGAAGTTATCATTCTCAGCCGCTAGGCCGTCGAAATCTTCTACGTAGAACATTTCACGCTTAGAACGTGCACCGTACCAGAAGCTCATCTTACGTTTAGACTGAAGACGCTTCAGCTGGTCGAAGATATGTGAACGCATTGGCGCCATACCCGCACCACCGCCGATAAACACCATTTCTGCATCGGTATCTTTCGCGAAGAATTCACCGAATGGACCAGATATAGTGACTTTATCACCCGCTTTTAAGCTCCAAATGTAAGATGACATCTTACCGCAAGGCAGTGTCAAGTTACGTGGTGGAGGCGTAGCAATACGCACGTTCAGCATAATAATGCCGAACTCTTCTGGGTAGTTAGCCATTGAGTATGCACGGATAGTTTCTTCATCAACCTTAGATTCAAGATTGAAGAAACCGAAGTGTTCCCAGTCGCCACGGTATTGTGCAGGTACATCAAAATCTGCATATTTAATATGATGAGCTGGTGCTTCGATTTGAATATAACCGCCAGCACGGAATGGTACAGACTCGCCATCAGGAATTTGCAGCTTCAGTTCTTTAATGAAAGTGGCTTTGTTATCGTTAGAGATAACTTCACATTCCCATTTCTTGATACCGAAGATTTCTTCGTCAAGCTCGATTTCCATATCGTTCTTAACGTTAACCTGACAAGAAAGACGACAACCTTTACGGGCATCACCTTTGCTGATGTGGTCAAGTTCCGTTGGCAGAATATCGCCGCCGCCAGACTTAATCACCACGCGACATTGGCCACATGAGCCACCGCCACCACACGCACTCGATACGAAGATACCGCTGTTAGCCAAAACGCCTAACAACTTACCGCCCGCACCGGTTGTAATCGCTTTTTCAGGATCGTCATTAATGCCGATCGTGATGTCACCACTAGCCACTAACTTAGACTTAGCGAATAAAATCACTAATACCAAGATGAGGACGATAGCAGTAAACATACTCACACCGAGGTAAACCTCGAGCGGAGTAGATTTAAAAATACCAAGAATATCCATTAACTTATCCTTAGAAGGTCCAATTCAAGAAGCCGTTATGTGTCTCTTACAGAGACACACCTGAAAACGACATGAAACCTAAGGCCATCAAACCAGCGGTGATAAAGGTAATCCCTAAACCACGTAGGCCGTTAGGCACGTCGGCATACTTCAGCTTCTCACGGATACCGGCCATCAATACGATAGCTAATGCCCAACCCACTCCTGAGCCGAAACCAAACACCACACTCTCGCCTAGCTTGTAGTCACGCTCAACCATGAATGATACCGCACCGAAAATCGCGCAGTTCACTGTGATCAAAGGTAAGAAAATACCTAATGCGTTGTACAAAGGTGGAAAGTACTTGTCCAGTGCCATTTCCAGAATTTGAACCAAAGCCGCAATCACACCGATAAAGGTAATGAATTTCAAGAAGCTTAAGTCAGCTTCAGGTGCGCCAGCCCAAGCAAGTGCACCAGGAGCTAGCAGCCCTTGATAGATAACTTGGTTTGCTGGGACAGAGATAGTTAACACTACAACTACCGCAATCCCTAGGCCCATGGCGGTAGTAACTTTCTTAGACACAGCCAAGAAAGTACACATACCTAGGAAGAAGGCCAGTGCCATGTTTTCAATGAAAACAGAGCGAATTAACAGGCTAATATAATGTTCCATCGCACTTACCCTTTTGCTTCAACTTGCTCTGGCTTATAGGTACGAATAATCCAAATCAAAACACCGATCAGGAAGAACGCACTCGGAGGCAGTAGTAGCAGACCGTTTGGTTGGTACCAGCCGCCATCAGAGATCTTGTGCAGGATTTCAACACCGAACAGAGAACCGTTACCAAACAGTTCACGTACGAAGCCAACAGCTAACAGAATCGCACCGTAACCTAAACCGTTACCGATACCATCCATAAAGCTCATCATTGGCGGTGTTTTCATCGCGTAGGCTTCGGCACGACCCATTACGATACAGTTCGTAATAATCAGACCGACGAATACCGACAGCTGCTTAGAGATCTGATAAGCATAAGCCTGCAACAATTGGTCAACCACGATTACCAAAGAGGCAATAATGGTCATCTGTACGATAATACGCACACTGCTTGGAATATGATTACGGATCATTGAGATAAACAGGTTCGAAAACGCAGTTACCGCAGTTAACGCCAACGCCATTACCAATGCAGTTTCGAGCTTGCTCGTTACCGCTAATGCACTACATACACCAAGTACTTGTAAAGCAATCGGGTTGTTGTTGACTATAGGTCCGGTCAGAACCTGTTTCAGTTCTTTAGCGTCAGACATTAGTTGAGACCTCCATTGCGTGCTTTTTCAATGAAACTCGCAAAACCTTCTTTACCCAACCAGAATGTCAGTGAATGTTGTACACCGTTACTCGTTAAGGTTGCGCCAGATAATGCATCTACACCGTACTCAGTGCTAGCAACAGTTGGGTTTTTCGTTACGCTGATAGCGAGTTTACCTTGCTCATCAAATAACTTTTTGCCATGCCATTTCGCTTTCCACTGAGCATTTTGCACTTCGCCACCTAAGCCCGGCGTTTCGCCGTGCTCGTAGTAGACTAAGCTTTGCACTGTGTTTAGGTCAGCATCCATAGCAAGGAAGGCATACATAGTAGACCATAGGCCATAACCATGGATTGGCAGAATGACACTGGTTAATTTACCTTGGCCGTCACGAACAAGATAAACTACAGCCTTATCAGCAACACGTTTCACTGAAGCGATGTCATTCTCAGGTACAAATGAGGTTTTCACATCACGAGACGCTTTACGTTGATCATAAGTGTCAGCATCAACACCCTCAACCCAAGCACCCGTTTTCAAATCGACCAGTTTAGCTTCGATGTGTTTGCCGTATGTATCCAGAATTTGCGCTTTGGTCACTTTGCCAGCTTTAGTATCGATAAGACCAGCGGCTTCCAGAATATACTTTTGCTTATCAAGCAGTTTATTTTCTGCTTGAGTCGGTCTCAGTAACACTGCTGCAGTAGACACAAATATCGCACAAATTAGACACAGGCCAACGACGATAAATAAGGTTCTGCCGAACGAATCTTTATTACTAGCCACGGGCAATCCTCCGCTTGATATTTGCCTGAACCACGAAGTGGTCGAACAATGGCGCGAACAAGTTAGCAAACAAAATTGCCAACATCATGCCTTCAGGGAATGCAGGGTTAATCACGCGGATAAACACAGCCATTGCACCGATCAAGATACCGTATGCCCATTTAGCTTGGTTAGTAAATGACGCTGACACTGGGTCTGTCGCCATGAACATCATGCCAAACGCAAAACCACCTAACACTAAGTGCCAGTACCAAGGCATTGCAAACATTGGATTAGTGTCACTACCGACAACGTTAAGCAGCGTAGAAATGGCAATCATGCCCACCATTACACCGCCAACGATACGCCATGAAGCGATACGCGTGTAGATGATGACCAAACCACCTAACAGAATCGCTAATGTAGACACTTCACCCACTGAACCTGGAATGAAACCGAAGAACGCATCCCACCAGTTTTGGTTAATTGCGTAATCTAAAGTGCCAGACGCCGCTTGGCTCAGTGCAGTTGCACCTGAGTAACCGTCAGCCACAACCCATGAGGTATCACCTGACATATTCAACGGATAAGCGAAGAACAAGAAGGCACGACCCGCTAGTGCTGGGTTTAAGAAGTTACGCCCTGTACCACCGAACACTTCTTTCGCCACGACCACACCGAAGGTGATACCCAGCGCCACCATCCATAATGGGATAGTTGCTGGCAGCGTTAAAGCAAACAGGATAGAGGTAACGAAGAAACCTTCGTTGACTTCATGACCACGGATAGAGGCAAACAGCACTTCCCAGATACCACCGACGGCAAAGGTCACCGCGTAGATAGGTAGGAAGAAACAGGCGCCATACCACATCAGCGCAGGCCAGCCAGAGTTTGCCGTCAGTTCGGTACCGAACATGCTGAACAAGCTCACTTGCCATACGTCAGGAGTAGCAAAACCAGCCACTAAAGCTAATTGAGCTTGTAAACCTACGTTGTACATACCCACGAACATCGCGGGGAAAGCACAAGCCCAAACCGTAATCATCATACGTTTTAGGTCGAGGTTATCGCGAACATGGGTTTTGCCCTTGTTCACTTTACCTGGGGTATAAAAAATCGTGTATGCCGCTTCGAATAGGGCATAAAACTTTTCGTATTTACCGCCTTTTTCAAAGTCGGGTTCAATACGTTCGAAAAAATCTTTCAAGCTCATTAGCCTTCCCTCTCGATCGTATCTAGACAGTCACGCAGATATGAACCGTAGTCATACTTGCCTGGACATACGAACGTACACAGTGCGAGATCTTCTTCATCTAACTCTAACGCGCCTAAAGTAGCAGCACCGTCAAAGTCACCTGAAATCAAGTCACGCAACAACATAGTAGGAAGAATGTCCAATGGCATTACACGCTCATAGTTACCAATTGGCACCATAGCGCGGTCTGAACCACCTGTACTGGTCGTCATGCTGAACAGACGAGAAGGAGCAAGATGTCCTAAGAATGCACGAGTGATAGAATATTTGTCTGAGCCTGGTAATACCCAGCCTAAAAATTCTTTCTCTGTACCTTCTTCTAACAGACTTACTTGAACATGGTAACGACCTAAATACCCTTGTGGGCCAACGGCTGTACGACCATTCAGAACAGAGCCTGAAATCAGACGAACATTGCCATCTAAGGCTTCACCAGCGGTTAATTCAGTCATGCTCGCGCCCACAACAGTGCGTACGAGTCTTGGCTTAGCCGCTTTAGGGCCTGCGATTGCAATAACACGTTCGGTATTGAGTTCACCCGTCGTAAATAGCTGACCAATTGCTATTACATCTTGGTAACCAATATGCCAAACGGTACGTTTTGCAGAGGCAGACAATAAGAAGTGAATGTGAGTACCGACTAATCCTGCAGGGTGCACACCGGCAAATTCTTCAACTTGGGCGTTTGCGGCAGGAATATCAGCGCCAGGCGCTTTACAAAGGTAAACTTTACCGTCAGTAAGTCTTGCTAAGACCTTAAGACCATTAGCAAAATCTTCTTTATGCTCACGGATCACCACAACGGGATCAGCGGCAAGAGGTTGAGTATCTATTGCGGTTACAAAAATACCAGCAGCAGAAGAGTCTACAGCAGGAACTTTGCTAAAAGGACGAGTACGCAAAGCAGTCCATAAACCTGATTCAATCAGATTGTCACGGACTAACTGCGAGTCGAGCGTATCGAGTGCAGTGGCATCATATTTAGCAAAGGCAACGCTGTCGTTTCCTTCCACTTCAATGACAACAGACTGCAGAACACGCTGGGCGCCCCGGTTAATGTCTAATATAGTACCACTGGCTAAAGCCGTATATTTAACGCCTAAATTCTTCTTATCTTCAAAAAGAACTTGGCCTTTTTGTACTTTATCGCCCACTTTGATCTTCATCGTTGGACGTAAGCCAATATACTCTTCACCCAAAGTAGCTACATGTTTAATGGCTGGGCCATTATGGATAACTTGCTCTGGTCCGCCTGCTATAGGCAGTTCCAATCCTTTCTTAATTGTAATCATATCCACAAGCACTACGTTTGAAGGAAAGACAATGCGCCGCGTTCCTGCTAAATACTTAGGTTTTAAACAAAACCTACTGCATTGAGCTAGCGCAGATTTATCACAGAAATGCGATCGCAATCACGCTGGTCGCGCGCATTTTACCCCAATTGACTTGGCATCGCCACGAAAATTATAGGTGATTTCAAACCTAAAATACGGATTGAAAAGAATCATGCGCTACGGCGTTCACCTTCCGACCTAGTGACTGATCAGAAAGAGAGAATATTACGGCCACTGGGTACTATAGCATTAATAATTAAAGATTTAATTTAGCAAAAAGTCGAAACGTCCACTAAACGCAGCCGAAATCGATCTTATTTGTTTCAATTGATTTAAATTCAAACAAAATAAAACTCAATTTAAAAGCGCCATTGATAACCTAAATAGCTAATACGTCCATTTTCCGATCGAATTCCGCTATTTGATGCTGTCGTAACTAATGACTCATCTAAGAGATTTTCTACTCTAAAATAAATCTCATGGTGACGGTTAAAATGATAATTCGCCGCTAAATCTACCCGCCATTGTACTGCGATAGGCTGTAATTCAGTGCCAAATTGGCCCATTTCCCGCTCGGATTGATAAAAGACATTTGCATTCAATTCATATTCGGCATATTTCATTCCAGCACTAAAATGCAATTGCTGCTCAGGTAACCAAGCCACTCTATCACCAGCCACAACGCAACCTTGGATTTCGTTACAGCTATTGGTTTGATACTCAGAATTCGAATATTGATAATTTAAGACTAATGGTAACTGTACACTACCGATATCCCACTGGTAGCCAAGACTCAGCTCAACTCCTTTGGTCAGTACATCCACGACATTGCCTTGAACCCACAAACGACTGTCGGCGCATTGGGTATACGCATCGCAATTGACATGCAGGTTATCAAAATCTTGAACGTAGGTTTTGATGTCAGCACTAAAATGCTCACTGGCATATTGGGCGCTGACTTGATATTGCAGCGATACTTGCGCCTCTTGCTCAAGATTACCTGCACTCGCGGCGGTCCATGAGCGGCGAATATCCGTACTAAAGCGCCAATCTCCAGCATCATATAAAACACCGAGTTGTGGCATCCAATCGCTGTCGGAGAAATCAGCCGCATCCAGTCCTACATAAGCTAAATCGACCTTGCGATTGACGCTCACTTGTTCATAGGCAAGCGCGAGCTTTATCTGTAATTCGTCCCAATTAAACAAAGAATCGATTGCCGAAGTAAATGCTGTTGCATCGTCGGTATAGGCCAATAACGCATTTTGTGCATCACTCACTAAACTCAAGTCCTGCTGCCATAGACTCTGTTGATCGCCAAGGTGCATCTCGGCTTTATCCGTATGATAACGGGCACTATAGATAATTTGATGGGCACCATACTGATTCACTGATTCAGTTTGTGCCCCAAAGGAGCTGAAATCATTGTCTTGTTGTAAAGAAGCCAGTTCGACGCCATCGACTGTCGGCTGACGTTCAAATGCGGCCAATGCAGCAAGACTCTGGGCATCGAACATTTGCCCATCAAATTGATTGAGTTGGTTTAATTGCTGCGAATAGGACTGGTAGTAAAAGTCTGTGGTGACCTTATGCCCACTATTGAGCGTAACTTGGTGAGACAGTTGGTACTTATGATGTCGCCCCTGATGTTTATCCGCCGCAGTGGCCGAATACAAACTCATAGGATCTTGTTGCCAATCGGCCTGTGTTAATCCAAGTTGAGAGCGATAGCTATCATCATCGAGAAACTGGTAAGTAAACTCAGTCACCTGTGGACTTCTGGCACCGAGTAAACTCGCAGCATTGATTTTAAATAAGATGTCTGTCGTTTGATGGTCTGTGTCTTGACCATTGAGCAAGTGATCGGCGCCGCTATTATCTGCATAATTAACCGCGAGTATCATGCCATACTCTTTTTGCTTAACTCCCCAATTCATATCGACACTGTAGTCTGAATCGGTATTGCCCTCGAGAGTCGCCTTACTATTCTCGGTCTGCTCAGCAACAGGTAAGGTTTGATAACTCACCACCCCAAACGCACCTTGCCCACCGACAGCCATATTTGCCATCGGGGTGGCAGTAACACTCTGCTGCTGCAGCAGATTAGGTAAGAGTTGTAATTGCGGTGCAGAATACGGCGCAGGGGAGAAATACACTCTATCTTGTAATACCGCAATACCTTGAGTCGCGCTACGCATGCTGATGCTCGCGGGATTTCCACTCAGATCCGCAGGCAAAACCGTCAAAGCCGTCAATTGACCTAACGCTAAACGATTAGACGTTGAATGAAATGTGTCATTGAGCTTGTTCAATTCAAGCATTTGACTGTGAAGATCATCGGCGAACGTTGTGCTAGAACAGGCAAGAGATACAGAAATTGCACAAAGTGATACAGTGAAGTAACGACTAGGCATACCAAGCTCCCAAAAACTTTGTTAGCGTACGGTGTTTTTGTTATTAACTTGTAAAATAGCTGAGTTTACTTGAAAAAAAAAGCGACTCTCGTCGCTTTCTCTTATTTACTTCAGGAAACTGAATTTACTAAAGAAGCACTCTCATACTATAAGAGTGCGAACAATTACAGATTACCTAGAATTTCATCGCTTAATTTTAGATCGTCATTACGATTAACACTTACGCCTGCAGCAATAATATTACGGGCGATATCTTGTGCTTGCTCTAATGAATGCATCTCATACGTACCACATTGGTATTCGTTCAGCTCAGGGATTTCAGACTGCTCAACCACTTTAAGCACATCTTCCATCGCGGCTAACCACGCATCGGCCACTTGGCGCTCTGTGGGTTCACCAATCAAACTCATATAAAAACCGGTACGACATCCCATTGGCGAAATATCAATGATCTCAACATCGCTGCCATTTAAATGGTCACGCATAAAACCCGCGAACAAATGCTCTAGAGTATGAATACCACGCTCACTGAGGATCTCTTTATTCGGTGCGCAAAAACGTAAATCAAATACAGTAATGGCATCGCCCTTTGGCGTGCTCATATGCTTAGCGATACGAACCGCAGGGGCATTCATCCGAGTATGGTCGACGGTAAAGCTATCAAGTAATGGCATAGGGATCTCCAAATTCTCAGGGCGACATCAACGCCACTGTAACTGTCTATTTATGGCTTGCAAGCATAACACCAAATGAATTACGCCGATAACAAGATAATCTAAGATGAAATCATCTCATATAAATCAGATGCTAATGTGACAGTTTGCAGTAAAAAACATCATTTAGTGTTGACGCTGCTGACTGTAAGTATCCTCAGATATTTTATGGTACTGGCGCACACCCTGCTCATACGCGTGATAAGCATCGTACACCTTTCGCATTAAGGGATCTTGATTCGCTTGATCTTCAATCACTTGTTTGGAGATTTTCTCAAGCTCCAACAACACGTTCGGTGGAAACGCTTTAAGTTCCACACCTTCGTCCTTCACTAACATTTCAAGGGCGGTCACGTTACGGGTCGTGTATTCATCGAGCATATCTTGATTAATGGCTCTCGCAGCAACTCTGACTATGGCCTGTAAATCCTCAGGTAAACTCTCAAAGGCAGCGGTATTAATCAAGAATTCCATATTTGAACCAGGCTCATGCCAACCAGGGTAATAGTAATACTTAGCCACTTTATGTAAACCGAAGGCAAGATCATTCACTGGCCCTACCCACTCTGCGGCATCAATCGCCCCCGTTTGCAATGCACCATAAAGTTCACGCCCCGCCATGTTTACAGGTACAGCACCAACGCGTTTCAACACTTCACCACCTAAGCCCGGCATGCGGACCTTCAATCCCTTAAAATCCGCAATAGTATTGATGGGTTTATTAAACCAGCCGCCCATCTGCATCCCTGTATTGCCTCCCGCGAGGGGGATAATCCCAAAGGGTTGATACACTTCAGTCCACAGCTCCATACCACCACCATAGTGAAGCCAGCCATTTATTTCCTGCGCGGTCATACCAAATGGGATCGATGAAAAAAACTGCGCTGCGGGCGCTTTTCCTCTCCAGTAGAAAGAAGCGGAGTGGGCCATTTGAATTTTACCCTGACTCACACCATCAAATACGGCAAAAGCGGGCATCAACTCACCCGCACCATAAACGCTAATCTTTAACCGACCGTTAGACATTTCATCGACTAAATGCGCAAAACGCTCAGGAGCCATGCCTAAACCGGGGAAGTTTTTCGGCCAAGAGGTCGCAAGACGCCATTCAATAACAGGTAAAGCATGGGGAACATCAGTTGCGGCATGGGAAGCGGCTACGCTTTGCGCATCACTGGAGACGGGGTTACAACCGCTCAGTCCCATCAGCAGCACTGAGATAAACAAACTCCCTAACTTACGCATTTTTAATAGTCTCCCTGATGTCAAACGAGCGCATGGATCCAACTGACATGGAAATACACTCAGGATGGGTATCGACAATCACATCGCCCAACCTCTTAAAATAAAACATATTGTTAACACAGAAACTAAGGTAGGGAAACTAGAAACTAAGGTCGGCAAATCCAAAAACGGTCTTAAGTTGGCCTAAAACAAAAAGCCACTCTATGAAGAGTGGCCTTGAAATCTAAGCTAAACAGTATTATTGAGCGATTAATTAACCGCGACAATTTGGCGTATTAGGTACTTGTGCATTCGCATCCCACTCATTTTGAGTGAAAGTGTGAATAGACAAAGCATGCACGCCATTGGCTAACTCATGGGCTAAGTGAGTGTTGACCAATCGATGACGGGCTAATAAACGTAAGCCATCAAACTGCTCGCTTACCAGCACAACTTTAAAGTGGGTTTCTGAATTCGGTGGTACATGGTGACGATTACTTTCGTTAATCACTTCTAAATGGGTCGGCGAGAAGCATTCGGTTAATTTCTGCGAAATAGTGTTAGCCACAGTGCCCTGCACATGAGTATTGGACATATTCGAGTCTCAGAATGGGAAAATCCAGTTGCCGCAGAGTACTGCTTCAAATTGAAAAGATCAAATTCACGCTTTCAATTTGTTGATGCCCTACCACTTTATATCCAGCCATATTTCGCAGTGCTTCACCATAGGCAGTTAGCGGGAGGCAATTAACCATGGAAATTAACGATGAGTTGTCTAAAGGTATAGTTCCAACGCGGCTCTTTTACTTTCAAACGTTTAGGTAAGCTGTGTAACCAATCACTTTGCATAGGCCAGTGCATGATCAGTAGATCACCACTGTGCAAACTTATGCTGTACTTGGTTTGACTGTGCTTATGCTTAAGCACAAAATCCCGCGTGGCGCCTAAGGTAATAGAAGCAATATGACTCCCTTGAGCTATTTCAGGTTCATCATCACTGTGGGCGCCCATACAATCTTTACCATCGGCGTAGCGATTCACTAATACCCCATTGCTCTCCAAACCATAATCCCGCGCTAACTTATCCCTCAACTTGTGAGCATATTTAGGCCAAGGTAAGGCACGAATAAACAGTCCTGAATATAAATAGTCGCAGCCCAAATCGCCAAACCATACTTGCTGGCGGGGAATCGCGTGAAACTGACCAAAGACTTGGATTTCAGGGCGGCTTAAGGGATAGGTCAGCGCTTCTTTCATTAGCGTCGCTTGCTGCTCAGCATTAAGATAACCCCGCACTAAGGTGATGGGCGGTTTAATTTGAGCCTCACCCTCTGTATCAAACCCTAACTTACCTTGCTGCATTGACGTCCTCCATGCGAGCCGTCGCACTGCGCCATGAAATCTGCGATAATCTGCGCCTTAAATTTATTGGCGCAGTGTGGCACATGACAACACAATTTTCAGTAGCGGGTGTTGAACTCGAACTCTTACGGTATCCGGCTCAGCAGGAATCTAATCTTCAAGCTTGGGATGCCGCCGATGAACACTTACTCAAAAGCCTTATTGAATCAGAGCAAGCCGCCGTGCCAACCGCCATTATCAACGACAGTTTCGGCGCCTTAAGCTGCGGTTTATCTAAATTGAATCCAAGTTGGCCACTGTGTGTTGAAACCGATGCCAGAACCAGCTTTTTAGGCACAGAACAAAACCATGGCCGCAATCAGTTGCCAATGGATAATCTGCAATGGTTTACAAGCCGCGATACCTTGCCAGAAAACTTAGCCTTAGTATTGATGAAGTTGCCTAAGAACTTAAGCTACTTTGCCCACCAGCTAACGCGCTTGTCGCAAGTGTTACCCGCAGGCACTCGTGTATTAGTGGCCGCCAAATCCAAATCGATTAATGGCGCCTTACTCGACATCTTTGCTAAGCATTTAGGCCCCGCAAGCGCTAGCTTAGCGTGGAAAAACACCCGAGTGATCACCTGTGTCAGTGATGGCAAACCAAGACCATTAGCCAAAGAAGTGACTTGGGCCGTACCTGAATATCAACTTGAGATAAGCAATTTAAGTAATGTGTTTGCCGCCAACAAACTCGATATTGGCGCACGCATCATGCTAGAGAATCTGCCCAAAGGGGATTTTAAGTCGATTGTTGATCTCGGCTGTGGCAATGGCGTGCTGGGGTTACGCACCGCCCAGTTATTCCCAGAGGCTGACATTCACTTTATCGACGATTCTGAAATGGCAGTCGCATCAACCAAGGCAAACTGGGCACGCAACCAATTACCCACAGACAAAGGCCACTTCTATTGGGACGATTGCATGACGCATCTGCCAGAAGAAGTCCAACCGGATCTAGTACTGTGTAATCCGCCGTTTCATCAAGGTGAAGCCATTACCGATCATATCGCGTGGCAGATGTTTTTAGACGCTCGCCGCCGCTTAAAAGAGGGGGGGATCTTACATATCGTCGGTAACCGTCATCTGGCTTACCATGTAAAATTACAGCGCTTATTTAAGAACTGCACCACAGTCGCCTCCAACGGTAAATTTGTGATCCTGCAGGCACAGAAAAAATAACCTCATCGAAATTGACACGTTAAATGAGAGCCAGCAATGTTTGGCTCTTTTTATGCTGAGCAATGACATGTTGGAAAAGCAGCAGTCGGAGATTTCCTAAAAATCAACAACAACTAGCCGAAAAATACACATACAAGTACACTTCTTGCCGACAAAGGTTTATGAGTTAAGCACTTAAACACTTAGGAATGAGATATGCCGTTAAAGGATGACGTTGCCCAACTAAAAGCTGAGCTGGCACAGTTACAATCGCTGCATTTATCGCAGCAATCTTCGCTCGGTCGTCAATTAGCAGAATTCTCCACTAAGCTCGAGACCTTAAGTCAGCAAATTGCGGCTGAAGACACGCTCCCATTAACCTATGCGGCACAAACACCAACCCTTGAGCCAGCTTCCGTAGAGCCAGCCCCAGCAGAACCCAACCCATGGCAGCAAGGCCCTATACCAAGTGAACCTTGGCAAGAAGACCCTTGGCAAAGAAAAACGAAAAATACCTCGACAGAACAAACCGCTAAAACCGAACACCTTTCTCAAGCACAAAATCAACAGCTGAGTGATGAAGTCAAATTGCAGGCAAGCGTGCAAGCGGCGAGTCAATTTGATGAGTTGTTATCCCAAGGACTCGCGGCCGTCATGGCACCCTTTACGGCAGTCAACGAGCAAGTCAAATCTTTCTACCATCATTATCAGGCTAAGGGATTAGGACCTGTCTTTTTAATGACTGTCGCAGGGATCATCACCCTGACCTTAGGCTTTGGTTATTTACTGCAATATTCAATCAACCATTGGTTTTCAGAACTTGGCAAAGCGCTACTCGGGTTTGCCAGCGCGAACGCTATCATAGCCGGCGGGATTTTTATTCGCCAAAAAAGCGCGGGTATGGCGGATTTTGGCTCAGGCATTGTCGGACTCGGACTCATACTGAATTATCTCTGCGCGTACTTTATTGGGCCGTATTTTGAGTTAATTCCCAATAGCGCGAGTTTTATCTTACTGTTATTGATCACTTTGGCGGGTTATGGCCTGTCGATGCGCTTAGATGCCAAAGTGATCGCCGTGATCGCCTTAGTCGGTGGCTCGACCGCGCCTATGATGCTGTTATCCCAAAGCTATGCGCCGCTATTGTATCTGCCTTATTTACTGCTTATTGGTGCGGGCGCCCTTGCCCAGAGTCGCAAACTTAAGTGGCCGCTGCTACTGGAAATCACCGCCCTGTTGCACATAGGCTGCATCGAAGCTTTTAGCAATTTCATTGAATTACCACTCAGCGACGTTGGTGGCGTCAGTCTGCTCGCACTTATCAGTATTAATGCGTTCTTTTATCTCTACGGCATCACCGGCCTACTATTTACCAAGCAGTTTACCCATCATGATGAAAAACATAATGCACTGAGCCATCGCATACTCGCCCTACCGATAGCATTGCTCGCCTTTGTGTTATTAGAGTTGACGCAATTTACTGAGTTCGCGGGGGAAATCTTTGCGGCCAACGCACTGATTTGCGCAGCCCTCTATTGGAAGCGCACAGGCAACCTAGAAAAAGCCCGCAACGGCTTATTGTTAGTCTTTGCAGGGAGTTTTGCGGGATTTGCCGCACTGTATTTACTCAGCCACGATTTCCTTGGATTAGTATTACTCCTCGAAGCCTTATTACTCTTGTGGATTGGCACCAAAGAAGAACTGATTTCCGTTCGCGCCGAAGCCTATGTATTGCTGCTGATGGGATTAGGGCTCAATGCGTCTAGTGTACTGACGGGCATGAGCCTTTTAGAATCAAGCTTTATCGATGGGGCGCCAATTTCTCCCTTGTCAGCTTTTGGCTTTCCACTGTTAGCACTGGCCTTAAGTTGCGCCGCCTTAGTCTTAGTGATTCGGCTATTAACACTCCATCATACGTTACTTTCGACCCTAGAAAGTCAGCTAAACAGAGTGTTAAAAGAGCTATTAAGCGGTTTTTATGTGGCGACAATTATCCTCGCGGCTTATCTTCTGAGCAGCGATTACTACCTCGCCATCTTGCCACTGGTCAGCCTATTACTGCTGTATTTGAGCGCAAAGGACAGACTCGTTCTCAGCGAGTTTGCTGCTTGGCTCTTACTATTGCCGCTGCTGTTTAAGGTTGTTGAAGGCATAACGCTCACAGGCAGTTTTAGCTTTAGTGCCCAGCCGCTTATAGCAAAACTGGCACGGTTTGAGTTATTTATCGCCCTACTCTTGGCCCATTATTGGTATCGTCGCCACTATAAAGATGCCTTATTTGCCAAAGCCGCTTATACGATGCAAATCTTCTGCTATTTGCTGCTGCCGCTTATTCTGCTGCCCAAAGTCATCCGCAACCATTGGGAATATACCGCTATTGCACTCTGGCTGAGCACCTTTATGAGCCTAGGTTTAGCCTACTTTGTTAAACATAAGAGTTTGAACATAGAAGCCAAAATCCTCACTTGGCTAGCGGTTCTTATGACAGCCTCGCAATGCCTTATTCACGCTTGGCAAGGACTCGCGGCGCTAGCCGTTGGCGCCCTGTTTATGAGCTTCACCCTGCTCCGCTACCGCCAGTTACCCGAGACATGGCGCCCCTTACTGCAACTACAATGGCAATTGAGCCCTTATTACTTTGCACTGGTATTGGCCGTGATCATTTATGGCTTTAATCATTCTGAGCTAGTAGGAATAGCCATGACAGCATTAGCCTTAAGTGGTTATTTTGCATTGCTAATCCAAAGAGGTTTAAGCCTGAGAGGTGTAAGTCAGGCATCTGTAGGCCAAGCCTCATATAGCGCAAAATTCCCCCTCGCAGCCGAAATCCAAGCCGCAATAAAGGAAAGCTACCATCTCGCCTATGGCCTCGCTTTAGGCTTAGCCCTGTTGCCCATCATGTTCCATTTTGAGCTAACACTCGGGCTTAATCGTGATAATGCCTCGTTTGTGTTAATCGAGTTTTTATCACTGGCACTCCTAGCAAGGCTTATCTTGCAGCACGGTGCAGCAATACGCTTGCATAGACGCATCATACCTTTACAAGGACTTAAGTGGGGTTGGCATCTGTTACTCGCCTTAAGTTACTTCATGTGGAGTTATAGCTTCGATAACATTATTGCCGCCCCACTCAGCGCGATTTTATTGGTTATCCATGGCAGTGTGTTGATGTTTATCAGCTTAAAACCACAAAATGCCGATATGATCCGCCTCGCCGCAGGGCTATTTACCTTATCGACGCTTAAAGTGCTATTACTGGATATGGCTTCATTCGAGCTAGTGCAAAAGGTGATTGCCTTTATGCTGATCGGGGTCATTTTGCTGACTGTTTCTTACTTCTATCAGAAGGCGAGAAATCGACTGCAGCAAGATTAACATCGTTTTTAAAGCACTAAAAAAGCCGCCATCAAATTGAATCGATGGCGGCTTTTTACTGTTAACGATTTAATAAAGCGATGAGGTATCGGCTATTTAATATGGACTATTCGATACGAGCTATTTGCTCGCCAGTGCCTTATCGAGCGCCTGCGCCACATCGTTAATGATGTCGTCGATATGCTCAATCCCAACCGAGATACGGATAAGATCCTCAGACACGCCCGCCCTTGCCAGTTCATCGGCATCGAGCTGTCTGTGCGTAGTGCTCGCAGGGTGGCAGGCCAAGGATTTCGCATCCCCAATGTTCACTAAACGCAGGATCATCTGCAGTGCATCGATAAAACGTCCGCCAGCAAGCTTACCCTCTTCAGCTGTGGCCGCTTTAATCCCAAAGCTGATGATCCCAGAAGCTTTTCCGCCAGTGATCTTGTGGCAATTATCCTGATAAGGGCTGCTCGGCAAGGCGCCGTAGTTCACCCAACTGACCGCCGGATGCAGCACCAGATATTCCGCTAATGCCAAGGCATTCGAGCAATGGCGCTCCATTCGAAGGCTTAAGGTTTCAAGGCCTTGCAACAGTAAAAATGCACTGTGCGGTGACAGTGCAGCGCCGGTATTACGCAGCGGTACCACACGGCAACGACCAATAAATGCCGCAGGACCAAAGGCTTCGGTGTAAACCACGCCGTGGTAGGAAGGATCGGCTTGATTAAGTAAGGCAAATCTTTCCTTATTCGTCACCCAATCGAACTTGCCAGAATCGATAATCACGCCGCCAATCGTCGTGCCATGGCCACCAATGTATTTAGTTAAAGAATGAATAACGATATCGGCGCCATGCTCAAAGGGGCGACATAACACTGGAGTCGCGACCGTATTATCGACAATTAAAGGCACGCCATGCTTATGGGCAATCTCGGCTAAACGTTGTAAATCGACAATATTGCCCGCTGGATTACCAATCGATTCGCAGAATAAGGCCTTAGTTTTGTCATCGATCAGCTCATCGAGGCCTTCAAAATCATCGAAAGCCGCCATACGCACTTCAACGCCTTGGCGCGGCAATGTATGGGCAAACAGATTGTAAGTGCCGCCATAGAGCTGACTGGTGCTGACGATGTTATCACCAACTTGAGTCAGGGCTTGAATCGCATAGGTAATCGCCGCCATACCCGATGCTACGGCCAGCGCACCTATGCCGCCTTCAATGGCCGCCAGACGTTGCTCTAGCACGCTAGTGGTAGGATTCATTATCCGAGTATAAATATTGCCAGCGACTTTTAAGTCAAATAAATCAGCACCATGCTGGGTATCATCGAAGGTATAAGAGGTCGTTTGATAGATAGGTACTGCGGCCGCCTTCGTGGTCGCTTCTGACTCATAACCGTGGTGTAATGCCAGTGACTCTAATTTCATTTTCCCTTCCTTATCCGTAGCAGCCCAGTATTCAATCGACATTGAGAATTGCACAAGATTTGTGCATGTTCAACAAGCTAACAGATAGACATCTAGAAGTCTAAAACTTTTTGACCACAGCCTTTAACTTCGGCGCAAATTGTTGCGGATAAGTTCGGCCAGCACCACGACGGCTGAGACTATCTCTGGCGAGCACTCGTATGAGGCATTCAAACGCATAAAATGGCGGAATTCGACCTGATTACTAAAGAGATTTCCGGGTGCAATACTGATCCCACGCTCAATCGCCTGATAATAAATTTGTGTAGCGTCCATGTGTGATGGCAGCGCTAACCAGAGAAAATAGCCGCCCTGCGCGAAGTTGACCCCCACAGATTCGGGCAGATGCGCGTACAATAATTGATACATGGCCAATTTACGGCTGGCTAACTTTTTACGTAACTGTTTCAAATGCCGTTCATATTGCGCCGACTGAATAAAATCGGCGATGGCGAGCTGCATCGGCGCACTAGTCGATAACGTCGACATGACTTGTAAGCGTTGTAACTGCGGTGCATGGCATCCCGCCGCCACCCAGCCGACACGATAACCAGCAATCAAAGACTTAGAAAATGAGCCACAGTGCAACACCCGTCCTTCGGTATCGAAGGCTTTTACTGGCCTTGGCGCGCTGGAGTCGACATAGAGTTCTTGATAAACATCATCCTCAATCAGACTGACCTTATGCTCGTTTAGTAACTGATAAAGCGCCTGTTTTTTAGCATCCGATAAGCTGCAACCTAAGGGATTTTGATGTTGGCTCATCAACCAGCAGGCTTTCACTGGATAGGTTTTTAACACTTCGGCCAGCGCCTCGAGATCAATCCCCTGTTGTGGGTCGGTCGCGACCGCAATCGCCCTGAGTTTAAGTCGTTCAATGGCTTGCATCGCGCCATAAAAGGTCGGTGATTCAATGACAACCCAATCCCCCGCTTGAGTCAGGGTCGCTAAACTTAAATTGAGCGCCTCCATGGCACCCGAGGTAATGATGATTTCGTCGGGCGAAATGCTCATGCCCAATTTGGCATAACGTTGGGAGATAGCCTTACGCAATCCCGAATTTCCTGGCGGTAAATTATCGGCGGCAAAAGAAGGTGACATGTACCGAGTCACCTTAACCAAAGATCGCGCCAGTGCTTGTTGCGGGAATAAACTAGGATCGGGAAATCCTGAGCCAAAGGGCACTATGTCCGCCTGCTTTGAAGCCTGCAGCACATTGAATACAAACTCATTAATATCCACGCTATCGGAAAGATAAATCGGCTTTTGTCGCTCGGGATAACGAAAGGCTTCTCCCTGCCGCGCGATTAATTCCGGCTTTGGCGCCACTAAATAGCCAGACTTAGCCTGCGCCGAGATCACGCCTTGGCTTTCCAATAGCTGATAGGCATTGAGCACTGTCATCAGACTCAAGCCTGAATCGGCCACAGTTTGACGCAGCGACGGCAACTTGTCCCCCGCCTGCCAAACACCTTGGGCTATTCGTGTCTTTAATTCCTGCGCTAACTGCTCGTACTTCGTCATCTGTTATAGCCAAGTCAAGATATTCTGTGCCTGTTATAGCCAGCATATCCCATGGTCTAATAGCACACAAGCGTTCGCCGTCGAGCCTATATAGGGCTCAATGAACGCGACTAGAACAATGCCTTTGTAACGAGAAATGCCTATCGCTCGAGGAAATTATGTTTGATTTTGATGCCACAGTACTCGCTAGGATCCAATTTGCTTTTACCATCTCTTTTCACATTATTTTCCCTGCCATCACTATCGGCCTCGCCACCTATCTGGCTGTATTAGAAGGCTTATGGCTGAAAACGGCGAATCAGGTGTACCAACAACTCTATCAATTTTGGTCGAAGATTTTTGCCATTAACTTCGGCATGGGCGTGGTCTCAGGCATAGTGATGGCCTATCAATTTGGTACCCATTGGAGTGCTTTTTCCGCCTTCGCGGGCAGCGTAACTGGGCCGCTACTCACCTATGAAGTCCTCACCGCCTTCTTCCTCGAAGCGGGTTTTCTGGGGGTCATGCTATTTGGTCAGCAGAAGGTAGGCAAAAACTTGCATTTCTTCGCCACTTGTATGGTCGCCACGGGTACGATTATCTCAACTTTCTGGATCTTAGCTTCAAACAGCTGGATGCAGACGCCCCAAGGTTTTGAAATTGTGAATAATCGCGTCATTCCTGTGGATTGGTTTCAGATAGTGTTTAACCCTTCATTTCCCTATCGTTTAGCCCATATGACAGTAGCGGCGTTTATTTCGTCGGCTTTCTTTGTGGGCGCATCGGCGGCTTGGCATTTACTCAAAGGTAACGATACACCCACGATCCGTAAGATGTTGTCTATGGCGATGTGGATGGTGTTAATCGTCGCGCCGTTGCAAGCTGTGATTGGTGATTTTCATGGTTTAAATACCCTTGAATATCAACCTGTAAAAGTGGCGGCGATGGAAGGCCATTGGCGTAATGAGGGTGACAAACCCACACCGCTTATCTTGTTTGCGATTCCCGATATGGACGCAGAGAAAAACCACTTCAGTCTCGAAATCCCAGGGCTCGCGAGCCTGATCTTAAAGCATGATTTAAGCAAACAAGTGCCAGCCTTGACTGAGTATCCCGCCGAGGACAGACCCAATGTGTTGTTAGTGTTCTGGAGTTTTAGGCTCATGGTCGGCTTAGGCTTATTGATGATTTTTGCTGGACTGTGGAGCGCTTATCTCAGGCGCAAAGGCAGCCTCTACAGCAACAAACACTTTCTGCGATTTGTACTCGTGCTCGGCCCCGCCGGATTGCTCGCCACACTAGCGGGTTGGTTTACCACCGAACTTGGCCGTCAACCTTGGGTGATCCAAGGGTTGATGCGCACTCAGGATGCCGTGTCTTCCCACAGCGTTACCCACCTGAGTATCAGCCTAGGGATTTTCATCGTCAGTTACTGTGGCATCTTCGGCGTTGGTTATCGCTATATGATGCGACTCATCCGCAAAGGGCCAGATATCGCGGCAACAAGCCATTAATTTTAAAGTAAATGAATCTAGTTTAACTTATTCAATCTTAAACATATTTAAGGGCTCACCATGGAATTCGATCTACCCTTGATTTGGTTCGGGATCATCATTTTTGCCACCTTAATGTATATCGTGATGGATGGCTTCGATCTCGGCATCGGCATACTGTTTCCCTTCATTCACGACGAGGACGACAGGGATATTATGGTCAATACCGTCGCCCCCGTTTGGGATGGAAACGAAACTTGGTTAGTGCTCGGCGGCGCCAGCCTGCTCGGTGCCTTTCCCCTCGCCTATGCCATAGTGCTCGAAGCGCTAACCATACCGCTGCTCATCATGCTGCTGGCATTGATTTTTCGCGGCGTGGCATTTGAGTTTAGATTTAAGTCGGGCGCAGAAGCTAAACCATTCTGGGATAAAGCGTTTATGTTCGGTTCTATCACGGCCACCTTTTCACAGGGCGTAGTGCTGGGGGCGTTTATCTCTGGCATTTCGGTGAGTAACCAACAATTTAGCGGCAGTAGTTTCGATTGGTTAACGCCCTTCTCACTTTTCTGCGGTTTTGGTCTTATGCTGGCCTATGCTCTGCTCGGCGCGACTTGGCTGGTGAAAAAATGCCAAGGCGAGCTTAAAACGACCATGCAACAACTCGGCAAAGCACTGACCTTATGCCTGTTGATGACCATAGGTTTAGTCAGTTTATGGACCCCCTTCGTGCAACCCAATATTGCCCTGCGCTGGTTTAGCTTGCCGAATTTATTCTACTTCGCCCCAGTGCCAATACTGGTATTAGCCTGCGGTTGGGCCTTGATAAAATCCCTAAATCGTGATGATAACTATCAGCCATTCCTACTCACTCTAGGGCTGATTTTCTTAGGATTTAGTGGCTTAGGGATCAGTATCTGGCCGCACATTATTCCACCCAACATCAGCCTTTGGCAGGCAGCAGCCCCCGACAGCAGCCTAAGCTTTATGCTCGTCGGCGCCCTGATGATCATCCCGCTGATTTTGGTTTATACCTTTTGGAGCTACTACGTGTTCCGCGGCAAAGTAACCAAGGATGCAGGCTATCACTAGCCATGACTCAGGTAAAAGAGGCTCCCCAAAACGCGACCTAAGCTAACTTGGCTTAGGTCGCTGATTCACCTTAGATAACTTTACATATGCAGGAGATCAACATGACGACCCAAACGAAATCCCTCGCCTATCGACTCGGCTGGTTAGTGCTGATTTGGTGTACAAGCGTAAGCTGTCTGTTCCTCGTCTCTATGTGTATCAAAATACTTTTAAAAGGTGCGGGCTTAACAACCTAAGTAAATATTGACTTTAGAAGCTTATATTAAGGCTTAATTCAGTTAGTGCCCATAGCATCTAGCGACAATGCACTAGAACATTCAATGGTTGAATTAATTTGGCTTTCAGTTCCGCCAAATTAACAAGTGCTCAGTTTACTTTACGAGTGCTAGCATTAAATTGACGAAGACTAGCCTCAATGTAGCAAAGTTAAAACCATGTTAAATCTAGCTTTGCTGTTATCAGTATATTCAGCAAGATTAGCTTAGTTAGGCTTGCTTTATATTTTTACTTGACCTATGGTATCAGCCAAGCAATTACTTATTTAGTTAATGGCAAGATTTAGTTAACAGCAAGGCCGATATACTAAATCGATATACAAAAAATAAATAATCAATCGAATATCAACTTTTGACTGGAGATGTAACACTATGTTTAGCACTGCATTTTCATCACTATTTTCCCATGTGTTAGCTAACACATCTAGTTCCGTAAGCTCAATCCGCCTCTCGCTCAAATTCCCAGTCTAAGCCGAGCGTCACTCGCGCTCGGCAGAATTATAACTTCTTGTGAAATAAGCACAGAGTAATACTCATTTTAATTTCTATGCTTATATTTTAACTTTGTTATTTCAGAGGCGGCAATGGCATATTCTTTTTTTAGTGGTCTTTTCCAGAATTTTATTCTAAAAACTGAAACCTATTATTTACAAAACAGTTTTAATGCCTCTCTACGCCCAACGGCTTTGGCAGGCGTGATTAGTAAGCTTGAGCAGCTAAAGCATGATACGACGAGTGATAAAGTGACTGTGGGACGGGAAATTCACTTAGTTAATCTGCAGGATCAGCAAGAGTACCAAATTGAACTCGTGTATCCACCAAGGCATAAACCCAGTGCAGGACGTTTCTCTGTCATATCAGATTTAGGCGTCAGCTTACTTGGGTTATCAAAGGGCGAACTGGCAGAGGTGAGCATTTTAGGCAAACCAGTTCTGTTTATGATTAAAGATGTTAGTTTAACAAAAAAACAACCTAAAAAGTCTGTATAGAAAAAATCATTTGGCATACTTTTTGTAAATGGCTATTGAGTATTGCTACTTGACAACATTTCATAAAATTTTAAAGATATGATTATAAGGTTGTAAGCATTTTAAAATAAAGCATGTTCAATTCAGTGGCAACATGCTTTGAACTCGCTATTAGCGGCGGCTTATAGCGGCATTTTCAACATAATATCATAAGAGGGAATGTTATTTTGAAGTCATTAACTGGCCGCGATATTTATTAAAGAGACACTTTAGATGAATTTAACACTGCAATTAACGACTCTTTGCAACTATTTACGTATAAGTCATGGCAGCGCTTTAGAGTAAACAGCAAAGGGGTTAAGAGGTTTAGCACGGCGCCTCAATCGTTAAATTTATTTTTATACTCTTTATAAATAAACCATCTCAATTAAAGCCTGAAATAAAAATTGAGCCCAACTATCGAAACCGATTTGCGGCGCGGGTTCGGATAGTAACCTTCACTTTGGAGTTTATATCTATGAGTAAAGAAAAAAACAAAAAACCGCCAATGAAAACCTTAAAAGAGAAGCGTCAAGATAAACGGAACCGCCAAAAGGCTTCCGACTAACTTATCTAACTCTGTAAAAAACCTTAAATCCTCTCTTTAAATAGGCCGAAAATAGGGTGTTAATACTTTAGCACCCTATCTTATTTCACAGTTTTCCCCCAATATTTTTAGTGCATCATCTAGCGCGACTTTCGCATAAGATCTCATCATCTCGCCTTTATTAAGCCTTGCTCCATCAGCCACTCAATCACAATCGGCGGCGATACTGCTCAGGTGAGCACTGAGCATATTTTTTAAACATCACGATATAAGGCGAAGTTTGGTTATAGCCGAGCGTTAATGCCACTTCTTTGATCGCAAGTCCCTGACGTAATAGATGTAATGAATAGATAAACTTATGCCTTTGTCTTAGCTCAGTAAAACTCATCCCCAGAACCTCTTGGCAGCGACGAGCTAAAGTACGCTCAGTGGTATGTAATTCACTGGCCCAAGATTTAAAGGTTTTCGAACTCGCAGGGTCGGCTTCAAGTGCCAACAACAACGGCTGTAACAGTTTATCTGAAACGGTGGGCAGAAATTGCGGTAGAGCTTTACCCAAGGTCAGCTGATCGAGCAAAACCTCAACCAGTCGCTTATCCGCCGCAGTTTCTGCCACAGTGACTTGCCGTTCCCGCAGATCGTTAACGATCGATTGGGCAATGGATGTCACGGCTAAAAGACAAGTCTCTATGGGAAAAGCCGCAGCTCGCTCGGCAACTATATTCATCGAGCAATAATGAATACTACGCCGAGTATAACTTTCATGTTCTATCCCCGCAGGAACCCAAATCGCATATTGTGACGGCGATAAAAACCGTTGCCCTGCAGCATGTAACTCCATAATTCCACCGCTGATTAACTGCAGTTGTCCCCAAATATGTTGATGTTTTGGCGTTACCGTATTTGGCAAGAAAGCTTCATAGTTGAAGAAGATATCTGCAGCAGGCTCTTGCTCTGCCGTGAGCGGATGGTAAACCGTGCGCATTTTGATGCCCTCAAAGCTATGATGGTCCAAAAAACTCAAACGAAATCGCTAACCCAGATTACGCTTGTCCGTAGAGGAACTGACCTTGTCTGATAAGCGATATTTATATCATAACCGACCATGGATAATAGCCACTAATCTATTATCTGGATGCTTAAGTGATAAGCCATAAGCTATGGCCAGTCACTTTAGCCAGTACCTAAAGGCAAGACCATGCTGTATTTGTTTCCCCTGTTGGCCGTATTAATTTGGGCAGGCAATTCGATAGTCAACAAGCTCTCATTTGGGATTATCGATCCTGAAGCCATAGCATTTTACCGTTGGTTTTTCGCTATGTTATTGTTAACCCCCTTTGTCGCAAGTCGCGTCTGGCAAAAACGCCAAGTGATACTACCTTTGTTACCTAAGTTCGCTACTTTGGCTTTGTTAGGTATGGTGCTAAACCAAAGTCTGGCCTATTTTGCGGCGGCTACCACCACGGCAACAAATATGGCATTAATCACCTCTCTCGTGCCTATGATCAGTCTGTTTTTAGCCGTGCCATTACTCAAGCAAAAATTATCACCGTTAGCCTTTGGTGGCACCTTAATCTCGCTATTTGGATTGATTTTTATGCTCAGTCACGGCGATATGATGAACCTTGCCATCGGCGTGACCCAAGGTGATTTACTGTTGCTCTTTAGCGCCTTTGTGTATGCACTCTATGGCGTATTACTGAAACGCTGGCAACTGCCACTGCCAACTTGGGAGTCGGTTTATATTCAAGGACTCATAGCCGTATTCATGCTGACGCCACTGCTGTTTACGAGTCCCAGCATAGCGATCAGTGCCCAATCAGCACCACTGATACTTTACGCTGCTATCGCTGCCTCACTTTTAGCGCCGTGGGCTTGGATCAATGGCATAAGCAAACTCGGCGCCGATCGCACCAGCGTATTCTTTAATTTAATGCCTATTATTGCGGCGATACTGGCGGCCATCATCCTAGATGAAACCTTAGCTATTTATCATTATATTGGCGGTTCTATGGTCATTATTGGCGTCATGCTAGTACAGATAAAACCTAAGCCTAAAGTCATCCCTACCCTAGCTTGTCCTGAATAATCCAAAGTAATGCGTCAACGCCTTGGTAATAGTGACCAAGGCGGTTTCGCTTATTTCAATGTGTACAAAATCCCATCGCAATCTGCTGCACGCAAAGGCAATTCTATAAATAACGGCTAAGCTATTTATTAAGTTATTAATGGAGATCGTCCTATGTTTAACAGTATTCGCGTTAAGTTTTCACTGATGTTTGCCATTATGGCGACAGCCCTCATTGTCATGGCGGTCACCGACGCTATGCAAAGCCGTGCCACTGTGAAACAGATGCAGGAATTTAGTCAGTTATTTAATCCCGCAATTTCGGCAATTCTCAATGCAGATCGCGACCTTTATCAAGCGCAGCTAAGTGAAGAAGTGTTACTCAGGGAAGAATTATCAGCCGAGAATCGCAAGAGTGAGATTGATAACTGGCAAGAGAATGTCGATCAAGCCCGTGACAGAATGGGAGAATTTAAAAAAATCCTTACAGATCACCTGCAAGTACTGCAATCAACCAATGGCTTTGAGGCGCAGTTTTCGCTCTGGTATCAAGCCTCATCAGAGGTCATTAATGCCGTTAAAAGTAATGATTTTGAACGCGCGAAACAACTCCACGAAACCAAATCCAAGCAAGAATTTAAGGCATTAAGAGATATCTACAATGCCGCGGGCGAAGCCGCCGATAACAGAGTAAAAGAGCTAGATTTACAAGCAACTGAACAGGCAACCACCCAAACCCAAATATCCTTAACGATAGCGAGCTTAGTCGCCATTGTGGCGCTGTTGATTGCCTACTTCGGCCCTAAAATTATAGTCAATGCAATTGAAGATATCACTAGCAGGATCAATGACATTGTCGATGGTGACGGTAACTTAACCCAAAGGATCCCTATCACACGTCAGGATGAAATCGGCGAGCTCGCCCATGCATTTAACTTATTTGTAGAGCAGCTACAGCAAATGGTCATCTCGATTATTGGTCAAACTAAAGATGTGAGCCAAACCGTTGAAAGTCTTGCAACTAAGTCAGCCACCACAATCAATATCAGCCATGAGCAAGAGCAGTTTGTCGATACCATTGTCACAGCAGTGAATGAAATGAGTGCAGCCGTAAGAGAAGTCGCCAGTAACGCTCTTCATACAGCCACCGAAATCACTAAGGTGAATGACCAAACAGTAGAGGGTAAGAATATCCTCGCCCAGTCCGTTAATCATATTCAGCAACTGTCTGAATCAGTTAAAAATGCCGTGACTGTTATTGAAAAACTTTCAGTCAATTCTGCCAATATTGCCTCAGTGCTTGATGTGATCCGCTCAATCGCTGAGCAAACTAACCTCCTTGCCCTTAACGCAGCCATTGAAGCGGCGCGTGCTGGCGAACAGGGCCGTGGCTTTGCCGTAGTTGCAGATGAAGTACGTACACTGGCGAGTCGTACCGAAACCTCAACCCAAGATATTCAGCGCATGATTGAAGAGTTGCAACGCGGAGTAAATGATGCGGTTAAAAGCATTGAATCGGGAGCTAGCCTGACCACATCAACCGTGACCCTCGCCAGCCAGACCCAAGATGCATTAGATGAAATTCTAAACTCCACCTCTAAGGTCAGTGAGATGTCCACTCAAACGGCGACTGCGACCGAAGAGCAAACCCATGTGACCGAAGAAATTAATCGTAACTTGACCGAATTATCCGATAAAACAAGATACTGCAACTTAGTCATTCAAGAGACTCAGCAAATCGTCGTCAACACTAAGGCTATTTGCAGCAATCTACAAAAAGAAGTGGCGCGATTTAAAGTCGCTTAAGATAAATGACTAACGATAAATGGTTAGCGATAAGCTATTGAAACGAAAAGAGTGCCCAATGTAGGCACTCTTTTTAATGGAAATAATACCAAGCAAAGCTTGAAGACAATAAAAGCCCACAACCGTATGCAAGTTGTAAATAACGGTAACGAAACCCAAGTTGTATCGATTCACCCGTTAAAGTGCGAATAACAGTACTAACTGCTTAATGTTAACTCACAGTAATGATTGAATTTCTAATTCAATCATCTGCAAAAGCTGTAAAACAGCCAAAAGATACATCAATCAAAACTGACTAATTGACCACCCAAGTGAGCAATTTTTTCAGCGGCCAAGTCGGGATTAAGATAGCCTGCGACTTTCGTTAACGCATCGGCGCGCCAAGCAAAAGAGGCTCTCACACTAACAATACGCTCGCTTTCAGCATCGACGTTCGTATCGGCAACATTGCCAGTTGGCAGTAATAGTGCAGGATAATCATGACTTAAGGTTTGTGAGACCCTTGAGCTAGCGAGCGCCATATTGCTAACGCAGAGCTTTTGGCTCGCTCCTAATGGACCGCGGCACACTACATTTAAAGATGCACTGCCAAAAACTTTTAAATCGCCACCCGCATTGACCCAACCTCCGCTCACGCCAGCGCGACGCAGCTCACTCACTGCCATATCAACCGCATAACCTTTAGCTATACCATCTAAGGTTAAAATTAGCGGTCTAGCTAATCGCGCTTGATTACCTTTTATTTCAATATCTTGCCAGTCACCTTGCAATAACAATGGCATACCAAGGTAAGCAGGCAAAGCGCCGCGAGACATCATTTCGCCGCCAACGGTACAATTGAATAAGTTGTTGCTCGCCTTACCCAGCCCCTTAGCCAACTTGAGCACTCGTAAACTATCTTGGCTTAACGTTACCCATATTCCCGGCTGCCGATTTAACTGATTTAACTCGCTGTCCTGTTGATGGAAGCTCAGCAACCGCCCAATATGGGTCACACGCGAAAAAGCCGCGCTAATAGCCGCTTCCAATGCTTTATCTTTAAGTTGTACCTCACCGCTTTGATTTGGCAGTGACTCGGCAGCGATTTCCACCAGCGTTCCGAGTAATGGCTTAGCGCGACGTATCATGATAATACCCACTGTGGTAGGAAGATTTGAGGGATCAGCAATAAACGCTTCATCCAGTTAAATTTAAACAAAGCACTAAGAGTAATTAACATAATTTGTGCGGATTCTATTAAAGTCTCTACTTCAATACAAATTGTTGCCATTAGTTTTTATGGGGATTTTAGATGCTTGAAACTGTTTTACATTTAAAAACAATAGATTGCTTATTAAGGTTTTATTAAAGTTATTTGACTTATCATTGCTATCACAACGCTGCACAAGCGAACTAAGTCAATACGTCCCCAAATGAGCCCTATTGATTAATGCCACTCATCATTTACGCTATTTATGCTGTCTTACCCACCAACAACTCAAACTAAATGGAGCAATAAATAGCCGGCTTACTCCATCACACCAGTCATCCGCTTAAATTTTACGCTATTCCATTCAGTTGAAATACACGCTAAATCAGATATAAACCCTCTAAGCCAACCTGAACAAAAACTATTAAAGTATTGATTAATAATTAAAATAAAGACTAATTCTCATCTTATACAACCTATTAATAACCTATCGATCACAACGGAAGTAAAAACATCTAGACGTCTAAATTGACAGGTTATCAGGGATCAAATATGCTTTGCCTCAAGTTGCTAGGATACGATGCCGCGGCAACACTGAATTTAAGCGAGTTTGACTGCCAAGGATCCTGCGGAAAAACCCTAAGCGAAAGAGAGATAACATTTGAGCAATCCAACAGCAACACAGCACAGCCCGGCATCTTTTATTGCCCTGTTGCCATTATTTGTTTTCCTTGGTCTTTTCATTGGCGCGGGTGTGTATTTCCAAAGCCAAGGTGTCGACTTTGCCTTCTATCAATTACCCAGCGTTATCGCTATTTTACCTGCAATCATTCTGGCGTTGATTTTATCAAAACAGAAATTAAATCAATCGATTGATACCTTTATTGGCGGTATTGGTCACAGCAATATTATTGCTATGTGTTTAATTTACTTACTTGCAGGCGCCTTCGCTGCAGTCGCTAAAGCCACTGGCGGCGTCGATGCTACTGTTGCTCTTGGTTTATCGTTAATCCCATCGAACCTGTTACTACCTGGTTTCTTCGTGATTGCCGCTTTTATCGCAACGGCCATGGGAACCTCTATGGGGACAATCGCTGCTGTCGCTCCCATCGCCCTAGGCGTAGCCGACCAAGCGCAAATCGACTATGCACTGATGGCAGGAGCCGTGATGTCTGGCGCTCTATTTGGTGACAACTTGTCGATTATTTCCGATACCACAATTGCAGCTACGCGCACCCAAGGCTGTGATATGAAAGATAAATTTCGTGAAAATTTGATTTTCGCTATTCCCGCATCACTGCTAACTTTAATCGCCTTTGTATTTGCCGGACAAGGCCAAGCAGAATTAGCAACGCAGAATATCGATCTTATTAAGGTCATTCCTTATCTGACCATTTTGATCTTAGCTGTGGCAGGTCTGAACGTATTTGTGGTCTTAACCTTAGGTATCTTATTAGCGGGCGCAACCGGCCTGTTTACTATGGATTACGGCATGATCCAATTCGGTAAAGATATTTATGCTGGCTTTAGCAATATGCAGGAGATTTTCATTCTGTCTATGCTAGTGGGTGGTTTAGCCGCACTCATGCAGCAGCAAGGTGGCCTTGCCTTTGTGAGTAAACAGATTGAAAAGCTGATCACTCGTTTCTCCAAGGCGCAAGGTGAAGCTTCATGCCGCGCTGCTGAGCTAGGCATGGCAGGTATAGTCGCAGTGACTAACTCTTGTGTGGCTAACAATACAGTTTCTATCGTGGTGACGGGTGATATTGCAAAAGACTTAGCAGAGAAGCATGGCGTGAGTCCAAAACGTGCCGCCAGCATACTCGATATTTTCGCCTGTATTATCCAAGGTTTAATCCCGTATGGTGCACAGGCACTCTTAATTGCTTCGACCTTTAGCATCACGCCATTAGCAGCGGTATCACACGCTTGGTACTGTATGATTTTAGCCGTAGTGGCTGTTGCGATTGTAATTTTCCGCAAACGACACTAAATGATATTTGAATCGCATGAGTAAAATCTAACGTTTATGACAAGGAACGCACTAGGCGCTCCTTGTCATTTTAAAGCCCTCTTTTGACGAAAAAGCATCAACTCGCTTGCCTTCATTAAACAATTCAGGCAAGTTACCGCATTCAATGTGGTCATCTCCCGTCAGTATATTTTTAGTCTCCATGAATCCTCTTTATCACCAAGAACCAAGTTATTACGATCTACATCGTCTTATTACATGGTTGATTGTAGGCGCAGCCTTTATTAGCGCTTCTGGAGTTTTAATTGCTATTTATGCTGAATATCAAAACGTTGGAGTTCAAGTCTTACAAATACGAGCTGATTTTTTAGGTAACTATATCAACTCACCCCTCGCTTATGTGTTTAATTTAAGCTTATTGGCTGCAGGGCTCTGCATACTCATTTCAATGACTGGGCTCTACTTACTAAAACTGGATACGTTTAGCCAATGCATAGCACTTACAGGTGCTTGGGTAGGAGTCTCTGTGATTTTGATGGGAATATTCCCCATTAATTTTTTGAGCATACACAGAATAGTTTCAACGAGTTATCTATTAAGCACCCTCATCTTACACAGCCTTGTGATTATAGCGGGGATAGTGCCTCGGTTTATTTGCCCAAAGCCACTGTTCTATTTGAGCCTGATCAGCTTTTGTAGTGCAGTGAGTTTAACCCTGCAATTAGATTGGACCATATTGGATTTCCCTCCCTGTGTGCCCCAAACACGCTTTTGTACTGTTTCAGCCAATATGTGGCTCCAAACTAACTTGAGTATTATTTGGTGTTTAAGCCTAGCCTTTGCAATGCGGCGCCTATCAAAAATACTGTATCATCGCGCCCAAGAACGCCAAATACTTTAGGGTAATCCATGCGCTTAGCAAAATACCTCGCCCAGTGTGGCATAGGCTCACGCCGTGAAGCCTGCCGTTTGATTGAGGCTGGGCGCATCACACTCAATGGCGGTATCGCCCGCCACACAGGTCCCATCTGTTTGGACGAGTCATTACACTGCCTCGACCGTATTGAGTTTGATGGCAAACCTATCACTAAAGCCGAAACACTCGCCTATTGGGTATTTAACAAAGCTGTGGGCACAGATTGCCGTCTGCTTGAGCAGGATGAAACGAGCCTCATACACCTGCTTCCCAAAGCGCCAAGACTCTACCCCGTCGGCAGGCTCGATAAAGATTCCCGCGGCCTGTTGCTGTTAACTAACGATGGCGAGCTGACCCATAAACTGATGCACCCCAGTTTTGCCCACAGCAAAACCTACCATGTGCGTCTCGATAGGCCATTCGCAGATGATTTTGTTGAGCAAATGGCCAATGGAGTGAATTATAAAGATGTGCAAACCCTGCCCTGCCAAGTTCGCCGCCTCAGTTCGGACAGCTTTGAAATCGTGCTGACGCAAGGCTTAAATAGGCAAATTCGGCGTATGGCCAGCGCCTTACGCTATAAGGTAATTGACTTACAGCGCGTCGCATTAATGACATTAACGCTAGAATCCTTAGCCGAAGGAGCGATGCGGCCACTCACCCCACAGGAAGTTGCAGTGCTTAAAGCCGCAGTGACAATTTAGAGAAAGACAAGTGGCGAATACACTCAAGCTACTAACCTCAATTTTAGACAAATGCCCGCGCGAACAATATCTTCCAATGAACTCCAATGAAGATAGAAACGCCTGAGATGACTCAGGCGTTTCTATAAAACGAAGCTCCCCTTTCAAGCTTATTAATATGAGCTACTTTTTATCGGAACGAAGTACTAACTCCACTCTGCGATTCAGTTTTTGTCCGGCGTCATTAGTATTGCTGGCGACAGGGCTATATTCCCCGTTACCGTGGGCGGTTAATTGGGCCGACGGAATTTGAAACCCGTCACTCAACTGCTTAATCACAGCTGCGGCGCGGCGCTCCGACAGGCTTTGATTGTAACTCCGCTCGCCCTTGTCATCGGTATGTCCAACCACATAGAAACTCAGTGTCGGATGCTGCTTAAGATAGCTTGCCAGCACCTCCAGTACAGGTTTGGACTCAGGCAACATGCGCTCACTGTCATAATCAAACAGCAATCCCTCCAACGTCGCCTTGCCAGTTTGGCTAATCGCATCGGTCAAAGCATTGAGGTCAATCGCCACTCGATCATCCTTCAGAGTAGAGAGTTCCATTACCCTGAGGGCAGTATCGGCAGGTGTGCCATCGAAATATCCTTGGGAATAGATATCGAAGTAAACATCGCCCTTTGCGTGACTAAGCTTAAACAGCTGATACTCCTGCCATTCGTCCTCTTTATCGTCCTTGATTAATTTGATGGCATTAATCAGGCTATCATCGTCGCCGCAAGCCGTGCCTTTGCAATGGAATACCCGCTCTGCTGCAAGCTTTTGTGCGGCTGCGGCATAATTGCTGTTAATTTCAAACAGGGAATAGCTTTCAGGCATCTGATAACTTATTTGGGTAAGCTTGGCGTTCAGCGATTTGGTTTGATAATTTGCGCCCGAGATCCCCACTAATACAGGCACTTGGGTAAAGTTAGTTTGTTTGTAACTTGTAATATAACTGCCGGGCATACGTCCCAGCAAAGGATGGTCTGTCGAGCCTTGAGCATCGTCACTACGCCTATCTTTAATCTCAATGTTCTTCGGCGCCTGCTGTAAAAAGTCACTATTCGCTTGGATTAAGTCCAGCGGCTCAGGGATAGCGTCGAGAATATCGACTTGCAGATAGGTATATCTGTCCTCGCGATTGACGACATAGATACTGGTGTAAACCTCACCGCGAGTACCTTTCAGTTTTGCCGCCACGTAAGCACTGTGATAGTCGGCATTCACGCTTTTAAGCGGCTTTAGCTGAGTTTGCATGGCTTGACCATCACCGCAGGTGACGGCCTGACAACTAAATAACACTTCAGCATTCAGCTTTTTTAGCTGTGCCAAATAGTTATTGATAACATGCTCAGGACTATACCCCTCTGGTAACTCAACGCTTTGTCGAGTCAATTTCCCCGATACAGGCAACAGAGTGAACTTGTCACCATTCACTGCGGTGATAAGTTCAAAGGGCGTAAAGTGGATACGCTTTTCTTCAGGCGATTTGGCGTCAGGAAAGGGAGTAAACAGCGATTCAGCATTCACCGCAAAAGTGGCGACACCGCAGGTCGCGGTTAAAAGTACAGCACTCAATAATGTCTTATGTCCCATAAATAATCCTTTTCTGTGGGGAATCTAGCTCTCGCGAATCAACTAGATAAAGAAATAGTGATGGGATAATACGATAAAAATTTTTATCTAGGTATAAACGGCATAAAAGTAATACTTTTTATTGAAAAGGAAATACACAGAAGAAATAAAGAGAGAATATAAAGCCCTCCATCTTTAAATAGCACACAGAAGTGGAGATGCCGCGAACATACGAATATGAAGAGCAGCCATGTCCGCCGTCAACGGTCACAGTTGCAACAATGCCAATCCTCACTAACCCACTAGCTTTTCATTCAGCTAAAAAAGCTATTGCCCCAAAATGATTTTTGTGCCACATCAGCACTTTGCAAGTAATCCGCTAGTTGAACAAATTTTAGTAATGCTTCAAAGTGACCAAAGTAACGGTGGTAATTCAATTTTGGATAAATTATGACTCGTAGATACCTCACTATTGAAGAAGCGAATTCCGCGCTGCATCGCGGAAAATTAGTTGAGATATTCATCGGAGGGTTTACTCTCAATGATGAAAGGTGCATTCGTTGGGCTTCCTTTGCAAAGACGGAGAAAGGTATTAGCGGTAGTCTTTGGGAAGTTTATGACCAAGGTTCAGAAGATTACCTAGATATCTATACCTTTGACTCTCCAACAGGTGAGTACTATGAGCCGGTCAAAGTGGTACATTCTGAAAATATCGAGAATGCGACTAAAGAGTTGGGTATAAGTTCGCTCAATTTTGTAAACCAAGGCGTTGTTCAAGATGAATATGGTTCTTACCTTCTATCACACACATAACAAAGCCAAGCATCTTTGCGCGCTGGACCTCGCTGCGCTAGGCTGCTGTGGGCGGCATTAATCCATAGAAATATTAATCCCAAACCAATGGGTTAGAGTAAAAAATCTAACAAGGTTATGTCCCAAAGTATGTTACGTAATCTTTTAAATCTACAGGTTCCGCTAATGCTAAAAAGGCGAGCTATGGTGATTTGCGAGACGACCGTCCGCCCCATGGACGGGGCGGTCGAGCATCCACGGATGGACTTGCTGCGAGTCGGTAATACCATAGCGAAGCTATCTCAACAGCTATCAGCAGTCATTGCACAAAAAAAAAGCGATAAACCCAATGAGTTTATCGCTATTTTATTATCTTGTTATGGCTGCATTCAAAGAGCGCTAAATTGCGCTTAAATGCTAGTAATCCGAATAATGCTAGGCCGCACCATTGCTGATGCGGCAATGGATTACTTAACGATTTCCATCTCAGCTAATAAATTGTCGGCATGATCTAAATACTTCATTACCCACAGCATATAACGGCTGTCGACATGAATAGAACGGTTAATCTCATTATCAAATGCCCAACCGCCAATAATGCTTTCATACACACCGTCGAACAATAGGCCGACGAGTTCAGCGCGGCCGTTTAAGGTCGGTGAGCCAGAATTTCCGCCAGTAGTATCTAAAGTTGATAAAAAGTTTACTGGTACAGAATCTATTGATTTCATATAGAAATCACCATATTGCTTCTGCTTAATCAGCTCTAACTCTTTCTTCGGTGCATCGAATGGGTCAACACCCGTGTCCTTTTGCACTATGCCTTCAAGGCGAGTGAATGGCACGGCCACTAAGCCGTCTTTTGGCGAATAACCTTTCACATGGCCAACTGTGACACGCAGGCTAGAGTTAGCATCGGCATACACTGGCTTACCTTGCTCTAGGTTGTAAGCAATAATGGCATCCATATATTGCGGACGCACCTTCATTAGTTCACCCGCTAATTCTTTTTCTTTCTTTTCTTCAGCCATATCTGTGTCATACATAGCGACAGCGAATTGAATGAAAGGATCTTTAGAGGCTTTAAAATCGGCAACGGATTTGTCCATCCACGCCAGACGAACATCTTTCTTACCTAACTCAGTTTTGGCGTACATTTTATCTAAGGTTTTCGAAAGCTTAGCTTCACTAAACTTTTTATCGATACCAAAGGCTTTATCCAATGCGGGTAGGCGCTGATCTTCTGGCAGTGCGGCGTAGCGTTTTAGCATGTCGTGCAATACCGCTTTATCAACGCTTGGCGCATAACGGCGGTCAATACGCTCCATGCTGGCTTTTAGACGTGTCATATCACGATCTTGGAAGCCCGGTTCACGCTGCATATCTGGCAGTTGTTTCTCGTTCGCGAGGCGATATAAGCTACGCGCCGTCGGCAACATAGTCGTGCTGCCTATGTAGCTTAAGATCATGTCACGCTCTTGATGCGTTTTGCCTTTGGCAATCAAGGCATCTAATTCCGCTAAGGTTTTACCGTATTTCGCTTCACGACTGCTGTCTTTGGCAATCCACGCCGCAAGCTTAGCTTCGAGGGCTTTACGGTCAGCCAACATGGTTGATTTACCGTAAAACTCGATCATAGAAGTGAAGTTTTTCGCGTAATTTGCAAGGCCAGCAATTTGACTCTCGTACTTAATACGCTCGTCGCTGCCCTCTGGCGCGGTTTCTTTAATGATATCTATAAAGCGTTCACGCAGCATTTTGCCTTCGGGATAAGCCCACTCAAACTCATTTTGAACTTCAGTGGCTGTGCGATATCTGTTGGTGCGACCTGGGTAGCCTGCCACCATCACAAAATCCCCCTCACTCACGCCTTTAGCCGAGACTTTTAAGAAACTTTTTGGCTCGTATGGCACGTTGTCACTGCTAAATTCTGCTGGTTTACCCGCTTTAGATACATAAGCACGGTAGAAAGAAAAATCGCCTGTGTGACGTGGCCACATCCAGTTGTCTACGTCGCCGCCGTATTTACCCACGCTCGCGGCTGGGTTATAGACTAAACGCACATCACGGATTTCCAATTGTTTAACCAGATAATATTCGAGACCACCGTGAAAGCTATACACTTGGCAACGGTAACCATCTTCTTTTTCACATTCAGCAACTAACGCTTTTTCTTGGCTTTCAACGCCTTGATAGAAGGCGCTGCCCACTTTACCTTCAAGTCCGTTTTTAACTCGCTCAGTGACATTAGTGACATCTTCAGTCACATAGACACGTGAGCCAGGGGTCGCAGGTAATTCATCGGCGAAGGTCTTAGCTAAAAAACCATCCTGCAGCAGATTTTTCTCAGGAGTGGAGTTGTATTGAATCGCCCCATAGGCACAGTGATGGTTAGTCACGACTAGGCCCTTTGGCGATACAAATGATGCAGTGCAACCGCCGAGGCTTATCACGGCATTCATCGGGAATTCGGTGAGTTTAGAAATCGATTTTGCATCAATTTCAAGGCCTTTTGCTTTTAGCTCATCAGCCATAGCAGGCAGTTGATGGGGCTGCCACATACCTTCGTCAGCCTGTGCGCCAAAACTAGCGGCCACGGCAACTGTGAGTAACCATTTTTTCATTGTGTTAAGTCCGTTTTATGTGAATGAAGCCACGCGCAAGCTGGGCCATTTTCTCGTTTTAATAGCATTGTTTTAATTTTAAATAACTGTGCTAAAACCCAGCATCACTCGCTTTAAAACCTAAAAAACAAAAAGTCAGGCCGGGGCCTGACTTTATCACATGCGACACTCTCTATAACAGACTCTGAAAAACTCGCTTACAAAGCAAATACATTTAATCAAAGTTACTCAGCCGCGTTCGCTAAAAAGCCCACCTATTGCAATGAATTAGATCCCAACAAATAGCTGGGCACCCACAATCACGGCACCTAACAAGCCTGCAATAACTAACGCAACAGATCCACCAGACACTTGATAACCCCCAAGCTGCGACTGACGTTGACGCAGTGCCATAACAATGGGCAAGAAGATAATCATCACGACCAATGGTACGGCCGCAAATCCCAGTACCGCCACAAAGCCTTCAGGCAAATACAAGGCACACAAAACAGGCGGAATAAAGGTCAGTAACCAAGTTTGAATACGGCCGGCAAACGTTTCTTTGGCGCGAGTTAATTCGGCGATAAAGTCATATAAACTTAAGGTCACACCGAGGAATGAGGTCACTAAGGCTAAGTCAGCGAATAATGAAATACATTTGCTGATCCAAGGTGTATGAGCAATATCCTGTAATGCCGTGACGAGTGAAGGTAGTGAACCTTCAAAACTATTCACCTCATATCCGCCTACTGTGCCTAAAGTCACCAATAACCACAGAACATAACAAGCAAGTGGGATCGTCGAGCCGATTAACAACACTTTACGCAGTGATACCGCATCGCCATCGAGATAACGCACTAAAGTGGCGATACAGACGTGGAAACCAAACGAAGTAAACACCACGGGAATTGCCGCCATCCAATTGCTGGTCATAGACTCGGCAATCGCGCCAGTTGCCATGCTAGCAATACTGACTTCGGGCAATAAAAATAATACCACCACCACGAGCAATAGAATCATTAACGAAAATAGGAAACGTGAAACTTTATCGACCCAAGCAACACCTAGCGCCGCAAAGCCACCGAGCACGAGTGTAAATAACAACACTGCGACTTGATTATCGAGCACGATATCGAACATGTTCTTCGCTTTAAGCACTAATAACGAAGAACCGCCGGTGAGATAAGCCGCGGTCAAGGCAAATAATAAACTCAGGAAAGAAGCACCTTGAATTATTTGACCTTTTTTACCCAGTAACTTACCCGTAATAGCATGCACGTTATCCCCCACGCCAGTGCGTAAGTTAATTTCGAGCATAAGTAATGAGGTATAGGCGGACACGCCCCAAATAACGACGAGTAACACTAAAGCAGGGATAATACCTAAAGCCGCTGTGGCTAAAGGTAACGCTAACATACCTGCGCCAATGGCCGTCCCGGCAACGATGGCGATCGAGCCTAACATTTTTGAATTCACACAATAGTCCTGTTCAATAATTAATTATTATTTTATTTGAGTAAGATTTGAACCGATAAAGCCTTGCGTCTTAAATCGAAATAAGCGACACATCACTTAAAGCATCCAATCAGATCTCGACCTAGCAGATCAATTGGCCCCAATAGCTTTTGAATGTTTCAACCCAGTAGCCATTGAGGCTAACTAAATCGATTATTGAAAAATGGCATGACTTTCAATTGTGATAGCCCAAATTAATGTACCGATATAAGCATCGATTAAATAGATAGTTTGGGACATTAACAGAGCCAAACCCAGTGGGCAAGCCAGTTGTGAACAAAGAAGGGTAGCAAACGGTACGGTAACAACTTAATAGCGCTGTGATAAACGAAAATATACAAGCCAACAAAATCGCTACCTTTGTTGAGAATACCTGTAATCTTGTATTAGGCTCGAATCAAAATAAAGCCGGTCTTTTTCCATCCGATGCAGACAAAAAGGGCTTAAACACAGCGAATATGTTTAAGCTCAATCACATCATGTTGAGAATTGATTAACTCAAAAAGTTAATTTACAGCTCAGTCCACGCCATAGCCCAAGAAGCGCCAACACCTGGCTCAAATCCTGTGGCAGAAGCCGACCACTGCACGCAATAGCCGCTATAAGGGAATGGCTTACATTGATACACTTTGCCATTTTTAGGCTGTAACACTGTAGTACCTGCAACGTAACCTTTCACGCCTGCTGGGAATACAAAATCAGCTTCTGGTGCAGGAGCTTGATCCTTTAAGAAGAGATCAAAGTTCTGCTGAATAACATCACCTTGTTTAGGCTCAGCTTTTACCTGCAAATGATAATGTCCAGCTTTAGGCTCAACGACGTCTAACACTAAGCTAGCACTGGTATTGTTAACAGTTTGGCTCACAAAACCTGCCGCGGTGCCATCATGGCTAAACAAATACGCTGACACTAGCATCTCAGCGTTACTGGTTACATCAAAGCTGACCTTCGCCGCACCATCGATAATTTGATAATCGTCGGCAAGTGAAGTGACTTCTAAGCTGTTGCCCGGAGCAGGAGCTAAATCAAATCCTACTTCGACACGCTCAATACCTGAGTTTTTCGCTGTAAAAATGTCATTTTTGCCATACACAGGCTCAATCACACCCGATGCATTTTTTTGTCCCGCTTTTAACTGGGACTGCTGGGCATTAATCGCGCTCGCTAATAGGAAAGGCCAATTTTGTTTATCACCTTGAGTCGCATCGGTAATGGTAATGACTGTTTGCTTAGCCGCTTGCTCACCATTGGCGTCAAACACCCGGGTCATCACTTTATCGCCTGCTTTTAGATCGAGTGACGGATTGATATCCCCCACATCTTGCCATTCACTCGGCACAACAGGACCCGAGCCCAAGTTCACATCGATAGCATTGTAGAAACTATTCGTCGTATCTCCCACTTCCCACACGGCCAAGATCACTTGATAACCACTGCGACCTTCTGGCACATAGCAGTCATGGGTCACTAACTTAGGCGGCTGTTCCATACCACCATCAACTACGCAAAAGGGGGCTAAGTCAAAGCTCGCTCGGCTCAAAGCTTGGTTTGGGTTCCAATCTTGGCGAGTTAAATAGTAACGCCAATTACGGGTGACATGATTTGCTGTGAACTGCCAACTGAACTTATTCCAGCCCGCTTTAATATCCGTCTTTGCCCAACGGCTCGGACTTTGTTCATCCAAAGGTGAAAAAGCACCATTGCCAGCACTCGCCAGTTTGCCATCAGCAGGACCTGATTCAGGAAAACCCGATGGCCCCTCAACACTTTGCGGCTCCCATTGCACCGCGCCACAATTGGCATTTTTACCTGTTTTACAGGCATATGAACGCGATTCAGGTGCCACAACATAACCGTGCGCCTGCGCAGAGATACTCACAAACGCATTCGTCGCCATTACTGCCGCGGCCAATAAACTCAATTTAGAAATAGGGGAAAAAACAGTAGGATTTGCCACTTTAATGCACTCCATTGATTGCCTATCATCCTAAACATAATGATAGGCTTAGATATAAAAGTGGTATTTGGGCAAACAACAGCATTAAACAGCAGTCGTTTATCTTTCACAGAAATCGAATTCTGCGGCAACTCCGCTATCTTAGTTCACTAAAAAATCCATTTACAACCTTAGACCGGAAGCTTTGCGTCCTAACTTTTCAATTAGTTTGCCAAATACAGTCGTTATCATTGAGTCACTACGAGTTAACAGTATGTAACCAAGTAGAAATGACTTGGCTAAATTAGCAACAAAAGACAACGTTGTCAAAAAATAATTCATTTATATTCATTAAGTTACAGAATGTGAATCGGTATTTTTCTGACACCTGTCAAACATTTATCAGCACCTACTGTTATAAACTCGTGCTTGAAACTAAATCTTACCTAGGTATAATGCCCACCTCGCTTCGGGGGAGTAGCTAACTGGATTTCGAGCCATCGTCATCTAGGGTGAACATCAACATACTTGGCAACATGCCATGGTGTTCACAGCAAATCATAGATTTGCCCAGCAAGACCTGAGCACAATGACCGCACCTAGGGGTGGACGGTTTATTGTGCTTATGTCATAACCACCCCTAAAGGATCACACTTGGAAGTCCTACTTGCCTCAACCTTTACGGTTGCTATCGCCGAAATTGGTGATAAAACTCAATTGCTTGCACTAATCCTCGCCGCAAGATTTAAAAATAAAACCGCCATTATTTTAGGTATTTTGCTGTCGACATTATTTAACCATTTTGCCGCCGCTTGGATTGGTCAATGGGCCATTAACTGGGTAAGCCCAGATCTTGCACGTTATTTAGTGGCTGCGTCATTCTTTGCGATCGCTCTTTGGGTGTTAATCCCCGATAAAGTCGATGCAGAAGAGAGCCGTTTCTATAAAATGGGCCCCTTTCTCGCCACCTTTATTCTGTTTTTTATCGCCGAAATGGGGGATAAAACACAAATCGCAACTGTGGTATTAGCCGCAAAATACGATTCATTAACTATGGTGGTTGCAGGCACAACCTTAGGCATGCTGCTTGCTAACGTACCCGTAGTGATCGCAGGCCACTTCAGCGCCGAAAAATTGCCTATGTTGTGGATACACCGTGGCTGCGCCGTATTGTTCGCACTCTTAGGCGTAGCAACACTGTTCTTCTAAGAATCGAGGCAGGGGTTTTGCTGCAGAATAAAATCTCTTCACGCAATATTTTATTCTTTTAAACCTAACCGTTTTGCAAGTCGGTGCAAATTACCTGTATCGATTTGCAATATTCTTGCACACGCAGCCCAATTTTGTTGATTCGCGGCTAAAACTTGACGAATAAGTTGACGCTGATATCTCTCAGTCGCAGCCTTAAGCCCCAGCATAACACTAGAATTATCTTGCGACTGTCCCTCACGACAGGCCGACTCAGACCTAAATGCTAATTCACTGGCTGGCGTTGCGGCATCTGATGGTCTATCTTCGTCGACTGTTCTGTGTGCTTGATTCATCAAAGAATCGAGCTGAAAATGTTTATCACTTAAGCTGATATAAGCCGTTTTTAGCTCGGCTTTCGCCAACACCGCAGCCCTGTGTATCGCATGCTCTAGCTCACGCACATTACCCGGCCATGTGTATTGCTCTAATAACTGCTGCGCTGCGGGTGTGATATTGATATGGGTGAGTCCTAACTTCGCTTTACAACGTTCAAGAAAAAAACCTGTCAGCATGACAATATCTTGCCCACGCTCTCTTAATGGTGCTACGTGGATAGGAAATACGCTCAACCTATGGTAAAGATCGAAACGAAAGCGCCCTTCCGTTGCCTCTTGGTGCAAAATTCGATTAGTGGCAGCAATAATCCGAGTATTAACTTTTAGGCTCTTATCACTGCCCACTCGCTGTAATTCACCGTATTGTAAAACCCTCAATAACTTAGCTTGCAGCCCCAAGGGAAGCTCCCCGATTTCATCTAAAAACAAGGTCCCCTTGTCAGCGAGTTCAAACTTGCCTTGCCTATGACTGATTGCCCCCGTAAATGCCCCTTTTACATGCCCAAATAACTCGCTTTCGGCGACGGACTCAGGCAATGCAGCGCAGTTCAAATAGATAAGTGATTTATCGGCTCTGGTCGATTGATTATGTATCGCCGCGGCCACTAACTCCTTACCCACGCCAGTTTCGCCGGTAATTAATACCGATAAATCAGTGCCTGCCACGGCACTTATCTGCTGCTTTAGCGATTGGATCTGTGTGGATTGCCCTATGATCTCCTGCTGACTAGCAGGACGATTGAGCACCTCAGTTCCATTGGAAACTTCAACAACTTGGGATTCTAGCTGTTGCATCAATAACGCAGTATTAAGACTGGCTGCGGCCAGTGCGCTGATCACACGCAACTCGCTATCACTAAAACCATCAAACTGATGAGGGTTGAAACCATCAATGGTGAGCGCCCCAATTAAGCGATCGTTCGCGATTAGTGGTAAACCAATGCAAGCATGTACATGTAAGTTCGCACTATGATGTGGAATTAAACCATCATACGGATCGGGAAGTTCACTGTCGGCAGGGAAACGAACCACATCGCCAGCACGGGCGATAGCCTCTAATCTCGGATGCTCACTAATTTGAAAGCGCCGCCCTAACACTTCGGCAAAGAGCCCATCTATCGCCAAGGGGACAAATTGCTGCTCCCGAAATGCCAATAATGCCGCAGCATCACAATTGACACGCCGCCTGACCACTGCCAACAAACGCTCAAATCTGTCTTGCGTCGACACGCCGACAGTTAAATCTAAGGCTAACTGAGTTAAATCAGCATGGGCACTCATAGCACATCCACAGTCAAATAAAGTCATATTGACAACAGTGTAATGTCAATTTGACCAATATCAAATTGTCATTATGACACCACCAAGTGATTTCAAATGTTGAAATACGTTAATACCAATAAAAATCAACGCCTTACAATGTTGGCATAGTGAGTGCAATAAGAGATTTAACTAAATAAGCAAGATTTACGTAGCGCATTCATTATTAATTATCACAGGTGTATTTATGACTATTCATGTAAAAAACAATATCCACTGGGTGGGTCAACGCGATTGGGAAGTGCAAGATTTTCATGGTACTGAGTACAAAATAACTAAAGGCACAAGCTACAATAGCTACCTTATCCGTGAAGAAAAAACCGTGTTAATTGATACAGTTGATCATCGTTTTAGCCAGCAATTCTTACAAAATCTTGAAGCTGAAATTAATTTAACCGACATAGACTATATTGTGATGAACCATGCAGAGGAAGACCACTCAGGCGCCCTGACTGCATTAATGGCCAAAATTCCTAACACTCCAATTTACTGCAGTGAAAATGCGGTCGACTCCATTGTAGGACATCACCACCACCCAGAATGGAATTTCATTACCGTAAAGACAGGGGATAGTTTAGCGATAGGCAATGGTAAGCAACTGATATTTATCGAAGCACCTATGTTGCATTGGCCAGATAGCATGATGACATACCTCACCGAAGATGCGGTTTTATTCAGTAACGATGCCTTTGGCCAACACTATTGCGACGAACATTTATTCAATGATGAGGTTGATCAAAATGAATTAATGGAACAATGCCTACGGTACTACTCAAACATTTTAACGCCCTTTAGCAGCCTAGTGACGGCTAAAATTCACGAAGTATTAAGCTTTAATTTACCTGTAGATATGATCGCAACTTCACATGGCATTGTGTGGCGTGATAATCCAGCCCAAATTATTCACCAATATTTAGCTTGGGCCGACGCTTATCAAGAAGACCGCATCACGATTTTCTACGACTCTATGTCCAATAATACTCGCATGATGGCCGACGGTATTGCTCAAGGTATCCATGATGTTGACCCCAATGTAGCGGTAAAAGTGTATAACGTCGCACGTCATGATAAAAACGAAATCCTTGCACAGGCATTTAGGTCAAAAGGTATTTTAGTCGGCTCATCCACCATGAATAATGTGATGATGCCTAAAATTGCCGCCATGCTTGAAGAAATCACGGGCCTGCGTTTTCGCAATAAAAAGGCGGCAGCTTTTGGTAGTTATGGCTGGAATGGCGGCGCAGTCGATAGAATTCACACTCGTTTGATGGATGCTGGTTTTGAAACCTCGGTGGGATTAAAAGTCAAATGGCGTCCCGATCGAGATGCGATGCAAGAATGCCGTCAGCACGGCCAGCGAATCGCGCGAGAATGGGCATTGCGTCCCCTCGATAGCGCGAATAGTCGCTCTATCATTAATCAAGTCATGTCAAAACCTAACCAAGCCACCACAGCCAGTCAAATAGCTGAAAATACTGCTACTAATAACGTCCCTGTGACGGCACCGATTGCAACAAAAGCGTGCGAATTAAATGATACACAATCAATGATTTGCACCGTTTGCCAATGGGTTTACGACCCTGAAAAAGGAGAACCTAATCAAGATGTCATTGCTGGCACACCTTGGACTCAAGTGGCCGAAGACTTCCTCTGTCCCGAATGTGGCCTAGGTAAAAGCGTTTTCGCTGTCATAAAAAATGAGGTGACTAATGTCTAAGCCAATCGTCATTATCGGCAGTGGATTCGCGGCATATCAGCTAGTCAAAACACTGCGACGTTTAAACCGCGAACAACCGATTACAGTTATCACAGCCGACTCTGGTGACGAATACCATAAACCAGATTTAAGCCATGTGTTTAGCCTTAAAAAAATGGCGTCAGACCTCATAAAATTGACCGCGACTGAATTTGCACATGAGCAACAAATTGATGTAATAAATCACTGTGAAGTCATAAAAATAGATAAAGTTCGTCAGGTAGTCTGTTGCCATCAAGGACGCGAAATTGCGTACAAAAAATTAGTGCTTGCCACGGGTGCACGACCCTTTATTCCACCTATAGAGGGGGATGGCGTCGATATCATCCACACAGTTAACAGCTTAATGGAGTATCAGGCCTGCGAAGCAGACATCCATGGCGCGAGGAGAGTACTGGTTATCGGTGCTGGTTTGGTCGGAGTTGAACTGGCAATGGACTTAGCAACTGCAGGTAAGCAAGTGTTTTTGGTCGATCCACAAGCGAGCTTAATGCCGAATATGCTACCCGAAATGTTAAGCCACAAACTGACCGCTGTACTAAAGCAGTATAACGTCACAGTGCAATTGCAAACCCGAGTCAGCCAACTGCAACACCAAGATGGCAGTATCTCTGTGTGCCTAGATAATGACCAGCGGTTTATTTGTGATGCGGTTATCTGTGCAGCCGGACTGATCCCTAACAGTCAACTTGCCCAGCATGCGGGGCTAGAGGTCAATAAAGGTATCGTCGTTAACGAATGCTTACAAACCAACGATGCCCATATTTATGCGCTAGGTGATTGCGCCCAAATCAACGGCCAAAATAGGGCCTATTTGCAACCTGCGTTACTGAGCGCCAATGCGCTAGCGAACACATTACTGAACCAACCGACAGCAGTGAATTTTCCCGCCATGCTAATTAAAGTGAAAACGCCACTGTTACCTATGCAGCTCAGCGGTATAACAGTGAATGGCGTCCATCGCTGGCAAGTCGATATTGATGCTCAAGGAAGCTGTATTAAAGCATTCGACGTGGATGAAACATTTATAGGATTTATCGTAACCGAGGATAAAATGCAGCAAGCATTTGGATTGTTAAAGCAACTAAATAGCCCTAACGCAGCACTCATTGCAGCCTAAGAGCACATTAACGAGAATGTTAATATTGTTGTCGCTGATAATAAAAACTGAGTAGAGGCTTCCTACTCAGTTTTATCGTTTCTACTATTATTCAAACATTCGCAACAGCAACAGTTTAAAGACCTAATGCCAGTTTAATACGTTGTCCGTAATCCGCATCGGCTTGAGTAAAATGCGCCACCATACGTTGCTGCACATCTAAACTCGCTTGACTTAATGAACCCGAAATTGTTGCCACTAGGCGCGCTTTCTCCGCTTCAGAGAAGATGCGATACAAATTACCCGCTTGGGTGTAATCGTCTTGGTTATAACGGCTATAACGCGCCGCTTCACCTTCTAAACGCAATGGTGGTTCGCTAAAGTTTACTGGCTCAACCAAGGCATCAGCAGTGCTGTTCGGGCCATAGTTTGCCGAAGCATCAGCACCGGTTTGACTGCCATGATAAGGGCATTGTGTGCCCGCCATCGCACCTGCACGTTGATGGTGATTTGCCTTAGCGGCATGCGGGCAGTTTACTGGCAATTGGTTGTAGTTTGCACCAATGCGGTAACGCTGCGCATCGGCATAGGCAAATAAACGCGCTTGTAACATCTTGTCTGGTGAAGCCCCAACCCCTGGGACCAAATTACTCGGTGCTAATGCCACTTGCTCAACTTCAGCAAAGTAGTTTTGTGGCAGACGATTCAGTTCTAATACACCAATCTCAAGTAATGGATAGTCGCTATGCGGCCAAACCTTAGTTAAATCAAATGGATTGATATGGTAAGTATTGGCATCTGCCTCAGGCATAATCTGCACATTAACCGTCCAACGCGGGAAGTTACCATCAGTAATAGCAACCACCATATCGCGCTGCGATGAATCGGGATCAATCCCTTTTAATTTATCAGCCTGTTCATTGGTTAAGTTGACCACACCTTGCTGCGATTTAAAGTGGAACTTCACCCAGAAACGCTCGCCCTTGGCATTCCACAGCGAGAAAGTGTGTGAACCATAACCGTGCATTTGACGGTAGTTCGCAGGAATACCACGATCCGACATCAAAATGGTCACTTGATGCATAGCTTCAGGATTCAATGACCAAAAGTCCCACATAGCCTGCGGATCTTTTAAGTTTGTCTTAGGATTACGCTTTTGCGTATGGATAAAGTCTGGAAACTTAATCCCATCTCGTAAGAAAAAGGTCGGCGTATTGTTACCCACGATATCGTGATTACCACGGGTAGTATAAAAACGTAAACCAAAGCCGCGTGGATCGCGCTCTGCGTCGGCAGAACCCATTTCTCCACCTACGGTTGAGAAACGAATAAAGGTTTCGGTTTGCTTACCAACACCATTGAAATGGTCAGCAATGGTGTAATCGCTTAAATCTTTAGTCAGCGTAAATGTGCCGTAAACCCCAGTACCTTTAGCATGCACGATACGCTCAGGAATACGCTCACGGTTGAAATGGGCTAACTTTTCAATTAAATGCCAATCTTGTAATAGCAGAGGACCACGCTCACCCGCCGACAGTGAGTTTTGATCGTCGGCCACTGGGGCGCCGTTTTGGCTCGTTAAGTACTGACTTATTTGATGTTGTTGACTCATGCCCTGCTCCTTAGTCTTGATTGCTGGTTAACCAGGTTTCAATTAAATCGTAAATGGTGGCCATGGTTTATCTCCTTGGCTGGCGACGTGTTGTCGATAGAGCAAGAATAGAGAATTACCACTTGAGAACAAAACGATTAAACTAGATTTATATAATCTAAAAAAAAGATTAAGAATGAGTTTGGCAAGACAGTTAATGAATTACACGGACTCACAGCCAATGGTCCGCTCACATCACTTAAGATGCTGTTGAAAAACCAAATAGCTGCTCAGGACAATGGAGCGAAGTGCGGTGCGAGAAAGCGGAGTTAAGCTGATACACTGCCATTAACTGCTGGATAAGTCGGCTTCACGATAAAGCTTAACCAAATAATAAGTGTCAATCAGCACGATAAAAAAGTTAACTAAGGCAACAGGATAAGCCCCAATTGCCACACCGTAGGCCACAAATAAAGCCGCACCAATGAGATTCCACCAGCGCAGTTTCTTAATGTTTGACATCATCAGTGATATTGCAACGACCACTGAAGCTAAATAACCAACCCATTCCCAAATTGTAGCGTTATCCATATCCAATCCTTATCTATATATTATTTAAATCAAACGATTGATACGCCATTCACACCACAGGTAATAAGCTGGCTCATTGCATTTAGCGTTTAACGACAGCCGCAGTCATCCGTGAAATACAAGTCAGTTCACCCGCGCTGTTGTGGATTAAAATCTCCCATACAGAGCTGCGCTTCCCTAAGTGGATAGGCTTAGCCGTGGCGGTTAATACCCCATTACGGGAAGCCCGTAAGTGGTTAGCGTTAATTTCTTGACCGACACAATAGTACTGCTCAAAATCCACCGCGAAATTTGCCGCATAGCTGGCAACGGTTTCAGCAAGCGCGACATTCGCGCCACCATGCACTATGCCCAAAGGGTTATGCACCGCCGGACTGGCTGGCATAGTGGCCTTCATGTAATCGTCGCCAATCTCACTGATCTCAATTCCTAAAGTCTGCATCAAGGTGCCTTTGCCACCCATACCGGCGTCTAAACGCGCGCAATCCTCTAACGTTACAGCTCTAAACCAAATACTCATTGCAACTTCCTAGTCAATAAAACCAATCAGCAGTTTACTGTGAAGTGGATGAAGTTCAACTAGTTTACTCTCAGCTGGTCACATCAATATCAGCAAAAATAAGGCTCAAACTAACCAAGATTTAACGGTACTTAGCTGACTAAACCAGACAAGAAATAATCCCCACACCACGACTACACTTGGCATAATTAACGCGTCGGCTCCTAGCACCACAGCCGCTTGCTGAATGCAAAATACATAGGTCATTTGCAACAAAATAGCGATAAGCGAGGCGGCCAGCACTTTATAAGCAATTAATTTTCTGAATAACAATAATAAACATCCTAGAACCCCTGAAACCACGGCAAAGCCAAACACAGCATCAATCCAAATTGGCGTTGTTTCATAGAGTTTAATTTGATCTGGGCTCATCTGTGCGAGTGCATCTGGCGTCATAGTCATTTGCATCACAAAAGCCATCAGCCCCATGATATTCCACAACAAACTGAGCGTTGCGACAAAGTAAAACCACAGTGGCGCCTTGATATTCATGGTTTTCAGCGGATTTGAGGTGGTATCCATACTCACTCCTAATAAAAACTGAAAAAAAGAGATAAAAAAGGGATGGTTAACCATCCCTTTGTTTCAGTCTAGCTCACAAATTGCACTTGTGAGTTAACCCCATATACAGGTTAACGGCGACGACGCTGCAAACCAAACAAGGACATCAGTGCTAAACCTAAATAACCTAAAGCACCGCCATCATCTTTAGGCTTTGGCTCAGGTTTTGGCGGCACTACTGGCGCAGGATAACTTAAAGCAACAATCACAGGATCATGATCCGATGCAGAAAAAGCATTTTCAGATTTAGCCAGATCACCAGAGAACTTCTTACCGTATTCAAACAGGCTAGATTCCACTGAGTTGATATGCCAATCTTCAATATCCACTAAACGTTTGGCTAAGCTAGCATTGGCTAAAGCATGATCTAAGTTACCTAACTCGCCGTTATAGCTATAAGAGAAAGTGCTTGCACCGTGGGCTTTCGTGTTCAAGTTGATAAAGCCATAACCTTTTTCAATCTTGCTGCCTTGGCGCTCAAACACTTTGCCGTCGAGCGTCGTCCACGAAGCGGTCAGGATGTCACGCTCTGACTTGCTCGCATCGAAGTCGGTTAGTACACGGATAGGATCCTCCATACCATAGGCATTCATATCACCGATGATCAGTAAGTCGCCTTTCACGTCTTTTAGCGTTTCACCCAAGACTTTGGCTGCAGATACGCGGAAAGCATTACACTTGCCCTGTTGATCGGCAGGATCAACTGACTCTTCGAAGTTAACCCAATCTTCTAAACAACCTGAGCCTTTAGATTTCAAATGGTTAACGACTACGGTCAGAGACTCATCATGGATTTTAAAGGTTTGCGCTAAGCTGTGACGTTGATAAGCATCATTGCCAGGGTTAGTCTCAGTTTTGCCATCTTTTGTGCGAGTCACGCTGCCAGCACTGGCGTGCTGTTCTGGAGTACCGATAACTTGTGCGGCCCCCGCTAAAGTCACTTTACCACCACGGTATAACATGCCGACAGTGATCGCATCTGTGCCAAAGTACTTGCCGTCATACTTATCAACATCGGTGATTTCAACAAAGCTATAGGCGTTTTCAGGCGTCTGCTTGTCATTTAGTGCATCGACTAAATCCTTAATCGCACTCTTCTCACCAAAACCGTTGTTAGCAATTTCCATCAAACCGACGATATCGGCGTTCATGGCGGTAATAGCGCTAACGATTTTAGTACGTTGTAGCACCATTTCTTCCAGCGTTAGAGCGCCACGGTTACTGCCTGATGGGTTGGTATCGCCACCATCAACATCGTTAAAGAAGTTCAGCACGTTAAAGCTAGCCACGCGCAGATCACCCTTAGTTGCAACACTTGGGGCTTCGGTTCTATCGTCACCACGGATAAAATCACCCGCTGTAATAGTATTAGTAGCCACTAAACGATAAGCGCCGTAGCTATAACCAATCACACCTTGCAGGTTAGTCAGTTGGTCGCCAACACGGATGTAACCCGTTTCCACATTGAAATCAGGGAAGTATGGAATAACACCATTGGCAGGCTTGTAATCGGATTCGATAAAGAGTTGATTTTCGCGGTTAGATTTAACTAATGCAGTTGCTTCAGCAGAAAGCGCTGGATACAGCTGTGTCGGCTTCATCAAAGGTGCTTGATATGACACTAGCATGTTATTGCGACTACCCGCATAGTCGAAGCTGAAGGTGCGGCTGATTTTAAGATCGCTGCCCACATCTAAGGCCACATTCATGCCTTCATAGCGCTCTAATGCTTGCGCTAAGGTTTCGCCATCGGCCACATAGAAAGGTGCGGCAACAGGGACTTCACCCTTAGCGCCAACATCAAATTTCTTATCGGCTTTAATATCGATTTGAGTTAAGCCAAAGTATTCTTTCACTTTACCCTGCACACACACTTCAACCCCAGGTTGAATCGCTTCAGGTGCAGCTTCACCTAAGAATACAAATACACCATCAGAGGTATACGGTGAGTTATCACCCTTAACTTCTTGTAAGTAAAAACCTTTAAACAAGCTTTCACCACGGGCAGTCACGACGCCACGCACAGTCACTTCGGCTTCAGATTCGAATGCCCCTGCTGGTACAAATGGGCTCGACTCGCCCGCACCTTGTACTTGATAAATAGGCACAATTTTAGCGCCAGTACAGCTAAAGAGCGGCACTTCTGGCTCAGCAGGCGTTTCTAGTGAACCTAAACCAGAGAAGGTATCTTTAGGTAATTGTTCCCACTGGGCGGCATTAAATACTGTATTCGCCACTAACGCATCTAATTTACGTTTTAAGGTAACGTCTAATCTCCAACCCGTTGGCGTCGGCACATCACCAATAATATCGATGACTGCATCATCTTTCATTAAGGCAACCGCATCACCGCCATTAAAACTTAAACTACCAGAGTAACTATCAACTCCTTGAGCAACAGTAATAGTACCGCTAGTATTTAAAATAACTTTTGTCGATTTTGCCGCAATAGTTTGACCACCTAAAGCCACCATATCCGACGCAACAGTAGCACCATCTTTATAACGAACCAGTTTATAACCCGCGAGATCAATTGCCGTATCGCCGCTGTTATACAGTTCAATCGCTTTATTATTTGAGCTACCTTCAACATATTCGGTGATCATCACATCTGCGCTTGCCATCATAGGCAAAGCCGCTGCAACAGCTAAAGAAATAGCCGTTAATTTATTAACATTATCCATATCATCAACCCCATTATTATAATATTGCCGCTAACTTCTATTAACGTGCGAGCGGATTATTTCAGAGTTGAATGCGTAAAAAAAGAGGGCAAGATCGCACATTGCCAATGTAACACATTGATGATTAACTAATTATAGACATCTCACTGTTCACCTAACAGAACAGGATGGTAAATCAAAAGTATTAGCCATGTAAAAACAAACAGTAAGAGCAATACACATAAGCTCAAAGCATTTGGCATCCTGCTTAAATAACAATCAATATTTTAATGTGATATTTTGATGATATTATTCAGTATGCAATACCCAATAAAATATAAGGAACACGGGTCCTTAAAAGGTAATGGATATAATTAAAACTTAATTTAGCATTCATTATTTTGAAATAAACATAACAGTCAAACTGCTAGAATGGATGATTTATACCCTTGGTTATTGCAGCAGATTAATGTTGATGATGGGTATAAAAATGAAACATAGAGCCAGCCTGAGAACCAACGGCTGTAAGATAGTGAGCTCAATATTAAAACAATAATGCGAATTTTACAGACAAAAAAATACCGCTCATTTAGGAGCGGTATTTTCAATAGCGGCGTATTACACGTCGCAGCTAATCAATTACTTTTTAGCAGGTTCAGCTACTGGCGCCGCAGAAGCTTTCTCGATTGATTTCAACTCAACTTCGAAAATCAACGTAGAGTTTGGTGGAATAGTACCAGTATCACGTACGCCATAGGCTAATTCCGATGGGATCACAAACTTGAACTTAGCGCCAACAGGCATTAATTGCACGCCTTCAGTCCAACCTGGAATAACGCGATTCAAAGGGAACTTAGCCGCTTCGCCGCGTTTATAAGAACTATCAAACTCAGTACCATCAAGTAAAGTACCGACATAATCCACTTCTACAGTGTCTTCTGCGGCAGGCTTTTCACCCGTGCCTGGAGTTAATACTTCATATTGTAAGCCAGACTCAGTTGTCACTACACCAGGCTTAACCTTGTTTTCTTCAAGGAATTTTTTACCATCTTCGATATTTTTCGCAGAAATCGCTGTTGCTTGTTCCTGACGTTTATCGTTTAACTTTTTATCTAGACCTTGAAGAATGGTTTGCATTTCTTCTTCGGTTAAACTTAATTGGTCATTCAGACCATTAGTGAAACCAGTGACGATCAGAGTGCGATCAACTGGCAGGCCTAATTCTTCTTGCTCTTTGATATGGCCAGACATATAACGACCGATTGAAGCGCCTACACTGTAAGCTTCTTTTTGAGCTTCAGTCGTTAATTCAACATTTGTACTCGTAGCTGCTTTTTCTTCTTGATTACAAGCAGATAGGCCAATAATAGCCAATGCAACTAACGATAATTTATAAATCGATTTCATTAAAGCTTCCTCAGCATCCTCAAGCGGTTACAATAACCTAAGCGTGACAACTTTATACTAGTTATCTCGGTTATACCAACTAGATTCTTTATGGGTTAACAGTGATTAATGTCACTTGATCAAGTCTAAAGACAACAACTTAGGGAGCAAGTTCATGAAGAAAAATCTACTGCTGGTAATTTGCACAGTTTTTCTAATCGCTTGCCACCCAAAAGCAGAAGATATCAGTGTTCTCACGACAGAACCCAGCTATAGCGCGAGCCTATCAAGTAATGGGCAATTCGCCTTAGTTGCAACTCAAAGTAGTGGAGTTCAATGCTGGGATCTCAGTACCCACACCCTCAAATACCAATGGATACATGGCGATATTAATACTGGCGTCACAGGTACAGCGATTTCTCCCAACGGGATATTTGCAGCATCGTTAAGCCGAGATTCAGTTGCTATGTGGAAAATAGCCGACGGTAAGCCTTTGGGCTGGTGGTCCTTACCTTCATCCGGTGAAAGTGTCGCGGTAGCAGATAATGGCGCACTACTTATTGGTTTAAATGATGGTTCAGTCATGTCGCTTAATGCCGAAAAATCTGCCTTAATCAAGTTTCTTGGACATAAAGAGCGCGTCAATAGTGTAGCCCTCTCTGCTGATGGCCGATTAGCATTAACGGGGTCAAATGATATGCAGGCGATTCTCTGGCAGGCACAAACTGGCCAACCGCTTCATACGTGGACACTCGGCAGCCGTATAACCAAAGTGGCACTCAACGACAGTGGTAGTTTAAGTTTTACCAATGGCAGCACAGATGAAGCAAAAATCTGGGATAACACAAGCGGTAAGCTATTAAACAAGCTGGATATTACCCGTCGTCAAATGAACTTTTCAGCGGTGAGGTTTATCAAACAAGACAGCCAGATATTAACAGGTACGCCAGCGCGGGAAGTTATACTCTGGCAACGTGACTCGGGTAAACAAATTGAAAAATGGCAGGTTGCACTCACTAAAAACAGCCAAAATCGAGGAGCCGTTGTATACTCTGTGGCAATTCGAGATACCAATAAAGTCGTTAGTATCAGTAGCCAAGGCTTAGTTGAAACTTGGCAGAAATAGAGGTTAGCCATGCAAGGCGTACAAGCACAGATTGAAGATCTAGAAACCAAATTGGCTTTTCAAGAGCTCACAGTCGAAGAATTAAACCAAGAGGTCATCAAATTAAATCGACTGGTGGCTCACCAGCAACACCAAATTCACATGTTAATTGGTAAGTTGCAGGACATGGAACCGAGTAATATGGCGACTCAGGCTGAAGAAACGCCACCACCACATTATTAACACTGACGCTTTAGATGTTAACTTTGATTAAAAAACAGTTACTGCAAAATATCCAGGGAATGCGATGTTTAAACATTTAATGCCAAAAGAAACCCCAACTCTATTACCCATAGCGTTAGTGGGTGAACCCATTCTAAGGCAGACTGCAATCACAGTGCACCATTTCGATGCCGAGCTCGTGCATCTTGCCGAGCAAATGTCTGCCAGCATGGACGCTGCCAATGGAGTTGGTATCGCAGCCCCCCAAGTTCACAGCCCTTTAGCCTTATTTATTATGGCTTCTCGCCCTAATGAGCGTTATCCCGACGCGCCTAATATGGCGCCTGTGGTCGTGGTTAATCCGCAAATCATTAATGCATCAAGCGAGTTGGTCAGCGGAGAAGAAGGCTGCTTATCTGTACCGGGGCAAAGATTTACGATACAAAGACATCAAGCCATTGAAGTACGCTATCAAAATTTACAAGGCGAGTGGCAACAAACCGAATTAACGGGCTTTATTGCACGGATTTTTCAACATGAATTTGATCACCTTCAAGGGATCACATTACTCGAGCGTTCACTTATGCCAGAACAGACTCAGGCGATTTCAGCCCAATCCATCAAAAAAGGTGAAGCGCAATAATGAAACTGTCCTTCGTTACACCTTTTTCTCGCGCATTTATTGCACCAACCTTGGCAATGGGATTGGTTTTAAACTTATCGGGCTGCGCTTATAACAGTATTTTCATTAATTATCCTGCGCAGATCGAACCACTCAAACAAGAGCTTAATAGTGCGACTCCCATGGCCGATATCGACAAACTTGCCAGCAATATCAATGGCAATGACGGCTTACTCTATGCCCAAGAAGCGGGACGAATTGCTCAAGTCGCCGGCGATTTTGCTGCCAGTAAAAAATATTATCAGCAAGCAGTAGATGCTTATACCGCCTTTGATGATAAGGCCAAAGTCAGCGTTAGTGACATTGGCGCAACAGCCAGCAGCTTAGTGTTAAACGACAATGCGATTCCGTACAGAGGCCCTGGGTATGAACGCATTATGCTGCACCAATACCAAGCTCTTAACTATTTGTTTAGTGGCGACTATCAGGGGGCTCTAGTCGAAGTTCGTCGCAGTAACGAACTACAGAGCAGCGAGCAAGAACGCTATCAAAAATCACAAAAGTCAGTTCAAGCCATGGCGAACGGCACCATAGATGCCGAGGTTAACAAACTAGGACAAGCTGCGGGCACAGTCACCAGTTCTTTCTTAAACGCTTACAGTTATTACACCACTGGCGTACTGCACGAAGTGCTGGGTGAGCCGAACGATGCCTATATCGATTATCGTAAAGCAGCACAAATCACTCCAGATAACACCTATTTACAGCAAGATCTGGTCCGCCTCGCCAAGCAACTCGGCATGCCACAGTATGATGAGTTTAAGCGCCGTTGGGGCGATGCTAAATTGCCCCACCCCAAAGATGGCCAAGTAATTTTGATGGTCGAGCGCGGCTTTGTGCCAGCAAAACAAGCTCTCACGGTACCTTTTACTATCCATGGTAACTGGCAGACAGTGTCACTCGCTACCTACATGCCAAACAATACTTTTGTGCCAGAGACGCAAGTGCAAGGTTTAGGTACAGTGCTGAAAACTGAACCTATTGCCAATATCGATGCCTTAGCCATCACAGCACTCAAGGAAGATCTGCCCGCGACGCTAGTTCGTCAAGTCGCTAGGGTCTATGCTAAATCTGAGATGGCCTATCAGATTGAGAAGAGTGGTAAACCAGGGAACAATGCTGCCGATATTGGCAGCATAGCTATGCAGATTTTTAACGTAGTAACAGAACAAGCGGATCGTCGTAGTTGGCTGACGCTCCCTAAACAAGCACAGATCGGGCGGCGTTATTTGAGTGCAGGTGAATACACTTTGCAGTTAGACAAAGCGCCACCGGCTAAAATTGATGTTGCAGCAGGCAAAACCACCTTAGTCTGGGCAATTGATACTGGTAATTACACCCGAATTTATTCAATAATCATTTAGCCTAGCGGTTGTGGTATTTGAATAAGACGTGTGTCATTAAGTTTATACAATCACAAAATGGAACTGACTATGAAACAATTTAAACTGATTTTTGTACTGGCTGCCGTTATGGGTCTAGCTGCATGTCAATCTAAAGTCGAATATGGCGATGCCACAGAAGTTGAAACCGTCAATGAGAACTTTGGCTCGACGGATCTACAAGCTATTGCAGCCAAGATGGTGGATAGCATGATGACTTTCCCTCCTATCGTGGCAATAACAGCCAATGACCGCCCGATTTTATTTGTTGATAGCATCAAAAACAAAACCTCAGAACATATCGACACTGAGTCTGTCACTGACTCTATCAGTAACAAATTATTGCGCTCAGGCAAGTTCCGTTTTATCGACATGACTAAAGTAGATTCAGTCCGTAAACAACTGGATTACCAAAACAACACTGGCATGGTTGACCCATCAACCGCCATCAAGTTTGGTCGTCAAATTGGCGCTCAATACATGTTATATGGCAATTTATCTAGCATAGTGAAGCAAGACGGTAGCACTAAAGACGTCTACTATAAGATGACAATGCGTTTAATGGATTTAGAAACAGGCCTTATCGAATGGTCTGATGAAAAAGAAATCCGTAAGATGAAGTCTAAGTCTTTCTTAGGCATGTAATTGTCCTATTGGCACTTAATTCTGCCAAACAGTAATCTCAAGAAGCCAGCGTTAACGCTGGCTTTTTTTTACATTTTTAACATTGGTAATCCAAGGTAAATAAGGTAGTGTACTCGGCCAAAATACACTGCGATGATGATGCTCAAAATTGGCGCTGGCGCGAGGGATAATTTGCCACAAAGGCAAACCTACACACACGATATTGAATGCAAACATCCAAGCAGAAAACAAAACAAATCGTTGAAGGATTTAAGTTGTGAACTTGTTTAAAGCCAGTCTCGTTGCCCTTACCTGCGGCACATTAATGTCGTGTGCAACCCAAAGTACACTCAATACGGGTCCACGTGATGCTAGCGCTTATATTAGCCAATATCAGGCTGCGCTTCGCTCGCAGGTCATCTCCGATATTCACTATGACTTGGATTTTCAGCTCACAGGGGATGCCGAGTTTTCCGCCACCTCCAAAGTGACATTTCAATTAAGTGAAGTGCCAAAACAACTGAGCTTAGATTTAAACAAGGCGCAGATAAAACGCTTTATCATCAACGGTACCGCCGTATACCCCAATTACAATGGCGCTTACATCAGCTTAAATACGCGTTTGCTCACCTCAGGTGAAAATACCATTGAAGTGCAATTTAGCCGTGCCCACAGCACCAATGGTGAAGGCTTACACCGTTTTAAAGATCCAATCGATGGCAAGGTCTACCTCTACTCTCATTTTGAACCCGCTGCAGCTCAACAGATGTTCGCAGTGTTCGACCAACCGGATCTCAAGGCTAACTATCAAATTACGGTAACAGCGCCCAAAGACTGGCAAGTCATTAGCTCGATGCGTGAAAGCCAAATCACCCCAGCGGGTGCTTACAATCGTTGGACTTTCCCACAAACACCTAAGCTAAGCCCATATAACTTTTCGATGCACGCGGGCCCTTATCACATGTGGCAAGACAACTCAGGCCGCTATCCTATGCGCCTGTTCGCCCGTCAATCCGTTGCTAACCAAGTCACGGAGCAGGATTGGTTTACCTATACAAAACAAGGGTTAACTTTTTTCGATAATTACTTTGGTATTCCTTACCCCTTTAAGAAATACGATCAAATTCTAGTGCCAGACTTCCTTTATGGCGCGATGGAAAACGCAGGCGCAGTGACCTTTTCTGAAGATATCTTCCTTCATAAAGCGGCGATGACAGCAGATCAAAAGCAAAATCTTGCGGGCGTGATCATGCACGAAATGGCGCACCAGTGGTTTGGCGATCTCGTCACCATGAAATGGTGGAACGGCTTGTGGTTAAATGAAAGTTTTGCTTCATTTATGGGCACACTTGCGACTCAAGAAGCCACAGAGTTCACTAATGCTTGGCGTACCTTCTACGCTAAAGGCAAGCAAAAAGCCTATGAGCAAGACAGCTTAGTCACCACGCACCCCATTGAAGTACCCGTAGCAACGACTCAGAACGCCTTCGACAATATCGATGCTATCACTTACCAAAAAGGCGCATCAACACTGAAACAATTACGCCATTTACTCGGGGACATGGTGTTTCGTCGTGGCGTCAGTAACTATTTAAAACAATACAGTTATCAAAACGCTGAGTTAGACGATTTTATCAATAGCCTAGGGAAAGCCGCTGGCCGCGATTTAAGTGCATGGACTCAAGAATGGCTCTACAGCGCGGGCGTTAACACCATCAAGGCGGAATATCGTTGTGAGGGCAACCGAATCAGCGAATTTAGCCTACGACAGCTCCCTGCAAGCGCAGAGCTACCCACATTACGTGAACAAAAAGTCCAAGTGGCTTTATTTACCCAAGGTCGCTTTGATCTGCGAAATGACATTACAGTGCCAGTGACTTACAAAGGCGAGCGTACTGAAGTTAAACAACTGATTGGTGAGCGCTGCCCAGACCTAATCTATCCAAACTTTGATGATTGGGGCTTTGTGAAAGTCGAGCTTGATGACAAGTCATTTAATACCGCAAAACAACAACTGAGTAATATTTCCGATCCACTACTGCGATCTATGCTGTGGCAAAGTCTGTGGGACAGCGTCCGCGAAGGTAAATTGAGCTTAGATCAATACCTAAGCACAGTGTTTGTTAACGCGCCTGCTGAGACGGACTACACAATTGTTGGTCAGATCATCGATAGCATGTTGCGCTCGAAGGAATATCTCGCGCAGATCGCCCCTATTCAGCAAAACTACGCTGAAAATGCAATTAAAGGCTTAAGCCAAATGAGTCTGAGAAAAGCAATGGAAAATAAAGGCGATAATGACTTCCAACGGATCTGGTTCAATGCGTATGTCAGTTTAGCAAGCGACAGAGATTCACTGCGTCATTTAGCACAACTCATTGACGGGGAAACAAAAATCAAGGGATTAACCTTAGATCAAGATTTACGATGGGCAATCATCACCCAGCTTAATCGCTATGATTTTCCTAACGCGCTGCAGCGCTTAACCAAAGAAGCTGCCAAGGATAATTCAGACTCTGGTGAAAAAGCGGCACTTGCGGCACAAGTGATCCGCCCTGAAGCGGCCGCAAAACGTCGTTGGTTAAGTAAAGTACATCTAGACAGCCTACCTTTCTCCAAACAGCGGATTATTATGCAAAATCTTTATCCTGCTGAGCAAAAACTATTAAGCGCGGCTACAGCGGAAGAGCGTCTGGCGAGCTTAATGGATATGGACAAAAAAGGGCCTGTATTTATGCGTAATTATAGCCATTTCCTCATCCCAACCGATTGTAATTACACTAGCATAGCGGCATTGGACAAAGTACTTGATCGCCAAACTGGGCTATCTAACCTTACCCGCCGTAATCTACTGGAAACCCGTCAAATAGAGCAGCGTTGTGTGCTGATCAAAAATAAGATGACCCACTAATATTTAGGTCATTTTAAAATTAACAAGGGGCTCCTAGGAGTCCCTTTTTTATGTTCTATTACAGATGAGTCTTAAACTTGAACCAGCACACAAGATGCTACCTGCGCAAAATTAAGCTCACTAACCTTTGATATAAACAAGCCAGCATTCTGAATAATGAATTAATCACACTCACAACCAGTGACATATTTAATTAAATTGTTAGCTTGAGCTTATGTATTTTAACGGCTTACTGACGATAACTAATGTTATTTATCACCTGTAAAATATTATTCATCTCTTCAGTTTAGTCTGCTAAGTTCCATCAGCTCATCAAATAAACAACCGCTGACGCAATCGTTATTGATATAAAAATCATGTAATTATTAAATTCATAAATTATGGGCGTCACTTCTAAATTTATTACTATAATTCTTCAATGATTTAATGTTTTGCCCCGTACTGCCGCTATACTAAAACAACGTTAGAGAGCTAACGGAATATAAAGGATATAGATTATGCGATCGACACTCAAAACGCGGCTGCTGTTTAGCAGTCTTTCCGCTGTACTGATCACTATTGCTGTACTCGTGAGTATCTCTAGTTATTTCATTAGAAATAATGCGTTAGAAAACACCCAACATGAAATTGACCAACTGGCGAAGACTTTTTCATCCGGCATAGGTCAGTGGATACAAGACAGAAAAATGGCCATTACGAGCCTAAAGCAAACCATTGAAGCCGATCCTAGTACCAACGTTACCCCTCATTTGTTGCAAGCGCATACTGCGGTTGACTTTGCCCTCACCTACTATGGTGACGAGCAAGGCAACATGTATCGTCAAGATCCGTCGCTGAATACCGCAAATTATGATCCCCGCGTTCGCCCTTGGTATATGGATGCTAAAACGGCGGGTAAAATGATCATGACGGCGCCCTACGTCAGCGCCACATTGAAAAAACAAGTCGTAACTATAGCAGAACCTGTGATGAGCTCAGGCCAGCTCATAGGCGTAGCGGCTGCGAACTTAACCATAGATCAGTTAACAGATGCAGTGCAGCGCCTCCAAGTACCAGGCAAAGGTTACACTCTGATGGTCGATAATGCAGGGCTCATTATTAGTCATCCCAATAGCCAGCTAAATACTCAACAACTCACTAAAATCGATAGTAATTTTAGTAATAACTGGTTATCACAGCGCACTAATGCCAATACGATGGAAGAGCGAAACCTCGATGGTGCCACTAAGTTAGTCTATGTTGCGGCAATACCCTCAACTGACTGGGCACTGATTTTCGTGATGGATAAGCAAGAAATCATGTCACAGGCAACCGATCTCGCTTGGTGGATGTCTGCCGTAGGTGTTGCACTATTGGTGCTGTTTGGTTTGATTTTAATCGCCATCTTTAAAATTCAATTCAAAGATCTCGAACGCGTTGCCCAAGCACTCAATGATATTGCCGAAGGCGATGGCGATCTCACTGTGCGCATTCATACTGCCAACAGCCACGATGAAATTGGTATGTTAGCTTCGGGTTTTAACCGCTTTGTAGAACGTCTACACGGTATGATTTCCCGCATGCACAAGATTGCGGGTCAATTGGAATATCAAGCCAAAGGAAGTAGTGCATCGGCAACGGATAACAGTCAGCGCATTGAAGTACAGCAAGATGAAGTGACTATGGTTGCCACTGCGGTGACCGAAATGGCCAGCGCCACCGAGGAAATTGCCAGTAATGCTGAGCATACAGCGCAGACAGCTCAAAATGCGGTCGGACTTTCAAACCATGGCCATAAACAGGTAATGCAAAGCCAGCAATCTATCCGTAATTTAGCCAGTGAAGTCGAAACTGCAGGGCGAATTATCGGTGAACTGAACGAGCACTCACAAAAGATCAACAGCATTTTGTTGACCATTAGTGGCATCGCAGAGCAAACCAACTTACTTGCACTCAATGCAGCCATTGAGGCGGCACGTGCAGGAGAACAAGGTCGTGGCTTCGCTGTAGTTGCTGATGAGGTGCGTGTACTGTCACAACGTACGCATTCATCGACACAAGAAATTCAAGCGATGATCGAAACCCTACAACAAACCGCAGGCAAAGCCGTTAAGTCTATGACTCAAAGTCATGAAATGGCAGAAACCAGTGTGGCCGATGCTAATTCAGCCAGCGAAAGTCTGTTGCAAATCAGCAAAGCCATTAATGATATTTCAGATATGGCGAGCCAAATTGCCACAGCAGCCGAGGAGCAAACCTCAGTCACCAGCGAAATCAACCGTAACACAGAGTCGATTCGTGAAGTGTCAGAGAATCTCTCGATTGAGGCACAAACGTCTATGGTCCAAGCTCAAGAGCTCGCCCATTTGGCCGCATCATTGCAGCAGGAAGTTAATCGCTTCAAACTGTAATCAAAAGCCTTATTTTATATAAAGATTACATCAACAATTCCATACAATAATGCCCGCAAGTGTCAGTGACATTTGCGGGCATTTCTTTACATATTATTTCTTCAAAGACTTACAATGGCTTACCTAAAGCAAGCTTAAATAATCTTCATCGCTTTATTTTCAGGAATATTGGCCTCAGGCCGAAGCTCAGCATGTAAGTTTCTTAATCCTTGATAACCCATTTCAATTCGATTTCCGCCATTCTTTTTAGCTTTATACATAGCAGTATCGGCACAGGAAATAAGCTGTTTCTCATCTTCACCGTGCTCTGGATACAGAGCAATACCGATACTCGGCAGAATATGGATCTGCTGTTCGGCAAGCTCGAAGGGTTGCTCGAATACTTGCAATATTTTTTGCGCAGCCAGCAGGGTATTATGTGCTGAATCGACTCGTTCAAGTAAGATGACAAACTCATCCCCCCCAAAACGCGCAACGGTATCTGAGCCCCTCACACAACTGACTATTCGCTGCGCTGTCACTTGCAGTAATAAATCGCCCACGCTATGACCAAAAGTATCGTTAACCCACTTAAATTTATCTAAGTCTAAATAAAGCAAAGAGAAATAACTTGATTCCCTATGGGCTCGAGATAGCGCCTTTTGAAATCTATCGTAAAAAAGCTCACGATTGGGTAACAAGGTTAACTGATCATAAAGTGCAATATGCTCTAATCGCGCGAGCATTTGTCGGCGCTCAATCGCAAAGGCTATTTGCGTAGAAACAAACTCCAATAACTCACGGTCTTGGTGTGTATATGAAGCCGAAGTGGGCAAGCTATGCATAATCAAAGCGCCGATAACGCCTTTCTGTAGCTTTAGCGGCACACCCAGCCAACTTAAACTACCATTACCCAAATCTTCACGAATCGCTTGGGGATAATCAGTTAAGGTCACGGGACACAGGAGTAAAGACTCAGCACTGCGGATCACTTGGTCAGTGAACACACTGAAACTTGCAATATCGATAAGTGAATCCTCGCCAGTAGCGGCTTTATAAGGAAAACTTAATTCATTTAAATCTTGATCGTACAATGCAATAGCAAAGTTTGCTGCAGGCAATAATTTAGCAATAATTTCATGAATTCGACGATATAGGGCTAGCAAGTCCTCAGCGACATGCACAGCCTCTGAAATCTCATATAAGGCTGCTTGTCTACGTTCGGCATTTTTGCTCTTAGAAATATCTCTAGCGACTGCGACACGCTGTTGATAAGCATCGGACCAACGTGCAGACCAAAGAATATCGACGATAACACCATCTTTACGCACATAACGGTTTTCAAAATCGACTTTAAAGCGACCTGCCATAATTTCATTGGCCGTTGCGAGAGTGCGTTCCCTATCCTCTGGAATGACAAGATCTAGCATCTGCATACCCATCATTTCTTCTGGGGTATAGCCAAAAATACGTTCTGCCCCAGCACTGACAAATTCAAACCTCCCCGCTTTATCGACGACACAAATAGCATCCAAGAGAAGGTCGATAAAATTGCTTAAGGAAGTGTAGCCATCATTATTCACGTAATTCTCCAATAAACGTCCGTCTTTGGCTAAGTCCTAAGTTTGATCATAAGCATAAAAATAATAATAACGCACTATTAGAGTAGGTTAATTTTCAATGTCATTCCAGAGTTGGCTCAGTTAAGTCCGACTTTTGCAGAGTTAAATTCAAACAAAATCAAACACAATACTTAAGGCCATCGGTGGCACTATTTGACTCTGGACGACAGATATCGGCACAATGCCCTAAAATGTTGGTCAACATCAGGGCGCTGCTTTGGTACGCGCAAATCGCATTAAAGGAATTTATTTTTGGACCGATTGTGCTCTCCGTTACATCGACCCAAGCATTTTCGCCTTGGGCTTGCCATGTGGTCGCACTCGAATTGGCAAGAAAGTGTGTATGGTCACGGAACTAAACGAGCGGAGCGACTCGCCCGTTACGCGACAATATTCAATACTGTCGAAGGGAACACCAGCTTCTACGCAACGCCTGCACAGCAAACGGTAATGAATTGGCACAGTGCCACGCCCGATAGCTTTCGTTTTACCTTCAAACTACCGCAAACCATCACTCACCAAAGATTATTGCAACACTGCGGCCAAGAATTGAAAGATTTTTTCCAGATAATGGCACCATTAATCGATAAAACAGGGATCTGGAAAATTCAACTGCCCGCCCATTTCGGCCCAGAAAACTTGCCTGCGTTAGCGCAATTTCTAGATCAAATCCCCCAAGGGTTAACCTATGGCGTCGAAGTCAGGCATGCAGCGTTTTTTGCTAAAGGAGATGCCGAGCGTGCGCTTAATCGATTACTCATCGATAAAAAAGTGAATCGCATCATCATGGACAGTAGGCCCTTGTTTGCACTGCCGCCCTGCAATGTCGCGATTATCGACGCTCACAAGAAAAAACCTCGAGTGCCAGTGCATGCAATTGCCACCGCCAATAATCCAGTGGTGCGCTTTATCGGCCAACCAGACGATGCCGTCGCACAACTCGCACAGCAAGGCGTTGCTGTTTTACCTAAGGATAACGATACCTTTTTTGATAATTGGCTCACCCAACTCCCGCAGTGGCTCGCAGAAGGTCGAGAACCCTATCTGTTTATCCATACTCCCGACAATGAAGCCGCGCCTGAACTAGCCATCCGTCTCTATCAAAAATTGCGCAGCCAAATTGCAGCGCACATTCAACTCGCCGAGCTACGCCTGCTTGATAAGAAACCTGAGGAGACAAGCACGCAGATGGGACTTTCTTGGTAAAACGGGCGCTAAGTAAAACGGACGTAAGAAGAAACCCACGGCAAACTCGCCGTGGGTATATACCCAAACAACCTGAAGATGCAGGATTCAGCGGGAATTTAACGCACTTTAGGCAAGGCGGCTATTTGCAGACCTAGTGGACTAAGTTAAAAATAGCCAACACGGCATAGAGTGCGTTAAAACCCGCCGGGACGGAGCGCTTAGGGCACTCCACTTCCGTGTTGCATCAATTCAGAAGGTGGCCGACATTCTGTCATTGATGCGCCTTGAATTGAAGCACCCTAAGCGCTCTGAAACTCGTATCTTCAGGTAGCTTGGGTATAGATGAAAAACAGCTTTAACTCGGGATAAATAAGTTATTCATTTGCTCAAAACCAAGGGAAATGGCTTTAGGTATTGAATCCTTATCAACGGCAATAACCGCATCATTTGACTCTCGCTGAAACGGTTTTGCCTTAATTGAATTTAACAAAATTGGATTAAGCAAAGTGCTATAGGCCTGTAAAAATGAAGCTGGGCCAGTGGAAAAACGCTGCACACCTGCGGCAAATAACTCGCCGATATCCATCTGCTCATTCAATAGCATAAAATTCAGTGGCATATCCACAGCGGCAGACAAGCGCTTAGCGGTCTCGACCTGATTCGCGCCAGGGATAAAGCCACCATCCGCACCCGCAGCCTGATATTGAGTTAACCTATCGATAGTCATAACAACAGCGGCCTCACCACTGGCTAAACCCAGTAAATACACATCAGTTCGCGCATTAATAAATAATCCTTGGCAACGAGGATGGGCGCGAATAGCTTTAATTTTTGCCACCATCTCAGCAACACCTGCACTGCCATCCTCAATATTAATTCCTGCTACGCCAAGCTCAGCGAGCTTCGCAACAAAAGCAGCAACCTCATCGGGATCTTGGCTATAACCAGATTCAATATCTATCGTCACGGGCACTCGGCTCAGCCGTAGGATATTGTTCACTACGTCCAATAAAGCCGCTTTAGGTAGCACTTGCCCATCGGGATAACCGAGCGACCAAGCCAATGCCGCGCTACTGGTCGCAATCGCACGGGCGCCCGATGCTTGGATGATGGCCGCACTGGCGGCATCCCAAGCGTTAGTTAATATCAGCGGCTCTGATTGTTGATGTAGTGCTTTGAAAAGTATTCTAGATTGCTCAGCCATCTTATGTCCTTGTTGGTGTTAAAGGCTCAACTCTAACAAGATGGCTTAGGTAATTATCGCGGGAAACGGCACTGAACCGAAAAACCAAGCCCTCAAGGCTTGGCTATGTGAGCATTCAACTTGAGTATTCTTGGCTAACCCCAAAGTGCATTGGCAAGGATAAACACACTCGCGGAGAGCAACATAGTAATAGGTAGTGTCAGCAGCCAAGCAAGCATGATCTGCTTAATGGTTTGGATCTGAAGCCCTGAACGATTAGCCACCATAGTACCCGCAACAGCGGAAGACAAAATATGAGTCGTCGATACCGGCATCCCTGTCATACTGGCAATCCCAATAGAGACGGCAGCGGTGACCTGCGCGGCAATGCCTTGGCTGTAAGTCATACTCGATGAACCAATTTTTTCCCCCACGGTATATACAATCCGCCGCCACCCCACCAACGTGCCGCAACCCAGCGCAGTAGCAATGGCAATAATCACCCAAATGGGCGCATACTCAGTAGTTCTAGTGAGATCTTTTCGCCATTTAGCCAATGAACTCAAATCCTTAGCAGGAAGATCCAATTTAGCCACTTGGCGAGCAGTATCATCGATGCACAACAATAAACGTCGCACCTCGCGTCGCTCTTCTACATCCATATCTTTGTAAGTTGAGACTTTTGCTAAGCGACGGTCAAGCAACGACATCGCCGGTAATACATTGGCAGATGAGCAATGGGCCAGCATATATTCGGGAACGTTGACTAAGGCTTTAAAGTCGATAACATCCGCGATAACGGCTTGGTTACGGTCATAAATCGCCATAATGCGACGATTAGCATCTTGAGTTCTTTCTAAATCATAGGGTTGACTGCCCATGTCCAAGGCAAAATAAGCCGGTGCCATACAAATCAGCACTAGCATCACTAAACCTATCCCCTTCTGTCCATCGTTAGAACCATGGGCGAAACTCACCCCCATAGCGGAGATAATTAAACTCGCCCTTGCCCAAAATGGAGGGTGTTTTTTACCATTAATCTGCATCTGCTCATCTGGGGTACGGTGAATTTTATGTTTCTGCCAAACGTATTTCATGATGAGCAAAAAAATCCCTGCCATCACAAACCCTAAGGTCGGCGAAATAATCAAGGACAGCATGATCTGCGTTGCTTTAGAGACATTAATGCCCTGTAGGATAGGCTGATGATTTATCCAAGCGAACGCGCCACCCACGCCCATTATCGAACCAATCAAGGTATGGGAACTCGATGCCGGAATACCAAAATACCAAGTACCTAAGTTCCAGATAATTGCCGAAAATAGCAGGGAAAACACCATCAGCAAGCCTTGGATTGAGTCCATACCGAGCAAGGAGTCTACGGGTAATAAATGCACTATCGCATAGGCCACCCCTAACCCCCCTAACAACACACCCGCAAAATTAAATAGTGCAGAGGTAACGACCGCCAGATTTGCCGGCATTGCCTTGGTATAGATCACCGTCGCCACCGCATTTGCCGTGTCGTGGAAGCCATTAATAAATTCGTATGCCAGTACAAAAAGTACGGCAAGGACTAAACCCACCGACCACGCAAAGCCTAACGTTGTGAACATTTCAAACATAAAATACTTACCCATGGCGAGAACGCCCACAGGTTACGCCCAAGTTTGGGGTCTTTTACAGTGAAAAATTGTTTAGATTGTCAAAAAGTGAATTAGCCCCCAATAACTCAGTAGCATGCTTGCAATTACAACTGGCTTGATTTTATTTGGCCAAATGAATATTTGTGCCGCGAAAAGGTGCAATATATTGATTCAATATTAAATAAGCCAACTAAAAATAGTGTTCATGACCATACGTCGTAACAGGGTTATATCCCATGATCACCTAACCGAAATCGCTGTGGCGTCATCCCAAAACGCTCCTTGAAGGCTTTGATATAGGATGAATCATTTTGATAACCAATTTGGTGGGCCACATTCTGTATTGATAGGTCAGTGGCCAATAACGACAGCGAATAGATCAGCCGCAAATGTTGACGCCATAATACGAATGAAGAACCAAACTCCCTCACAAATAGCCTCGACAATGTTCGTTCCGATGCCCCAACCATCTCACCCCATTTCACTAAAGAGAAATCTAAAGCTGGCGTTTGGGTTAAATGCTCAAAAATCAATTTTAGGCGCCTATCTTGCGGTATCAGTAACTTAAATGTCTGTCCTTCCGCACTATTAATTTGATCATATAACACCTCAAGCAAACGCAGTATTGGCGCCTGAACCATTGGCTCAACATTCGTTGGGGTATTAAAAGCACATTGTTTTCTGAGCGTTAACACTAACTCCCTTATAAAAGCACTCATAGCGACAGGCTTAACCATGGCACCATAATCTCGACCATACATAGGATTCAAATAGACACCAATAAAGCAGGTATCTGTAATCGCAACAGACTCATGCATGACACCTGCAGGCACAAAAAGCGCTGTGGTATGGGGGACCAAAAAAAGTGCCTCATTTGCCTCTGTCTGTAACAGGCCTTGAAGCGGAAAAATAAGCTGATGCCAACAGTGCTGGTGTAAAACATCCACATAACCCTTCTGCATCTCAATCGTTTTGACAAAAGAAGGCATATTAGGCGCTTGCTCAATAATGGCGTTAATCGAATCGAGTTGGCGACTTAGCATTATTACTTGTCCATATGACGTTATTCAGCCAAATAAAAAGGATTGTAGCATAGCGTTATCCCATAAAAGACACAGGAAAACTCGATGCGCATTCATTGCATTATCCATGAAAGCTATGAAGGTCCAGGCTATTTTAGCGATTGGGCTGCAAGCAAAAACTACAGTATGAGCTTTAGCAGAATCTATCTAGATGAAGCTTTACCCGACAATAGTGATGGTTTTGATCTATTAATTATCCTCGGTGGCCCTCAGTCTCCCGCGACATGCAAAAACGATTGTCCATATTTTGATAGCCAAGCAGAACAAAGGTTTATCAGACAAGCTATCCAAAAAAATAAAGCCGTTGTGGGGGTTTGTCTTGGGGCACAGTTAATCGGTGAGGCATTAGGTGCCCGTTATCAAAAGAGTCCACATGCCGAGATTGGTTACTTTCCTATTGAACTGACTGCGGCAGGAAAAAGTGATATTAACCTTAAGACATTTTCGACCACTGAAGTGGTCGGCCACTGGCATAACGACATGCCTGGCCTCACTCCCGATTGCGAAGTGCTCGCCACAAGTGCAGCCTGCCCGCGGCAAATTGTACGTTACACAAATTTAGTTTTTGGATTTCAATGCCATCTTGAATTTATTAGTAGCCAATTAGCGCCATTAATTGCTCAAGAAAATGCTTTTTCTAGCATACAGAAAATGCCATATATTCAAAGCCCTGAATTCATACTGGGGCAATCAACGGCTAGGATGAATCAGTTACTGGGGCATTTTTTAGATAATCTAGTCCTAACCTATCAAGCCGTATAAAGTAAAAAGTGGCTCAAGCTAAAACAAAAACGCCAGCTAAGTTAGCTGGCGTTTTAGATTAATGAATCACGAATCGCTTATTGCAGATGACCTGCATTGTGCAATTCACGATCATCCTTTGCAGGCGGATTCCACTGATACATCCAAGTCTCAGACAATGGCTGACCATCGACCTCCAAATAGACTCTCAGGTTAATCGGCTCAGTACCATCTCCCGGGGGCACTACGTCAAACATAGCGCGGTAACCATTAATCGAGGCTAGAGGACGGGCAGATTCAATTTCCACTTTGCCTTCAGATGCTGTGATCACGGCTTTAACTTGGGTGTCTTTACCTATCATAGGTAAAGTTCCGCCCGCGAAATCAACCACAAAACGCTTACTGTAGTATTTGCGTTTCTGGCCAACTACGCCGCCAATCCCGGTGAAGGTATCGACAACCCGAGCACGGGGTGATTGAACCGGTGGAATGCCACCCCAGTACATATTGTAGCTGTACAGCAGCTCTTGACCAGGAACAATCGGCTCAGCAGGATTCCAGAAAGCCACTATGTTATCAAAGGTTTCATCCAGTGTTGGAATTTCAACCAACTGCACTGAACCTTTACCCCAACTGCTGGTTGGTTCAATCCATAGGCTTGGGCGTTTATCATAAAACACGCCGTCGTCCTGATAATGATCAAAGTTACGATCACGTTGCAGTAAGCCAAAACCTTTTGGATTTTCATCGCTATAGGCGTTGAATCGCAGGTTTTCAGGGTTACCTAGCGGACGCCAAATCCATTCACCATTCCCCGTGTGCATGGCTAAACCATCGGTATCATGGATTTCTGGACGCCAGTCATAACCGGTGCGGCGATCGTTCTCACCCACCATAAACATACTGGTCAGTGGCGCAACGCCTAAACGTTCAATCGCTTTACGTGGATAAACAGCCACATCCACCTTCATTTTTAAACGTTCACCCGGTTCGATATCAAAACGATAAGCCCCCGTGACACTCGGAGAGTCTAGCAAGGCATACACAGTGGTGATATTCGATCCTGGTTTAGGTTTTTCTAACCAGAAATTGGTGAACATTGGAAACTCTTCGGGTTTTGGCAGTGCAGTATCAACCGCTAAGCCGCGAGCCGACAAACCGTACTGCATTTCTTGACCCACTGCGCGGAAATAACTAGCGCCAAGGAAGGCAACAATGTCACGCTGCCAATCGGTATTAAATTGCATACGGAAACCCGCAAAACCAAGATCCTTAGGCAACTGACTACCTTTGACCTTTGACTTGCCGTAATCGAACATTGAAGGTGAATATTCGATTAACTTAGCCTTACCCTCATTTAGCTCATAAATATGGATAGGGGTATCAAAAAACAGCCCAAGATGGAACAGTTCGGCACGAAACTCCGAATCTTGATCACGCCATAGCGCGGCTTTCTTCTTGAAGTGGAATTGTTGGTAATCATCCCAACTCATGCCCTGAAGGCTTTTAGGTAATTCGCCTTTATGACTCTCATAGGGTTGTGCAGCCATAGTACGGGCATAACCCTTAAGCCAAGCGTAACTAAACTCTTCACCTTCTTGTGGTGACGCCTGCTTACCTGCCGCACATGCTGAAAGACTCAGCAATACGCTACAGGTTAACAATACGCCACCGACCATACGCTGCAAACGGCCGCGACGAGAGGAAGATTGGGCTTCAATCGAGGGTTGTGTCGCCCTCGATTCTTGATAAACGTTTCTTTGTTCGGGAAATAAATTGGGTTGCATAAGCAGACTCTGAATTGGTGTAACTTCCTGACACTTCCCTGCAAATCTGACTCAATTGCAGCGATGGCCCTGTGGAGAACTGTTGATGACAGAGGTAACAATACAGCGATCAGCAACAATTCGCCAGAATCTAGCATACTTTCTGTCGAATGGAATATGGCATGCTAGCTATTTTCAATCTTGAGGCCTATTTATGAAAATATGATTAAAAAATTCCGTTATTTACTGAATTCACGCCCATAAAAACTTCACTGCCAGCAAGAAGGCCGTCGACTTAATATCTGAAGATAAAGTGCACCTTCGGCATAGGTTAATTATCTGCTCAGCGTGTTAACTCGAAGAGATAATATCGCCAGCCCGCAAAATCGGTTTATGGCCTTAAAATCATACAAGTCGCCGTAGCAGTGGCGAGCAGTTTTCCATCTTGCGTTTTTAGCGTACCTTCCGAAATACCTAAAGACTTAGATAAATTGATCACCTTACCCTCAGCCACTAACACTTGATGTTTAGGCACAGGTCGAATCATTTTAATATTCAAGTCGATAGTGCCGTAACCGACACCCGCTTCAAGCAATGTATGCACGGCGCAACCTGTAACAGAATCCAATACAGTCGCGGCAAAACCACCATGAACGCCGCCCAATGGGTTGAGGTGCTTATCATCGGCAGTCGCATGGAATGTCACCGTTCCTTCGTCGGCTTGAACCAGCGACATTGGCATAGTGAGAGAGATAGAAGGTGCGGGTAATTCACCCCTTGCCATCGCCTGTAAAATGGCTAAACCCGACATTTGCTGAATATTCATATTCCACCTAAATTGATGAGCGTCAAAGCACATGAATAAAAATGACCGCTTAACCACTTTGGATTAGGCGATCATTTAACTGAAAATCAACTTAAACGCTCAGTCTGCATTAACCCCATCGGCGTCTAAATTGGATCCATCTACTACTAAAAAGACTAATAAATATAAGCTCAGCGAAGATCGAATCTATCTAAGTTCATCACCTTAGTCCAAGCGTCGATAAAATCATCGACAAATCGTAGCTGTGCATCACTGCTCGCGTACACTTCTGCGAGTGCACGCAGCTGCGAATTAGAGCCAAAGATCAAATCAACACGACTTGCTGTCCACTTTTGCTGGCCGCTGACACGATCAACACCCACAAACATATCCTCCGCTTTAGAAGTGGGTTTCCACGTCGTCCCCATATCGAGCAAGTTAACAAAAAAGTCATTGGTCAAAAACTCAGGACGCGCAGTCAATACACCCGTTTTTGACTGATCAGAGTTCGTATCTAACACCCGCAGACCACCAATAAGCACTGTCATTTCCGGCGCAGTTAAGGTCAGCAATTGTGCCCTATCGACCAATAACTCCTCCGCCGAAACAGAAAACGGAGTGGGATGATAATTTCTAAAGCCATCTGCGACAGGTTCAAGTACCGCAAAAGATTCCACATCAGTTTGTGCTTGCGTGGCATCCATACGACCCGGCGTAAATGGAATCGTCACTTCAACCCCCGCATTTCTAGCCGCTTGATCAATACCGACGCAGCCTGCCAGCACAATCAAGTCAGCAAGGGAGATTTTCTTACCTCCTTGATTGAACTCAGACTGAATACTCTCAAGCACTTTGAGCACCTTAGCGAGCTGCTCAGGCTGATTCACTGGCCAATCTTTTTGCGGTGCGAGTCGAATTCGAGCACCGTTCGCACCACCGCGCATATCAGAACCCCGGAAGGTCGATGCCGAGGCCCAAGCAGTGGCAACGACTTCTGAAATCGTTAATCCAGAACCAATAATCTTCAGTTTGAGATCAGTAACATCCTGCTCATTAACCAGGGGATGATCAACCGCAGGAATTGGGTCTTGCCAAAGAAACGTTTCTGTAGGCACTTCAGGACCCAAATAACGCGTGCATGGCCCCATATCTCTGTGTGTCAGCTTGTACCAAGCTTTTGCAAATACATCGGCAAACTCATCGGGATTTTCAAAGAATCGACGTGATATTTTCTCGTAATCAGGATCGAAGATCAGTGCAAGGTCGGTAGTCAACATGGTTGGCACATGACGTTTTGAGGCATCATGCGCATCGGGGATCACCCCTTTACCCGCGCCATTTTTAGGTATCCACTGATGGGCACCCGCTGGGCTCTTAGTCAGTTCCCATTCATATCCGAATAGATTTTCAAAAAAATTGTTACTCCATTGGGTTGGCGTTGAGGTCCAAGTCACTTCGAGGCCACTGGAAATAGTATCGCCACCTTTACCGCTTTTATAGCGACTCTGCCAACCTAGCCCTTGCTGCTCAATACCTGCGGCTTCTGGCTCAGGTCCGACTAATGCTGCGTCACCTGCACCATGGGTTTTACCAAAAGTATGACCCCCAGCAATCAAGGCTACGGTTTCTTCATCATTCATCGCCATGCGGGCAAAGGTTTCGCGGATATCAACGGCGGCAGCGAAAGGATCAGGGTCGCCATTGGGTCCCTCAGGGTTAACATAAATCAACCCCATTTGGACTGCGGCGAGGGGATCTTCAAGATCTCGCTCTCCCGAGTAACGCTTATCATCTAACCATTTATTTTCCGCACCCCAGTAAATATCAGCTTCGGGTTCCCAAATATCGACTCGCCCACCAGCGAAACCTAAGGTTTTGAATCCCATAGATTCCAGCGCAACATTACCCGTAAGGATCATCAAATCGGCCCAAGAGATTTTATTGCCATATTTTTGTTTAATCGGCCAAAGGAGCCGGCGTGCTTTATCGAGGTTTACGTTATCTGGCCAGCTGTTTAACGGTGCAAAACGTTGATTACCGCTCCCCGCTCCGCCACGTCCATCACCGGTACGATAGGTGCCAGCACTGTGCCATGCCATACGAATAAATAGCGGCCCATAGTGGCCAAAATCTGCTGGCCACCAGTCCTGTGAATCCGTCATTAATGCGAGGAGATCTTGCTTTACAGCAGCTAAATTGAGGGATTTAAAGGCTTCAGCATAATTGAAGTCATCACCCAAAGGATTAGATAAGGAAGAGTGTTGGTGCAGAATATCGAGCCGGAGCTGTTTAGGCCACCAATCTCGATTCGAGGTGCCACCAGCAGAATGGTGCATAGGACATTTGTTCTCAGACATAACGTGCTCTCCTTCTGTTCGCAAAAAATATTCAAGTAAATAAAATCTAAATGACTTTTGCCGCAAGTTTGTACTGCTTAACGCTCTCTACCACAGACTAATCGTTTCAATAGAGAAATAAAAACCAGTCTAACGACCTTACCTTACCTCTAGATGAAACGCGATGAATCTGCTCATTAAAAAATATTCAGCAAAAATTACCCTTTCTAAAATAAGCCATTAAAGGATAGTAGAATGATACCAATCATAAAAAACAAGGGCTGCAAAATGCAGCCCTTGTTTTTTATTGGGTAAAACTATGGGATAACTGACTATTTGACTTCTGCCACAGGTTTACGTCTATTGTGCGCAATGATCAGGGCAACTAAACAGATAACCCCGACAGCGATACCTACTGGCTGGCTCAAAGGTTGCGGTAAACCTAGGCCAATGCCCGCAGTCATAATATAAGACACAGTAACGCTGGTGCCGCCAATCGCTGGTAAGCTAACAATCCAATGGAAGGTCCCACGATCGAACAAATACTTAGTCGCTAACCACAATACACTGGTTGATAGCAGCATATTTGAGAAGGCAAAGTAACGCCAAATCAAAGAGAAATCGATCTTCGTCATAAAGTACGCAATGGTCAGAATAGGCACTGCAACCAATAAGCGATTACGCATACTTTGCGGAATATGGAAGGCATCGATAATCGTCAAACGCAGCGAACGAAATGCGGTATCGCCAGAGGTGATAGGGAAGATAGCCACGGCCACAATCGCCATAATACCGCCCGCAACACCTAAATACGTAGTTGCCACTTGGTTAACCACTAAACCTGGGCCACCTTGGTCGAGCAAACTCTTAAGCTCAACATAACCGCCAGGGAAAGCTGCAATACCCGCCGTTGCCCATACACAAGCAACGATACCTTCAGCAACCATAGCGCCATAATACACAGGGCGAACATATTTCTCATTCGTCAAGCAACGAGCCATGATAGGCGCTTGAGTTGAATGGAAACCGCTAATCGCACCACAGGTAATAGTCACAAATAACAGTGGCCAAACAGGTAGCCCATCAGGGTTTGGTTCGAGTAACTCATTGTTGTAATGGCTGTGGTCGAAATAGGCAAACACATCACCCATTTCAGGTAACTGCGGCGCATTGATCATTAGAGCAACGGCGATAGAAACTGTCATGACTATCATCAACAAACCAAATGCGGGATATAATTTAGTGATGATTTTATCAATCGGCAGCATAGTCGCTAAAAAGTAATAGACTAAAATCACTAACACCCAGAAGGTATTATTGCCAAAGATGGTGTCTTTAAAATAATCGAGATTACTCAGCAAACCTGCGGGGCTCATGATGAAGACCACGCCCACAAAAAACAGCAGCATAGCCGTAAACAGCAACATCACGCCTTTAAAGTAAATATTAAAGTAGTGGCCCGCAATCTCTGGCAGACTCTTACCGTCTTCTTTTATGCTGAGCACGCCAGAAAAATAATCATGTACTGCGCCGCCAATAATATTCCCCAGTACAATCCACACTAAGGCTATTGGGCCGTAAAGTGCACCGAGGATCGGGCCAAATATCGGCCCCACACCCGCGACATTGAGGAACTGGATCAAAAACGCTTTAGCCGGATGAACCGGAACGTAATCGACGCCATCTTCGAATCTCGCCTGTGGTGTTATCGCTTTAGGATCTATACCCGCTTGCCGCTCAACAAAGGGACTATAGAACTTGTATGCAAGCACTAAGAGTGCGATACAAATAAAGAAAATTAACATTATTTAATTATCCATACTTTAGTAGGAGGTGATTTAATGGAGAGTTTCATTGAGTTAGCGACTGAGGTCAAGCAACACACTATTAGACTAATGTCGGGTTGATTATCTGAAACAGCCGTACGAGTGGGTATAGATGAACAAACGCGTTTAAAAATAATCCCTATGAAGTATTCAATTTATCTGCAACAGTACTTCTCATACTAAAACTGAGTTCCTCTCATCGTCCTTATTCCATTCCACGATTTAGTAGTACTAAGCTAGTCAGTCAACACCTACTAAGTTAACCATGGACATACAAGTAACCTTAAGTAGAATACTTAAATCATTGCTGATTTAAAACTTCTTTATAAATTGAGCTAAATATCAGACCACTTAACCCCTACCCAAGTAATAAACCTAATCCATTCTATAACTTCATATTGCAATAGAGTCTAATTTAGTTAATCAGCAACATAAACAAAACTACCTTAAGCGCTAGCGACTTATTACTTAATCATTTTACAATTTATAAAAACCGTAAAACTGCAAGAAAAAATCAAAGACCAAAAATAAAATACTCACTAGCTTTCAAAAATAACAACAAACAAAGAAAACTACTATTTGACATCACAAAATTCAAAATAAATCATTAGCAAACCAATAAAACTTAAGTTATATTTAGAAAAAATAAAAACACCATTAATCTGCCTCTTAATGACTTTATAATAACTTATTTTTGGCCGAGTGCTCTTGCGCAAAAATGATAATAGCTGACTTTACCAACATGACATTCCATACATTCTGCCAAGTTATGGCATTCATGTTGAATGTTCAAACGATCCCAAAGGAGATAACACATTTAAAAACTTTAAAAGCTCAATAAACTAAAACGTTATAAATCAAGATAAATTTATATAAATAACAAAAGCTTGTATTTTTACAATTAAAATAAGACACTTATTTAAGGACAAATTATGTTAAAAAAACTTCTAACGCCTATGCTGGCCATTTTCCTTCTACTCTCAGGTTGTGCCACAGTACCAATGGCTTCACAAGAGGAAGATGCAAAGCTTAAAACATTCCAGAAGCCAGTTGACAATAAAACAGGGATTTATATATACCGCAATAGTTTTGCGGGTCAGGCTCTAAAGAAAAATATCTATATTAATGGTGAGATGATTGGTGAATCTGCTAATAAAGTCTACTTCTACAAGGAAGTAGAACCAGGTGAGCAAACACTTTCTACCGAATCAGAATTCAGTGAAAATAATTTAAAACTATCGACAGAAGGTGGTAAAAACTACTTTATCGAGCAATATATAAAAATAGGTGTTTTTGTTGGCGGTGCGGGGTTGCAGTCAGTAACTGACGGTGAAGGCATGAAGAATGTTAAAGAATGTAAACTTGCCAAATAGTTTATAGCTAATTTGTGCTTTTATAAAAATTCAGCTGTAACAATATAGCTTATGCAGTTGTATCTTTAATAATCACAACTTTTAAAAAGTTCTAGAAAACAAAAAACCAGCCAAATGGCTGGTTTTTATGGTGCATTTTATCACTATGATTGTCAGCTAATGAGTAAACCTTTTACTGTTTAGCCAATTCCCACTCATTCATCGTCGATAAAATGACTAACCGAAATATCTTGTTCGACTGTATTACGCCTGTGGGCGCATGGCAGGGAACAGGATCACGTCACGGATAGTATGAGTGTTAGTGAACAACATCACTAAACGGTCGATACCGATACCTTGACCTGCCGTTGGTGGCAAACCGTGTTCCAGTGCAGTGATATAGTCTGCATCGTAGAACATAGCTTCATCGTCACCTGCATCTTTCGCGTCAACCTGTGCTTTAAAGCGGTTGTCTTGATCTTCAGCATCGTTCAGCTCGCTAAAGCCGTTAGCCACTTCGCGGCCACCGATGAAGAATTCGAAACGGTCAGTGATGAAATGGTTGTCATCATTACGACGTGCCAATGGTGAAATATCCGCTGGGTAGCCAGTGATGAACGTTGGTTGCATCAATTGCCATTCAGCAGTTTCACCGAAGATTTCTTCAAGCAGCTGACCACAAGTCCAGAACTTCTCAATCTTCATGCCTAAGCTTTTCGCTAAATCGCGCATGAATTCAACATCTTTCACTTGCTCATAGGTCATAGCTTGGATAGTGGCGTTATCAGGATTGTACTTCTGAATCGCTTCTAACATGCTTAAACGTGCGTATGGGCCACCGAAATCGACTGTGTGCTCGCCGTAGGGCATTTGCGCACTGCCGAGCAGTTCGATAGCAATCGAGCTGAGCATTTCTTCGGTGAGGTCCATCAGATCTTTGTAGTCTGCATAAGCCATATAGAATTCCATCATAGTGAATTCTGGGTTATGACGTGGCGACAGACCTTCGTTACGGAAGTTACGGTTGATTTCGAACACACGCTCAAAACCACCGACCACTAAACGCTTCAGATATAATTCTGGCGCGATACGTAGATACATGGGCATGTCTAAGGCGTTGTGATGAGTGATAAAAGGACGCGCCGAAGCACCACCTGGGATCACATGCATCATAGGGGTTTCAACTTCCATGAACTCTTTTTTGATCATGAAGTTACGAATTGCAGAAACCACTTTAGAACGCATGATAAAGGCATTGCGCGAATCTTCGTTAACGATGAGATCCACGTAACGTTGACGGTAACGCATTTCTTGATCGGCTAGACCATAATAGTCCGCAGGCAATGGACGCAGCGCCTTGGTCAGTAACTCGTACTGTTCCATGTTGACGTATAAATCGCCTTTGCCAGACAAATGCAGCTGACCGGTTACACCTATGATGTCACCGATATCCAGACCTTGAAAACGCTCTTTCAAATCAGCTTGTACGCTTTTTTCAGCATAGGCTTGAATACGGCCAGACACGTCTTGGATCACTAAGAAAGGACCACGTTTTGCCATGATGCGGCCAGCAATGCTGGTCTTAAAACCTAAGGCTTCGAGTTCTTCTTTAGTGTTTTGACCATACTGTGCTTGCAGTTCAGCCGCTTTATGGGTGCGACGGAAGGTATTTGGATGCGCATTAGCACTACAGTTTGGGCGGATGCTTTCTAGCTTGGCACGGCGCTCGGCGATCAGTTTGTTCTCATCAATTACTTGTTCAGTCATCTTATTTCTCGTCTATACCTTGAATTAATTACAGCCCAGATTTCAAACTGGCTTCGATAAACTTATCCAGATCGCCATCGAGTACCGCTTGAGTATTGCGGGTTTCAACGCCTGTGCGTAAGTCTTTAATGCGGGCATCGTCTAATACATAAGAGCGAATTTGACTGCCCCAGCCGATATCAGACTTAGCGTCTTCTGCGGCCTGTTTGTCGGCATTTTGCTTGAGCATTTCTAACTCAAACAGTTTTGCTTTCAGCTGCTTCATCGCAGCATCTTTATTTTTATGCTGTGAACGGTCGTTCTGGCACTGCACAACGGTATTCGTCGGTAAGTGGGTAATACGAATCGCCGATTCCGTTTTGTTAACGTGCTGACCACCCGCGCCCGATGCGCGATAAGTGTCGATACGCAGATCCGATGGATTGATATCGATAGTGATATCGTCGTCGATTTCTGGATAAACGAACACAGAGCAGAATGACGTATGACGACGACCCGATGAGTCGAATGGCGACTTACGCACTAAGCGATGCACGCCCGTTTCGGTACGTAACCAACCGAACGCATATTCGCCAGTGAACTTAATAGTCGCGCCTTTAATACCGGCCACGTCACCATCGGTCACTTCCATCAACTCTGGGCTAAAACCATGGGCTTCGCCCCAACGCAGGTACATACGCAGCACCATGTTGGCCCAATCTTGGGCTTCGGTACCACCACTGCCAGACTGAATATCTAAATAACAGTTTGACGCATCTTGCGGGCCGGAGAACATACGGCGGAATTCGAGATCGGCAAGGCGGCTTTCGAGATAATCCAGCTCTTTACTGGTTTCGTTGAACGTGTCTTCGTCTTCCTCTTCAATAGCTAGCTCGAGTAAGCCTTCAACATCTTCAAGACCTGAGTCCATATCGTCTATGGTTTTGACCACAGCTTCTAGGCTGGCGCGCTCTTTGCCTAAGGCTTGGGCGCGCTCTGGGTCGTTCCACACTTCTGAACTTTCAAGCTCACGGGTAACTTCTTCTAGACGCTCATTTTTGGCATCGTAGTCAAAGATACCCCCTAAGAAGCTCCGTGCGCTCGGCAAGCTCCTTAATTTTGAATTTTACTGGATTAACTTCAAACATGAGTTTTCAACTTTCTTTATTTGGCCGCTTTAATTGATCTTCCACTAAAAGGGGCGGTGATTAACAGTATTTGCAACCGCGCATTTTAACCTAACCAGACTGGTAAACCTAGGGGTGCACTGTTCATTAAATGGGATAACAAGGATTATTTTCCAAGCTAAAAGACCACAGCACTAAAGCCGAGACTAACAAAAAGCAATGAGTTAAGACTGTGATCTTACTTAAATTTAGCCAAGATAGTGCTATGCGCGAGGCCAATGGCTGACACACAAGCGCTCTCCTGCCTAAAAAATCCACATAATATCAAAGGAAACACAACTAAAAAGGCCTGATAACGCCAACCCTATCACGACTAAATCAGAACAAACATTCACCAGCGCACAGTCTGGGCGGGTTTGTGATTCAAGCTGCAATTTTGCAGTAAACTTCACTCGCCCATAAGCGTCTTCTAAAGCTGTCTAGGTATACTCGAAACAACCTAAGCCTGCAGCCCCGCGCTATAGCAGCTAAGCACCCTACATATAAAAAGGCCATGGGATGATAGAACTTCAAATTGATAACCAAGTGTTGTCGGTTAATCCGACCGATAACCTACTGCAAGTGGCGCATGCTGCTGGCATAGCAATACCCAGCTTATGTGATCCCAGCGCAGCCTCGCAGCAATTAGGCGTTCACGAACATGCAGACAAGCAAGCCTGCAATTTGTGTGTCGTCCAGATTGAGAATTCCGACGCCAGTTTGCGCTGCGTACGCGCCTGTGAAACGTCCGCCACCGTCGGCATGCGAGTCATAACTCAGTCTGAATTCTTAAGTCAAAAACGCAAACAAGTGCTGACTGAAATCTTGAGCGATCATTTTGCCGATTGCGAAGCCCCCTGCCAACAAGCATGCCCTGCGGGCGTGGATGTGCAGAGTTACCTGTATCACATCGCCCAAGGCAACCATACTGAAGCCGTTAAAGTCATTAAACAAACTTTGCCGCTGCCACTCTCCATTGGCCGTGTCTGCCCTGCTTTTTGTGAAGCACAATGTCGCCGCGGACTCGTCGATGAGCCCATTGCCATACGCCAATTAAAACGTCACGCTGCAGATCTCGACTTAGCTGATGGCGAAAGTGGGGGCATGAGTTATGTGCCACCACGCCAAGCCGACACGGGCAAAAAAGTCGCCATTATCGGTGCGGGTCCAGCAGGGTTAAGTGCTGGATATTACTTATCAAACCAAGGCCATAGCGTTGAGATATTCGAATCTATGCCACAGGCGGGTGGCTGGCTGCGCTATGGCATTCCTGAATATCGCTTACCTAAGGCGATACTCGATAAAGAAATCGAACTCTTGTGCCATAACGGGTTAACCATCCACACAGAAACACGTCTCGGTCACGAGATACATTTAAATCAATTAGTTGAAGATTTTGATGCCGTCTGTCTCGCCATTGGCGCCCAAAAAGCTGTGCCTATGGATTATCCCGGCAGCACACTCGCGGGTTGCTACTTAGGTGTCGATTACTTAAAAGATCATTGTCTCGAAAAGACACTTGTTTTAGGTAAGAAAGTCGCCGTCATTGGCGGTGGCAATACCGCTATTGATTGCGCCCGCACAGCAGTGCGTGAAGGTTGCGATGTCACCCTAATTTACCGTCGTACCCGCGCAGAAATGCCCGCCGAAGCTTACGAGGTACATGAGGCCGAAGTCGAAGGGGTGAAGTTTCATTTTTTAACCAATCCGCTTGAAAACTATAGCGATGCGCAAGGTAGAGTCCATTCAGTCACCTTCGCTAAGATGGCACTCGGCGAAGCCGATGCCTCTGGCAGACGCGCTCCCGTTGATACCGGTGAAACCTTTACTCAAGATTTCGACACTGTGATAGCCGCAGTATCACAAACTCCCGATATGAGTTTTATGCAAGATCCCGCGAGCCACTTAAGTAATGGTGAACTCGCTCTCAGCCGCTGGAATACCTTTATTGGCTGCGAGCACACTATGTCATCAGGGGTTGAAAAACTCTTCGTGGTGGGGGATGCGCGCCGCGGTCCTGCCACCGCAGTCGCCGCCATAGGCGATGGCCATAAAGCCGCCATCGCCATAGATAAATTACTCAAACAAGGCCTAAGCTGTGAGCTGCATGCCACTGAATTTAATTCATCAAAAGCAGTCGGTAACACAATAAAACAAGGCTTGCCAACTACCGAGCTCTACCCCTCTGTCGCACGTAAAGCCCGTTTAACCATGCCCGAATTGAACGCGGTGCAACGTTTACTCAATTACGGCGAAGTCGAGCTAGGCTTTGCTCCCGATGCCGCCATGCAAGAAGCGGCTCGCTGCCTCGAATGCGCCTGCCAAGCTAATACGGATTGTAAATTAAGGGACTATGCGACCGACTACCATGTCGAACCTAAGTCACTCAGCACTCAAAGCGTGCGTAAGTTTTCGGTCGATAAATCGAGTCCGTTCATTCAATTTGATGCAAATCGTTGTATTAGCTGTGGTAAGTGCGTCGATGTGTGCCAGTTGCAGAGTGGCCATTGTGCGATTCAATTTGCCCATGATTCCTATCAAGCACTGCCGCAAGATATAAGCGAAACCGCCACGCGCCGCGCACCGAGAGTCGGCTTTAGCGCTAGCATGGCCGACAGCAAATGTGTGCAATGCGGCAACTGTGTGCAGGTTTGCCCAACGGGTGCACTCGTCGATGCGCGGGATAAACGCCAAGGCGATGAAACGCCACTCAAAACCGCCTCAACGATTTGTACCTATTGCGGCGTAGGCTGTCGGCTTGACCTTAAAATCGATACCAACACGAATCAGATCCGTCATATTGAGGGCAATAAAGAGTCTGTGGTTAACCAAGGCATGCTCTGCGTCAAAGGGCGATTTGGTTTCGATTTTATTCACAGTGAAAAACGCCTCACCACGCCACTCATTCGTAAACATGGCCAGCTCACGCCAAGTAGTTGGCCTGAAGCCATCGCCTATGTGGCCGAACATTTACAGCAAATAAAACAGCAACATGGCAGCAATGCACTGGCAAGCTTGGCCTCGGCAAAAGCCACCAATGAAGAAAACTTCCTCCTGCAAAAATTTGTCAGAAGCATACTCGGCACCAATAACATCGACCATTGCGCCCGTCTGTGCCATTCATCCACAGTCACTGGGCTACAGCAAAGTATCGGCAGTGGTGCCATGACCAATGACATTCCGAGCATTCAAGCATCGGATGTGATTTTTATCATAGGCTCAGACACCAGCAGTGCTCACCCGATCATCGCCTCGAAAATTAAGCAAGCCGTGGCTTTGCATGGCGCAAGATTAATGGTGGCCGATCCTAAACGTGTCGCCATTGCCGACAGTGCACAGCTTTATGTCGCCCACAGACCCGGCACTGACGTCATGCTACTCAATGCGATTATGGCGGAAATTATCCGCAACGACTGGCAGGATAAAAGCTACATTGCCGCGCGCACCGAAGGCGTGGATGCTCTCTATGCTGAACTCAAAAAAGTAGATTACAGCCTAGAAAACGCAGCCTTGATAACAGGTGTTAAAGCCGAAGATATCGCCCGCATCGCCCAAACCATAGGCACTGCCGACAAAACCGCAGTCTACTATGCCATGGGCATTACCCAGCACACGACGGGACACGACAATGTTACCGCCATATCTAATCTACAACTTCTGTGCGGCAATATTGGGGTTGAAGGAGCGGGGATTAATCCACTGCGGGGACAAAGTAATGTGCAAGGTGCCTGTGACATGGGCGCACTGCCTAACTTCTTCAGTGGTTATCAAAAAGTCACCGACATTCACGCCAGAATGCGTTTCGAGGCACATTGGCAAACGCCGTTATCGGGAGAAATTGGCGTAACCGCCACCCATATGATGCATGATATTTCCAAAGGGAAAATCAAGGCGTTGTATGTGATGGGCGAAAACCCCGTATTAAGCGACCCAGATCAAGCCCATGTGCTTAGGGCGCTTAATGCAATCGACTTTTTAGTGGTGCAGGACATCTTCCTCACCGAAACCGCCGAGCTTGCCGATGTGGTTCTGCCCGCCGCAGCCTTTGTCGAAAAACGCGGTCATTTCACTAATACTGAACGACGAGTGCAGCGACTCGAACAAGCCCTGCTACCGCCAGGTGAAGCCCTGCCCGATTGGCAAATTGTCCAAGCCATTGCCAATGCGATGGGTGCCGCTTGGGATTACCCTAATGAAGAAGCGATTTGGCAGGAAATCAATGAGCTGACACCACAATATCGCGGCATTACTTGGCAACGATTAAGCACTGGAGTTGACGGTAAAATTCCCCAAGGTATTCAATGGCCTTGCCCAGATGAAACCCATCCGGGAACGCCCATCATGCACCAAGGTCAATTCACCCGCGGCTTAGGTAAGTTTACGCCAGTGAGTTATCGCTTACCCGCAGAAATGCCCTGCAGTGAGTACCCGCTCACTCTGTCGACCGGACGTTTACTGGAACAGTTCCACACAGGCACCTTAACCCGTAAAACGGCTGGACTCGACTTACTCGGCTCGCCTAAGGTAATGATTTCAGTCTATGACGCCGAGCAACTCGGCATAGGCAATGGCGATAAAATCAAACTTACTACCCGTCGCGGCGAAATTGAAATCGACGCCTTTGTGACGAAAAGAGCCCAAGCTGGCGTACTATTCCTGCCCTTCCACTTTGTGGAAGCTGCGGCGAATAAACTCACCATCAATGCACTCGATCCTGTCGCTTTTATCCCAGAATATAAGGTCTGCTCGGTAAGGGTTGAGCGGGTTGCCGAGAAAATTGATTAGAATGAACTGACTAGGCTGGATTGACTAAAGTAGATGGATTAAGTGCTCTTCAAAAAGGTAAATAAGCCAAATAAAAACGGGAGACTTTAAGTCTCCCGTTTTTAATCAAGATTGCTGCAATTAAATCTTAAACTGGCCCACTAACTTGCCCAAGTTAATGCCTTCTTCCGAGACTGTCATACTGATCCTAGCGGCATCTTCGCTGGAATGAAGCAGCTCGTTTACAATCTCTTGGATGGCATACACGTTACGGTTAATTTCTTCGGTTACTGAGCTTTGCTCTGTCGCCGCGGCCGCAATTTGGGTACTCATATCATTAATCGCCGTTACCGCTGAAGTGACTGAACCTAAACTATCGGAAATCGTGCGAGAAGAATCCACCGAACGTACACAGCTTTGCTGACTCTCTTCCATGGCTTTCACGGCTTGGGTCACTAGCTTATGCAGTGCCGATAACATCTCGTTGATTTCTAACGTGCTGGCTTGAGTTCGACTGGCTAAATTACGCACCTCGTCGGCGACCACAGCAAATCCACGACCCTGTTCACCAGCACGGGCCGCTTCGATGGCGGCGTTCAATGCCAATAGATTTGTTTGCTCGGCAATACCGCCAATGACAGAAAGCACGCTGTTGATCTTCTGTGATTGCTCGCTGAGTGATTTTATACTGCCTGCCGCATTGTTGATTTGCGACATTAAAGACGCAATCTCCTCAAGCGAAGCATCAACACAGCGCTGAGCATTTGCCACATCACCAGTAGCAGCGTGAGTCGCTTCGGCTACTTGAGTGGTATTCTTAGCCACTTCGTTCGCAGTGGAGGACATCTCAGTGATTGCAGTCACCACCTGATCGGTTTCATTGTTATGACTCACCAACTGGCTCGACATGACTTTAGTTTGATCATGAATCGCATTGGCTGCCGTTTTTACTTTAGCCGTCGCAGTCGCAACATCGCCGATAATATGCTGAAGTTTATCGACAAAGAGGTTAAAGGAGCGCCCAAGTTGGGCAATTTCGTCTTCACCTTTTACGGTAAGTCGTTTGGTTAAATCCCCTTCGCCCTTAGCAATATCATTTAAGTTATCGGCCATATTCTTGATTGGCACGACCATACGGTGGGCGGCAATCATAATGATAAAGCCAGTAATACCCGTAAGGAAAAGCGCTATCAGCAAAATCGCGAAGGATTTTTCTGCCATTTGCTCAGTCACTGTCTGGCGATAATCTTCAACAACAGCTTCAATATCATCGATATATGCCCCAGTACCTAACATCCAGTCAGTACCTGGGATCATCATGGCGTAACTGATTTTTTCAATCTGTTCATTAGTATTAGGTTTTTGATAGTAATAGGAGAAACTACCATCGCCACGTTTAGCGGCATCGAGCAGACCGACGATAATTTTAGTGCCGCGAGGATCTGTCATATCCATTTTATTTTGCCCTTCTAAACTCGGTATGAGGGCATGGAAAATATTTTTCCCTTGAGAGTCATACATGAAGAAATAACCCGCACTGCCAAAACGTATGTCTCTTAGCGCTTGATTCACATTCCCTTGTTCTTTTAACGATAATTGGTAATTCACTATACCAGCGGCAATTTCGGTAGCTTCTTTGATTTGTTGTTTACGTTCACCGACGAGCTTAGATCTAAAGGTAACCACCTCATCGGCAAGCGCATCTTGCTCAACATAATAAGAAACCGACATCAACACCAATAATGCGAGGATCAAAGGAAACAGCGATAGCAATAATAATTTATTGCGCAAACTCAACTTAGACATACTTGAATGCTCCAAAGGATTACAACTTGTATCTTCGGAGTATAGCTAAGATTGTTGTATTTCTATGCGCTTAAAGTAACAAAATCTTAATCTTGCTCAATAAACATTCGATTAATAACGACTCAGTTCAAAGCATATTAAGCAGCACACCACATACACTAAAACCTAATACCAGTTGTAGCATGGGTGGTTTAAATAACTTTAATGCACCAAAACCAAGCAATACCAAGGCCATATCTTTACCTGAGAATACCGCCTGAGAAAACACGGGTTGATAAAGTGCTGCGGCAAGTAAGCCAACAACACAGGCATTGACGCCCGCTATCGCACCAGCAATTTTTGGTCTTGCAGCAATCGCATGCCAGCTTTTCAACCCCACCAGCATGAGTAAAAAACCGGGTAAAAAAATGGCTGCGGTTGCGATGCAAGCCCCCATGAAGGGCTTATCTAACATCACTTCAGCGCCTAAAAAGGTCGCAAAGGTAAACATAGGTCCTGGCACTGCTTGGGCAAAGGCATAACCTGTCAGAAAACGATCGCCACCTATAGTATCACCCACCGCAGTTTCTAGCAGAGGCAGCACAACATGACCACCACCAAATACTAAGCTCCCTACGCGATAAAACTCACCGAAGATCCAAGCTTCAGAGCCTAAATCCACGATAAAAAAACTGCCGATGAGCAACACGAAAAAGAGCAACAAATAGAAGTAATTCAATCGAATCTGTGCCAGCGGTACTGTGTCATCTTGGATCGCACTCAATTTATAGATGCCGATAGTGGCGGCGCCAAGTAACAAAAGGATTTGCGTCCACATAGATGGCGCAATCAAAATTGCAGCAGTACTGACTAACATTAATAGGCGTGCGGATTTGCGTTGGCAGAACTGTTTAAACATGGCGAGAACAGCATCGGCAACCACAACGACGGCCATTAATTTAAGCCCATAAATCATCCCTTGAACATAATGATTGGCGAGCCAAGCCGACGTTGTTACCGCCAGTAAGTACATCAAAATAAAGGAAGGTAGTGTAAAACCGGCAAAAGCAGCAAGCGCGCCAACAAGCCCGCCTCTTTGATAACCAATGGCAAAACCCACTTGGCTCGACCCTGGCCCCGGCATAAATTGGCTTAAGGCAACCAGACTGGCGTAACGCTTATCATCGAGCCAACCGAGTTCATTTACGAAGGTCTGGCGAAAATAACCAATGTGCGCCGCAGGCCCGCCAAAACTCATCAAGCCCAAGGTAAAAAAGCGTAGGAAAATCTGTAGCATAAATCGCCGTCCATCAATGCATAAAGTGCTGAAGATTATGCCACTAAAAAGACACTTTGATGAAGTTTCACGGGAGCAGCACAGATAAAAGTATTGCAAAGACTCCACATGGTAGAGTCCTTATGATTGTTTGAGCGGACTTCAAGAGTCGTAAAGCGAGTGAACACAAATGCTTAGTGATAAATTGATGAGCTAAAAAATTAATCCTTCACCAACATGACTAGTACTTCGAAGTGATCCGTGTGGGGGAATAAATCAAATAGCTGCACTTTGGTTAAGTGATAGCCTTGAATATGTTCGAGATCTTTCGCTAAGGTTTGCGGATTACAGCTTGAATAGAGAATGGCCTTAGGGGCAAACTCGCTTAAAGACTGACATAGCGCCTCGCCAATACCGCGCCTCGGCGGATTAACTATGATCAAATCCGGCTTATCGGCAGCGCTTTTACCCTTAGCAAAGTCGGTGGAATCAAGCGCCATAAATTGCACGTTTTCGAGCCCCATCATCTGCGCTGACATTTGCGCGCAGGCAATCGCTTCAGCTTCAATTTCAATCCCTGTGAGGGTAATGTCTTTGGATGCACAGTGCAGTCCGAAACCGCCTACACCACAGAAGAGATCCCATAACGAATGAGGTGAAAACTCGGCAACCCATTCACGGGCCGTTTGATATAACTGAGCCGCAACGTGTGGATTGGTTTGGAAAAAGCTTTTAGGCCGAATGAACAAAGGCACATGATTAAAACGTTCTTCAAGCCTAGTATTCTCAGTTAAGAAAATCTCTTCATCCCCCTCAAGTATTGCCATATGAACCGGTTGGATATTGACTGACACCACTTTTATTTGCGGATATTCAGCTAATAATGCAGGTAATTCACGTTCGATACGTTCGATACTATTGGTGGACCGCAGTACAAACCGCAGTAGATATTCACCACGCACTTGACTGCGGGTCAGCAGAATAAATTTAAGTTCACCCTTGGCTCTATCTACCCGATAAGGAGGAAGTCCAGCCTGCTGCACAAAGCGTGTTAAGCGATGTAATAAATCTTGCATATCTGATGGATATAAAAGGCAGTCGCAAAGATCTACCGCCTCGCCACTTGGGCCCACAATCCCCAACACAGGCGCATGGGCGGCGCCTAAGGCCACCATTTTAGCTTTATTACGAAAGCCGCTGTCCTCGCCAATTACCGGCGGCTGAAAAATATCGGGCAAATTAGCAGGGATAAAAGGCGCGAGTAGTTGCTGTAAAATTTGAGTCTTAACCGCCACTTGCTGCACCATAGGTTGTTGTATATGCCGGCAAGAAAGGCACTGACCTTGGTTAAAATAACCACATTGCTTGGCGGTATTTACAATAGCAGCATTCACGGCAGATCCTAGATATCAGTAAAAAAGCGCCACACTGTAGCGGTTTTACAGGTAAAAATCACCTTGAAGCATATTCAAATCAGCATCAAGTGCATAATTCACGGCGCACTCAAGATAGGGTGAGTTTATCAACATCAGCAATAGACTGCCGCTTACCTATGGCCTTTTCAATCCATTCAAGCACTTCGGCCGAGGTACTGCGAAACGTCGTTAACTTACCGCCATATAAACTGAGTATTCGCGGATGGGAAATTGATGTTTTCATCAACGTATCCCGCGGTCGCTCAAAGGCTTGGCTATTTTGCTTAGGTAAAACCCGAATACCGCAGAAGGTTTGGGTAATTAAAGCCTTAAGCCCATCAATCTCCGGCGTTAGCGGGAAGTAATGCTTATAAATACCAAGCAGATAATTAATTTCAGACTCGGTCGCTTGGGGCGGCTTATCTAAAGAGGTTAATTCAGTTTCTGTGGTGCCGACTAAGGTTTGACCATACCAAGGCATCACAAATATTACCCGTTTATCGAAGCATGACTCTAAGTACAAGATGCCATCGGGCGCAGGAATATCCAGTAACACATGGGCGCCTTGCACCCAATCGAGTTCAACACCCGCAAGTGGGGGCAACACTTTACTCAACACCTCATTCACCCAAGGACCAGCGGCATTGATAACTAGACGCGCCTCGGCACTATGGGCCTCGCCCCTGTGGCTAAAACTCAGCTCACAGGTCTCGCGCTTGTGTTCCAACTCAAGAAATTCAGCCTCGGCATAGACTTCAGCGCCCAGTGCCTGCGCGCTGCGCGCCACCGCTTGAGTGAGCAATTTATCGTCGGTCTGCGCATCCCAATACTGAAATACGGCTTTTAATCCAGAGAGTTTTAATCCCTTGAAACGATGCCAATGCACAGCAGGTACTGACACAAATTGGCCTAAAGGATCAAATTCACTCAGCAGTGCATACATACTCAGTCCAGCGCGAATGGTCCAAGGACTGCGCTGACTGTTGTCGTACACGGGAATATAAAAGGGCACAGCTTTAACAAGTGATGGCGCAAGATTGAGTAAATGTCGCCTTTCAAGCAATGATTTGCGGACTAAATTAATTTGTCCAGTTTCTAAATAGCGTAAACCACCGTGGATAAGCTTGCTGGAATTAGCCGAGGTTTGGCCGCCAATTTCCCCCTTTTCAATCAGCAAGGTGGAATAGCCCGCCGCTGCCGCATATTGAGCAATGCCGACACCGCTGATCCCACCGCCAATAATGGCTATATCGAAACTGGCCATAACTCACTCTCGCTAACCTTCAATAGACGACTGACCCGCTAATAGACGACTGACCCGCTAATAGACGACTGACCCGCTGAGCCTCAAGCATACAACTCATTACGCTCAGTCGAACCGCTAATAAGCGTTAATATGTCAATAAGTTAATCTTAGATCAAATCTCGACGATAAGAGTTTAATCAATACTGGCATGTAATTGCTTAAGTGCTTGATCGCACATAGTCTTTAAGGCTTTTAGTTCGCTCGCCTCGCCGCCGACTTTGCAACGCATCAAATGGGGAATTTCACTTGCCTGTGTTTTGAGGGAAAGTCCTGCAGGCGTTAAGGCCAGCACTCTCACGCGTTCATCCTGCTCGCTACGCCCGCGAGTCACTAATCCTTTAGATTCTAGCCGCTTCAGCAATGGCGTTAACGTGCCTGAATCGAGGAAAAGTTTATCGCCTAAGGTTTTGACACTAATCCCCTGCTCTTCCCATAGCACTAGCATGACTAAGTACTGCGGATAGGTTAGATCTAATTTGTCCAACAAAGGGCGATAGGCGCGCACCATAGCATTCGCGGCACTATAAAGTGAGAAGCACACTTGATTCTCAAGACATAAGGCATTCTCTTTGCTGGCATTTTCGGCCATATCAACAGGATTAATACGGGTATTGGGTTGAAGCGTTGCCATAGGAAGATCCGACAAATTAAATATATTGCGCACAATATACTTGCATTCACACCAAAGATCGAATTATAGTTTATCACAATTGAATTGCGCACAATTTAAATTGATTTACTTAATCATTAACCTCAGAAGGTCTAATACTATGAAAACACTTTATGAAACACGTGCCACAGCAAAAGCGGGTCGTCAAGGTCAAGTCAGCACTGATGATGGTTTACTGGATGTCGCTTTAGCCTATCCAAAAGCCATGGGCGGTAGCGGTCTCGCCACTAATCCTGAACAACTGTTTGCCGCAGGTTATGCCGCCTGTTTCTCAAACGCCGTTCTGCACGTCGCAAAAATCGGCAAAGTGGATATTACCGAAGCGCCAGTCAGTGCGGTTGTTGGCATAGGTGCCAATGACGCCGGTGGTTTTGCATTAGCGGTTGCCTTAGAAGTCAGCTTAGATTTACCGCAAGAAGCCGCAGAAGCCCTCGTGCGTCATGCACATCAAGTTTGTCCATACTCGAACGCCACGCGCAATAATATCGACGTGAAACTTAGCGTAAATGGCGTAACGCTAGGCTAACCATAACCCATCATCGACAACTGTTGATAACGTCAGAAATAGAGCACCCTCGGGTGCTTTATTCTTTATAAGCCAATAACAGCTCAAACTGAGAGTGAGTGTGCATCACCCCATTTCACAGGGAGATAAACTGGTTTCAGTTCCCAAAAAATTATTATTCGCGAGTTAACTAACACTTCTTAATATCTAATTTAATCAAAATGATTGATTTAAGTAGAGTAAGAGATAATCGAACCGTTTGACGATACTTAAACCCACTCTCTGTGGGAGGCGCTATGACAAAATATCTATCGAAATTATCTCTCTTTTGCTCGCTATTATTCCTCTTTGCCTTTTCTATCCCGAGCTGGGCCGAGACAACACCCTCAAGCTCAGCGGATCGAACGTGGCATTATGTGAATGATCAGGGTGAACTCAAAATTAAGCTGTATTTCTTTTGGTCAAAAACCTGTCCGCACTGTGCAGAGGCCCATCCGTTCATTGATTCATTACCGCAAAAATACCCTTGGATAGAACTCGAATCCCATAGGGTGTCAGATCCCGGCGTACAGGATATTTGGCAAAATATCGCCTCCAAAACCAGTACTGAAGCACGCTCAGTACCCTATATGGCAAGTTGTGAAAAGGCCATTGTGGGATATTCAAGTGAAGCGGTAACGGGTGAGTTTTTAGTCAATCGACTGAAGAATTGTTATTTATCCCTTGGCGGTAAACTGAGCGACGCTGACCTCCCCACCAAAGGAGCCACCAGCACAACCACAAGCGCTCAAACAGATGCACCGCTCTTTGGCACTTGTGGCACAGATACTGGCGAAGGTACCTGTGATGCCACCAGCTTAAGCGAGCCCGTTGCAGAGCCAGAAGTTCAACCCGTTGAATTACCTTTAGTGGGAGTAGTGACACCTGAGACTATGTCTCTGCCGTTACTCACCTTAGTGCTCGCAGGTGTCGATGCTTTTAACCCTTGTGCCTTCTTTGTGTTGCTATTTTTACTGTCGATAATGGTTAATGCCAAGAGTCGCAGCCGCATGTTACTCGTCGGCGGGATTTTCGTATTCTTCTCCGGTTTTATCTATTTCCTGTTTATGACGGCATGGCTAAACATCTTCCAACTGCTGGGGGCAGGCAGTGATGGCGGTATGATCATTTTAGCAGCGGGTTGTTTAGCTTTGATCGCAGGAGTCATCAATATCAAAGACTACTTCTTTACTAAGGGAGAAGTGACACTATCGATGTCGGCAGAAAATCGTACGAGTCTAATAAAACGCATGGGGAAACTATCCAATTCCAGTAACTTAGGCGCGTTACTCATAGGTTCTACCGTATTAGCTATCCTTGCCAACGCCTATGAATTACTTTGCACCGCAGGCTTCCCAATGATCTACACCAGTGTGCTATCTATGCACAATCTGCCAGACATTGAACGCTATATGTATCTGGTTTTATACAATATTGTATATGTGATCCCGCTAGCTATTATTGTTATCGTTTTCAGTGCGACCTTAGGCAAACGTAAGTTAACCGAAAAAGAAGGCCAAACCCTGAAACTTATGTCAGGCGTGATGATGTTAGGTATGGGTATCGCACTGGTTATTGACCCAACAGCACTGCAAAATGTGAGCCTGGCACTCGGATTGATTTTAGGCTCGCTAGGCGTTACAGCAATAATTGTTATCGGCCGCAAACTGCTCACGGCCAAGGCAAAATAATTGCAAATTGGCAAATTCATGTGTAACGACTAAAGTTAACCGTGGGTTTGCCGATAAAGGGATCCAGCTTACAATCGAGGTTAGTTATGTCAATTTCACTGAATACCCAAGCTATCGCACCGAATCTAGAAAATGGTGCAATTGGCGTTAAGGTTGCTCAGTTAGCAAAAGAGCAGCAAAAAGCCGAAGGTAAAATCGCGGTAGATTTAATTGCAGCTGCGGCGCCAAAACCCGTAGGCAATGCAGGCCACAACATCAACACCACGGCCTAATTGTTAGCAATACAAAATCAAAAAAAGCGCTCTGATTATCAGGGCGCTTTTTTTTGTTATTTTCTCTAAAACGTCAGGCGAATTTAAGAAAAAGCGTTACCATTCACGTGCATAATAGTGAATGTCCACACCACAAACGCCAGTGGGATATGCACTAAGGCATAGAAACACTGATCGAGTCGCCCCATTCCTTTTGCTAACAAAATCAAATATAAGTGTAATCCAATCACCAAAGGAAATAGCGCTAACAGCGGATAGAGTGCGACAGGATTTGCATCGGAAAATAAGCTGTGACTGAATAAAGCCCACGCCACCATAAAGGCGGTCGTCAACGGCGGCGTTGCAATGCGATATTGCTCTGGATAGGGAAACATCCTACGACCTCTGAGTCTCAATCAATAAATTTACGTTGTAGGTTTTCGCGCAATCAACTGGGCTTTATAACTGCTTTGAGTGGACTGCGGATCACATAATCGACCTTCAAAGTAATGTAAAGATTGCCAGTTAGCAAACACTGATTTGAGTTCATTTTCAGTAAGTAAGAAATCTGGGTTGCGTGGCAGACCTATCTGCGCCTGTTGCATTGTAAAGGTTTCATAGACAATAAGGCCTGTGCTCTTAACCGCCTTAGCAATTTGTGGCAGTAATGGGCGATGCAGATAATTAAATACTAAGACAATATCGTACTCTTGAACCGGTAATAATGGTCCTGCCTCTGCTTCTAAATCCCTTTGTAATTTGTAAGCATTAGCCTGATCAATGTGTGACATGGCTGACAAATCTCGATCGATAAAAGTCACTTCAGCCCCTTGCGCTAAAAACCACAAACCATTACGCCCAGAACCGCAAGCGAGATCGAGCACCTTAAGTCCATCGAAGCAACTCAAGTCTAAGTTAGACACAGATGGATTAGGCCAAGCGAACTCTGTGATTAACGCAGCAGGCGTTAAAGTTGACGTATGGGTTACAGACATATCAATTAGCCCTTAATTTCTTTTTTCGAGTCAATTTGCCGACGATGCACAATAGAATAATGCCTGAGCCCTGCAGGGCCATGGGACACGATAACTGACAAAAAAAGTATCACGATTAACAGCTCAGGTTTGTAATGAGCCAGCGGCACAAACAGGCCAAGCAAGCCTATTTTTACTAAAGTTAACACTCCCTTAAGCTGGATCAGCCAGCGCCAATCCCGTGCGATTTCCCACAACATTAATATGCTGCCCGTCGTCATCGCGAGATACCAATAACTCAACCATTGCACTTTATTTACATCTAATAAAATACCACCACCGACACCAACGATCCCTAAAATATGTAATGCCCTTAAACTGGTTTTACTCAAACGTTGAAACCAAAAACGTTTTTCTGATATGCCTTGTTTGTGCATTACAACCCCTTAAGAATCAATTGCGTAACATTTAATTAAAATGATAATATAATTTTATACAATAAAGGCTTTTGAAATAACATTATTTATAGAATATATAAAAATAAATAAGCCATCTCCTCAATATACAAGATTAAATTATAATATCTATAAAATACAAATAGATAAAACACACCACCAAAGCCATAATTCATGCCATTTTTATTTTATAAAGTTAAAATCAATCCATTCAATATGTTAACTAACGCATGTTATACCGTATTGAAGCAGTGATTAGTCTCAACTTCATTAATATTTCCCATCCGATTGCACATTTTAAATATGTTATTTTCGCTGTAACAAAGGTTATGTGATCTGAACACACATATACCTCTTTAGATAGTGCTAAATTTGCAAATGGAGAATGCTCTAACAGTGCGTGAGCTGCGTAAAAAATAAATATCACGCCACGATGAATAACCCTTATTAAGTAGATGAATATACGGCGGAGGAACTATCATGTTCACAAGAAAGATTCAAAAAACAGCACTAGCCATGCTGATCTCTGGCGCTATGGCAGGTACTGCCTATGCAGCACCAGAAGTGCTAGCCGATTTTCACGGTGAAATGGGTAGCTGCGACAGCTGCCACGTATCAGACAAAGGTGGCGTCACCAACGACAACCTTACCCATGAAAATGCTCAGTGTGTTAGCTGCCACGGTGATTTAAAAGAACTGGCCGCCGCTGCACCTAAAGATAAAGTATCACCCCATAAATCTCACCTAATTGGCGAAATTGCTTGTACTAGCTGCCATAAAGGTCATGAAAAATCAGTCACCTATTGCGATGCTTGTCACAGCTTCGGCTTCGATATGCCTTACGGTGGTAAGTGGGAACGTAAGTTTGTGCCTGTTGATGCAGACAAAGCTGCTCAAGATAAAGCCATTGCCGCTGGCGCAAAAGAAACCACTGATGTCGTGATCATAGGTTCAGGTGGTGCAGGTCTTGCTGCAGCCGTTTCAGCCCGTGATGCAGGCGCTAAAGTTATCCTGCTTGAAAAAGAACCTATCCCAGGCGGAAACACTAAACTTGCTGCTGGCGGTATGAACGCTGCAGAAACTAAGCCACAGGCTAAACTAGGTATCGCAGACAAGAAACAAATCATGATCGACGACACCATGAAAGGTGGTCGCAATATTAACGATCCTGAATTAGTCAAAACCTTAGCCAACAACTCATCAGACTCTATCGATTGGTTAACCTCTATGGGTGCCGATATGACTGACGTAGGTCGTATGGGTGGCGCAAGTGTTAACCGTAGTCACCGTCCAACAGGCGGCGCTGGCGTGGGTGCACACGTAGCACAAGTTCTATGGGACAATGCAGTGAAACGTGGTACTGACATCCGCTTAAACAGCCGTGTAGTACGTATTCTTGAAGATGCGAGCGGTAAAATTACCGGCGTATTGGTGAAGGGTGAATACACAGGTTATTACGTTGTCAAAGCTGACGCTGTCGTTATCGCAGCGGGTGGTTTTGCGAAAAATAACGATCGTGTAGCTAAGTACGATCCTAAGTTAAAAGGCTTTAAAGCGACTAACCACCCAGGTGCTACAGGTGATGGCTTAGACGTGGCATTACAAGCGGGTGCAGCAACTCGCGACTTAGAGTTTATTCAAGCTCACCCAACTTATTCACCTGCTGGTGGCGTGATGATCACCGAAGCGGTACGTGGTAACGGTGCGATCGTGGTTAACCGTGAAGGTAACCGCTTTATGAACGAAATCACCACCCGTGACAAAGCGTCTGCCGCGATTCTGCAACAAAAAGGCGAAAGTGCTTATTTGGTATTCGATGACTCTATCCGTAAGAGCTTAAAAGCTATCGAAGGCTATGTGCACCTGAACATTGTTAAAGAAGGCAAAACAATTGAAGATCTGGCTAAACAGTTAGATATTCCAGCGGCCGAACTCGCTAAAACAGTGAAAGCTTATAATGGCTTTGTGAAATCAGGTAAAGATGCTCAATTTGAACGTCCTGATTTACCACGTGAATTAGTTGTTGCACCTTTCTACGCTCTCGAAATCGCGCCAGCAGTTCACCACACTATGGGTGGTGTTGTGATCGATACTAAAGCCGAAGTGAAGAGTGAAAAAACGGGCAAGCCTATTGATGGTTTATATGCAGCAGGTGAAGTCACAGGTGGCGTTCACGGTGCTAACCGCTTAGGTGGTAATGCTATCTCCGATATCGTTACTTATGGCCGTATCGCGGGTGCATCTGCAGCTAAATACGCTAAAGACAAAAAGTAAAATGCAATAACGGAGGGTTAAAGGACTAGCCCTCAGCTCATATAGTACGACTTTCAATATGAGAGCTCTAGCTTGAACACTTCAAGTAAAAGCAGTCAATCAATAAGCGAGCCGTCAGGGGCTCGCTTTTTTATTCCCAATTGATGATAAAGCTCACTCTTTTAAAGGGGAATTTTCTAAGGCTAAGGACAAAAAGCCCTAACTCACTTACACTCTTTGCCAGATAATGACATCAGCAAACCCGTTAGGTGACTGAAATGAGAATTGGATTTTTTAGCGCAAAACATTACGACATGCAGCACTTTAACCGCACAAATGCTGCGTTTGGTGCACAAATTGAGTATTTCGATTATCGCCTCTGCATGCAAACAGTGAAGCTTGCCGAAGGTTTTGAAATTGTTTGTGCCTTTGTCAACGATTCACTCTGTGAAGAAGTTCTGGTCGAACTCGCTAAGGGTGGCACAAAAATTATCGCCATGCGCTGCGCTGGCTTTAACAACGTCGATTTAGTTGCCGCTAAACGCTTAGGCATGCAAGTCGTTAACGTACCAGCTTATTCTCCTGAATCCGTGGCCGAACATACAGTCGCACTGATGTTGACACTGAATCGAAAAATCCACAAAGCTTACCAACGCACCCGCGATGCCAACTTCTCCCTCGAAGGCTTAGTCGGCTTTAACATGTTCGGCAAAACCGTCGGCGTGATTGGTACAGGTAAAATCGGCGTAGCAACCATCAAGGTATTGCTCGGTTTTGGCTGTAAAGTCATAGCCTTCGATCCCTTTATCAATCCGGCTGTCATAGCGCTGAATGTTGAATATCAAGATCTCGACTCTATTTATGCCAACAGCGATATCATCAGCTTGCATTGCCCGTTGACCGCGGATAACCGTCACTTACTAAACCAAGCCAGCTTCGCCAAGATGAAACCCGGTGTCATGGTGATCAACACCAGCCGCGGTGGTTTACTCAATGCTTTCGACGCAATGGAAGCATTAAAACTGGGACAAATCGGCTCGCTTGGGCTCGATGTATACGAAAACGAAAAAGGGCTGTTCTTCGAAGACAAATCGAATGAAATTATTCAAGACGATGTATTCCGTCGTTTATCAGCCTGCCATAACGTGATTTTCACGGGTCACCAAGCCTTCCTCACCGAAGAAGCCCTAGGCGCCATTGCCAAAACGACCTTGAGCAATATAAAAGCACTATGTGCCGGTGAACTCTCTGGTAACGAATTGTTTTAACTGACAGATAAAATCCTGACTGCTAAAGTGAGGCTTCAACGTTTGAAGCCTCATAGAGGAATATAAATATGTTAGTGACTCAGGAAATTCAGGATATCTCCACGCCTTCAGGGCTAATGCGCACCTATATCTATCGCCCAGAAGCACAGGGAATATTCCCAAGTATCATCTTTTATTCCGAGATATTTCAGCAAACTGCGCCCATCGCCCGCACCGCCACTATTCTTGCTGGCCACGGTTTTGTGGTGTTAGTACCCGAAGTGTTCCATGAACTCAATCCTTTAGGCACAGTGCTCGCCTACGATGAACCGGGTAAAGATAAAGGTAACGCCGATAAATTTGCCAAACCCTTAGAACACCACGATAGCGATACCCAAGCACTGATCGATTTTGCCACTCAACAAACTTACTGCAATGGCAAAGTTGGCTCTATGGGCGTGTGTATCGGCGGCCACTTAGCCTACCGTGCCGCACTCAATCCCGCTATTTTAGGTGCATTTTGCCTCTATCCAACCGACATTCATTCCAACACCCTACCCTGCGCTTACGGTAATGACTCACTGAGCCGCAGCGGTGATATTCAAGGGGAATTAGTGTTAGTGTTCGGCAAGCAAGATCCCCACGTATCCGCGGAGGGACGAGTACTAATCCACCAGCAATTAATGGCGCTGAACCGTAACTTCACTTGGCTTGAAGTCAACGCCCAACACGCCTTTATGCGTGATGAAGGCGAACGCTATGATCCCGCACTCGCACTGCAAATGTACCTGCAAGCGGTAGCTTTTTTTCAAAGAGTGCTTCACTAGTTTATAAATTAAACATACAAGATATAAAATACTTAAGGAAAGAGTAAAAATGAAACCCTATAAAAATTTATCCTCAAAAAACTTAGCATTACTATTAATGATTACCCGAGTAACAACCGTTGTTTCGTTATTAGCCGTCGTGCTTTCATTAATTGGCCTAGCGAGTCAGTTTTGGATGACACGTGGATTTAGCCTTAACTTTTGGTCGACAGTGGGCATAGCTACTCTTATCCCCTCTCTACAAGTGCTTTTGGGCTCTGGTATCATAGCTGCTATCATTGCATTTGAAGAATCCTACCGCCAAAAGTCTGAAGCCTTTATCGCCTCGTTAAAATAGCGTTCAGTAATTATCAAAAATACACCTAACGATCTAACTTTTTAAAATCAAATGAATCACTAAAACCTTAACTAATATTATGGTTTTAGTGATTCATCCTTTCATATATTAAACTGCTAGTAAAAAGCAGATAATCACTATTCAGAATATATTTCATCGATAAAGCCATCTAAAACACCTATCTGCAAAAGGGGAAAACCTTCACCCCAAGAAATATCATATCCAATGGAAATGGCATTTGAACCTAGCTTACCAACACCAAGGCTGTATTCATTATTTGCATTAACTTCGATCAAGCATGGCAACAAAAATGTCCAAACATTGGATGAGGAGAGCTCAATATCTGCAGGAACAATGTCAGAAGAGGTAAGGAAATGAATAATCCTAGCAGTTGCATCTTTTCTAATCTGATCGGCATTATTGATGAGTTTATCGAATGCCTCACATTGGGATACTGTTGGTCCCTCTTTTGTCCCCCAAATACGTATGAGAAAGCCATCCCCTAAATAAGGTATATCTAATTTCCTTTCCCAGATTTTTGATTGACCTTTTCCTGAAATATCACCAAAAGGAAAAATGGTTATTGACTTTGCAAACATGCGAACTCCAAATAACTAAGGTTGCCAACCATGGTCAGATCTATCAAGTTTTTTCAAAATTATATACACGTATTACTCTGACTGTTCTCAATTACAAAGCAGTCATTATCTCCTTTAATTTTCGTGAATATTTTTTGCTGCCTGGTACTCTTATTTTTTTAAGATAACGTTCTAGTTCATCTTGCTTTTCAATTAAGAGGCAGAACTCAATAATGTATATCACCAAGAAATTTTTATAAAAAGGCAGTGTTGCGATAACATCATCATTGCTCTCTTGCTCATCTGGTGCATCAATAAAAGTATCTATTTTTTTATCGAAGAAACGAGTAAATAGTGGCATGTTCGATGACACTATCTTCTCCATCTCTAAAATAGAAAACTCGGCGGCGTTTATTTTTTGTGCATCATAGGCTAATAACACTTTAGGTAGATCACATTCATTCACATTTACTTTGCTATTCTTTTTTGCATAGACGAGTAATGAACTATAAAGTTCAGTATCAATCAATTTGCCAACATCTTCTTCAATGACCATGTATCTATATCCTTTGTTACTCAGGATCAAACTTCTTTTTGCCTTCGAGTAAGGCCTGACGTTCGGCTAAGGGAGTTTGATCGGCGAGCTTTAACACTGCCTTTTGCAGCATGAGGTTATTAGGATAAGTGATGGTATCGCCGTTATCGCGGTGAATAAGCACATGGAATAAAGCGATTTCGATGATCACGCCGCTAATATCTTCATCCTTATCAACCACTCTAATACGTTCACCGATACGGTAGGGAAACACGAAAAAGATCAGCACGCCAGCGGTTAAATTACTCAATATCGACCATTGAGCAACCAATGCTACGCCCATTACTGCAAAGGCGGATGACACAAATAGCGACACATCCTGATAGCCCAGTCCGAGCGAGACCGCCATCAAGGACAGAGTAATAAAAAACATCACATAGGAAATAAAACGGGTCACTAAACTGGTCCGTGCAACACTCACTTGCTTCATTTGCGCGAGTTTTCTAACCCAATGGGTTAAGGCGCGCTGTAAAAAGATAAACACTGCAAGATAAATACAGGCAAGCAGGATTTGATTTGTCATAATAGCGGCTCAATTAACTAAAACTGTCTGAATTCTAACTTTTTTGCGCGAGCAGTTATAGCCCGTGCAAACAAGCCAAACAGCTAAACCGAGTAATTAATCCAATATGGCCGATTCGACCCTCTTACATGAAACCCAAGACGCACTAGGCCCGATTCGTATAATCGATTATGACGACTCACGGATCTTGTCCTTTGGGGATAACGATGAGCAGAGTAAGATCCTCAAGGCGGCGCCCCATATTCCCCAGCACACTTATGTGCAAGCCATGCTGTTGGTTTTACTGTTTTGTAAGCCCAAGAGCGCTATTGTTTTAGGTTTAGGCGGCGGCTCGATTATTCACTCACTGCGCAATTTCGACGCGGCAATAAAGTTAACAGCGGTGGAATTACGCCCCGCGGTGATTGAGTTAGCTAAGCGCTATTTTCAGCTGCCGATAGGTAAAAAGCTCAATCTTATCAATGATGATGCTATTGCTTTTTTAGCTGCTGGCGATCATAAAAAAGTGGATGTAATTTTTGCCGATATTTACACAGCCAAAGGCGTTGAAACAGGGCAGCTTTCGCCAATATTCCTTGAACAGTGCACTAACCTCATCAAACCCAACGGTTATTTAGTGCTGAACTGCTGGAAAGAACATAGCCAAAATCGCGAGTTGTTAGCCAACTTACAACAACACTTTGCCCATGTGAACGCTTGTCTCACAGGCGGCGGTAATTGGGTGATTTTTGCGAGCCAATCGCCACAGCTTTTAGGCACCTCGGCCCTTAAAAGTAGTGCTCAATCTTTATCGCAACAATTGGGTTTTGCCCTTGATCGATCATTGACACGCTTTGGGCCTTGGATTTAATACTAATATCAGCAAAATAGCGTAAATTAGTTAACCCTAAGGCTGAGCTTTGATATTCTTCTCACACTTCCATGATATGAGCTGTCACCATGAAAAATAAGCACAAATTTATGTTAAGCGTTATGGCTCTGGCGTGCCTTAACTCTCTCAATGCTAACGCCGAAAGTTTTAGTTTTGACACTCGTAGCTCACTGAATTCAGATACATTAGTGCTATTCCAAAGCGCTGATTCTACTACCTATGGGATCGACTTTTTACCTCAGTCGACCCAAGACCAATTAAACCTAGCAACGGCGGATAATATTTTTTCCGGCAAACGGGGGGAAATCCTCGAGATTTTGGTACCCAGCGAAATTGATGCTAAACGGGTCTTACTGGTCGGCATTGGCGATGCAAAAAACTTAACGCCCGATGACATTAATACCATTGGTGGCAATGTTGCGGCCAAACTCGATACGGTTCCCCAAGCTACAGTGCGTGTACTCACCCAAGGCTTAACTGCCGCGCCGCTATTTGCCTCTGAGCTTGCACACGGAATTGAACTACGCAGTTATCGCTACACTCAGTTCAAAGCGAGCCCCCGTGCCGAGAAGAATTACCAAATCGCTGTCGATGATTTAAGTCGCAACCAAAAACACCATAAAAATCTGCAAGCGGTTGAAGCGGGTGTGTTTTTAGCGCGCGATCTGACAAACGCACCTGCAGACATTATGTATCCCGACAGCTTTGCTAACGAAGCCAGAAAACTCAAATCCCTCGGTGTTAAAGTCACGGTATTAGAAGCCAAAGATATCGAACGTCTACAACTGGGCGCCTTAGCTGCTGTAGGTAAAGGCAGCGAGCGCCCACCTAAGTTAGTGGTCGCCCATTGGCCTGGTAGCAAAGACGCGCCAATCGCACTGGTCGGTAAAGGCATCACCTTCGACTCGGGTGGTTACAATATTAAGGCGACAGGTACTTCAATCGCGCGGATGAAGTCAGATATGGCAGGTGCAGCCACAGTGCTTGGCACTATAAAAGCTATGGCGATTCAAAAAGCGCCTGTCAACGTAGTGGCGATTATGCCCATGGCGGAGAACATGGTATCGGGTCATGCAATGATCCCAGGTGATGTGATTAAAACCGCCCAAGGTCTCACCGTTGAAGTGCTCAACACCGATGCCGAAGGTCGCCTAGTGCTGGCCGATGGCCTCTGGTATGCCAGAGAAAATTATAAGCCATCTGTGATTATCGATGTTGCAACACTGACAGGCTCAAAAGTGAGTGCATTAGGCAATGTTTACGCAGGCTTGTTTACCGATTCTGAGCCTTTAGTGCAGCAGCTAACTTATGCAGGTCAACAGGTTGGCGAAAAAGTCTGGCGCTTACCGTTAGATCAAGCCTATGCGGATGAGCTTAAATCCACTATCGCGGATCTCACAAACACAGGTAAAGAAGGCAGCGCGGGTGCTTCCTCTGCGGCCATGTTCTTAAAACGCTTTGCGGGCGAACAGCCTTGGGCACATTTGGATATCGCGGGCAATGCCTTAACCGCCACTGATACCGCTGTTGTGCCTGCGGGTGCAACAGGTTACGGCGTGCGCTTACTCAGCACTTGGTTAACTCAACCCAAAGCACAGAACTAGAACCTAGAACCTAGAACCTAGAACCTAGAACCTCAGTATCTTGTTTTAATTGTATTTACACTTTAAGGGATATCATTGATATCCCTTTTTTATGCTCGAAATTTATCTTATCTCAATCACCAAAGACCAAAGACCAGCCGACTAAACCCAGACTACACCCAATCACGCCAAACCCGCAGCAGTCGTAGAAAAACCGATTGAGTCCGACCTAATCGCATCACCATTCGACTAAACCGATTGAGTCCGACCTAATCGCATCATCATTCTGCTAAACCGATTAAGATAATAGTTTTTATCCGTTATCTTAATTTTAATCGAGTCGGTAATATGCTTCACATCGACAGGACGCAAGCAAATGTCCTCGTTATGAACTTAAGCCATCATCAACTAAATGGAAGCATAAAATGACTCAATCAATTATCAACAGCACAATCAAACCATTCAAAGCCACTGCATTCCACAATGGTGAGTTCGTTCCTGTAACTGAACAAGACCTGTTAGGTAAGTGGTCAGTCGTATTCTTCTACCCAGCAGATTTTACCTTTGTTTGCCCAACTGAATTAGGCGACATGGCGGATCACTACGAAAAACTGCAAGGTATGGGCGTTGAAGTTTACTCAGTATCAACTGACACACACTTCACTCACAAAGCATGGCATGACACGTCAGACACCATCAAGAAGATCAACTTCCCAATGCTGGCTGACCCAACAGGCACTATCAGCCGTAACTTCGGCGTGATGATTGAAGAAGACGGTTTAGCACTGCGTGGTACTTTCGTGATTAACCCAGAAGGCCAAATCAAGGTCAGCGAAGTTCACGATTTAGGCATCGGCCGTAGCGCTCAAGAGCTAGTTCGTAAAATTCAAGCAGCTCAATATGTTGCTACTCACGATGGCGAAGTTTGCCCAGCTAAATGGCAACCAGGTGACGAAACATTAGCACCGTCTTTAGACCTCGTTGGCAAAATCTAATTTAGCCTGCAAAGCGTCAACCCCGCCAGTCTAGCGTCCCAAGCTGATTGGCGTTACAGCCAACACAGTTGTAGCGCCACGCAGCAAAGGATTAAGCCCGCCCCTGCAAGGGCCTAGACTGGCCCCCTTTTTCTCCCTTTTAAGCTATTTTGGAGTCATCACATGTTAGATGCGAATTTAAAAAATCAACTGCAAACCTATCTGCAAAACCTCAAGAGACCAGTTGAACTTGTCGTGTCTGCAGATGAGAGTAGAAAGTCTCAAGAATTAAAAAGCTTAGCGCAAGACATTGTCAGCCTATCTTCTCTGGTGAGCCTGAAAGAAGTTCAGGGCGAACGCATCCCGGCGATGACAGTGATTAACCCAGAACTTAATACGCAAATCAGCTTTGCTGGTCTGCCTATGGGTCACGAATTTACCTCACTCGTGCTGGCATTACTGCACACGGGTGGACACCCAATCAAACTCAGCGATGATATTATTGAGCAGATCCGCAATCTGCCAGGCAAATATGCCTTTGAAACTTACGTCTCACTGACCTGCCAAAACTGCCCAGACGTAGTACAGGCACTGAACATGATGGCGGCCATTAACCCGAATATCACCAACGTGATGATCGACGGTGCCCTGTTCCAAGAAGAAGTGACCAGCAAAAACATTATGGCTGTGCCTTCTGTCTACTTAAATGGCGAAGTGTTTGCCGCCGGCCGTATCAGCATTGGCGAGATCCTCAATAAACTGGATACCAATGCCGCAAGCCGTAAGGCCGATGAAATTAATGAAAAAGCGCCATTCGAAGTCTTAGTCGTTGGCGGCGGCCCAGCCGGCGCAGCGGCAGCTATTTATGCAGCACGTAAAGGACTTCGCACCGGTATTGTTGCCGACAAGTTTGGCGGACAAGTGGCTGAAACCGTCGGTATCGAGAACTTTATTTCGGTCAAAGCGACCGAAGGTCCAAAACTAGTGGCAAACCTTGAAGCCCATGTACGAGACTACGAAGTTGACATCATGGACAACCAAAAAGCTTTGTCATTGACGACTGACGGTTTGTTCGAGCTTGAACTGGCAAGCGGCGCTAAATTACGTAGCCGTACCGTATTGTTAGCCACAGGTGCACGCTGGCGTGAAATGAACGTCCCCGGCGAGAAAGAATACCGCGGCAAAGGTGTTGCTTACTGCCCACATTGCGATGGTCCGTTATTTAAGGGCAAACGTGTTGCAGTGATCGGCGGCGGTAACTCAGGTATCGAAGCGGCTATCGATCTTGCGAACATAGTAGAACATGTCACTGTGCTGGAATTTGATAAAACCCTGCGCGCCGACGATGTACTGCAACGTAAAGCGGCTTCTATGGGTAACATTAAAATCATTACCCAAGCCATGACCACTGAAGTGACTGGCGATGGTACTCGGGTTAATGGCCTGAACTACACAGACAGAGCCACTGGCGAGAGTCACCATGTCGCACTTGCAGGTATCTTCGTGCAGATAGGGCTAGTACCGAATGCGGAATGGTTAAAGGGCACTATCGATTTAACCCCAAGGGGCGAAATCATAGTCGATGAGCGCGGCCAAACCTCAGTCCCAGGTATTTTTGCCGCAGGTGATGTCACTAACTCACCTTTCAAGCAAATTATCATTGCCATGGGCAGCGGCGCGACCGCATCACTGGGCGCATTTGATTACTTAATTCGCCACAGCGATGAAGAAACCACCGCGACCAAAGCCGCTTAAAGCTTAACTAGTCAACAGACATCAAAGCTAACGCAAAAAAATAGCCAGCATTTGCTGGCTATTTTTTTGATGTTAACTAAGGCATTGATAAGGCTTAGCAGGCCTAATTTGCATGAGCATTTCAGGGGTGTCGACCGCTTTAAATCCAAACTGGGCGTAGAGTCCATGGGCATCGCGGGTGGCTAACATTATCCGTCTTAAACCTTGTAATTCAGGATGTTCAAGAATTGCTGTTATCATCAACTTGCTTAAACCTAAGCCGCGGTGCGACTCAAGTACAAACACATCGGCAAGATAGGCAAAAGTGGCTTTATCTGTGATTAAGCGACCAAAAGCCACTTGTTGATTGTCCTTATCAAATACCCCAAAACACAGGCTATTGGCTAACGCTTTTTGTAGCAGTGCCTTTGGCATGCCCTGCGCCCAATAGCTATTACTAATAAAGCCATGGATAACCTCAAGATTCATTTCAGCTTGATCTGTACTGACTCTGTATCCTGTTTCCTGCTGCATTTTCCTTTCTCCGAAATTTTCCGTTAACGTCAGTTCAGGTGTTATTGGCACTCATAAATATAATAAATGCCATCGCTAATAACACCACTTTAGCTAACGAATACAAAGCCCCCGCTAAAGTGCCACCGCCATGATAACTAAAAGCTAAGTGGCGATTGATTTCATACTTAAAGGATTTAGCTAAATAACGGTAAGCGAGAAAGTAAAACAAGGAGGCTGTGGGCCAAATCCCCATAAGTAGCATTTGCCCCTGAGCCTTAGTGGTGAGTAAAGTTGAGATAAACGGAATGCTTAAGCAGACAACATATATCCAAGCAAAACGCTTAAGTAGCTGGCGGATTTTTTTATCGGATAATGATTTCAACTTCACTCCTTGTCATCTTACATAGCTTCGATTTGCTCAACCATAAGTTGCAGCGAAAAATTGCCGCGATACTCATTCACATCGAGTTTATACACAACACGAGCATGATTAATCGTCGCATCTGGCCAAGTGTGCAAATCCACATTAAAGGCAATGGCATCGAGCATCACAGTGCCGCATTGGGTTTCGAGTACGAGCTTAAGGTGGCGCTCACCGACAAGACGTTGTTGCACTATCGTAAAGTAACCATCGAATAACGGCTCTTCGAAAGCTTGTCCCCAAGGTCCCGCATTACGCAGTAACTGAGCCATTTCAAGATTCAACTCTGCTGGAGTGAGTTCGCCATCGGACCAAAGCTCGCCCGTTAACAACTCAGGTTTAAGCTGCTCACGCACCGCATTATCATAGGCTTTAGCAAATGTAGCAAAACTGCCCGCTTTGAGCGATAAACCCGCCGCCATTGCATGACCACCAAATTTGATAATCAGTCCCGGATGGCGAGTGTTCACTAACTCCAATAAGTCGCGCATATGCAAGCCTTTGATCGAACGCGCCGAGCCTTTAATTTCACCATTGCCCGCATCGGCAAAGGCAATCACGGGTCTATGGTATTTGTCTTTAATGCGCGAGGCCAAAATCCCGATCACGCCTTGATGCCAATCCTCTTGAAATAAAGCAATCCCCCAAGGTAACTCGGCTTCGTTAAGCTTTAAGTGCTCTAGGCTTTTTAAGGCTTCCTGCTGCATGCCGACTTCCAGCTCACGACGTTCTTGATTCAATCCGTCAAGCTCTGCCGCCATGCGCCGTGCATACATCATGTCTTCGCAGAGTAAGGTTTCAACCCCAAGTGCCATTTCATCTAGTCGCCCTGCGGCATTCAGTCTTGGGCCCACGGCAAAACCAAAGTCAGATGCGACAATGCGCGCCGGATTTCGCTTCGCCACTTCAAGCAACGCAGTAATCCCCACACGGCAACGCCCGGCTCGCACGCGCTGCAAACCTGCTTCAACCAAAATACGATTATTGGCATCGAGTGACACCACATCGGCAACGGTGCCAAGGGCAACGATATCGAGTAGTGTGCCTAAATTAGGCTCAGCAATACCATGGGTTTGATACCAGTTTCGCGTCCGTAATTCAGCCCTTAATGCCGTCATCAAATAAAAGGCCACGCCGACACCCGCTATCGATTTGCTGGCAAATGGACAGCCCGGTTGGTTAGGGTTCACTATCGCATCGGCAGCGGGTAACTCATGGCCGGGTAAATGATGGTCGGTAATCACCACTTGCATACCAAAGGCTTTGGCCGCCGCAACACCGTCAATTGATGAAATACCATTATCAACTGTGATGAGTAGCTCAGCCTGTTTGGAAGCCGCAACTGCAACAATTTCAGGGCTTAAGCCGTAGCCGTAATCGAAGCGATTGGGGATCAAATAATCCACTTTCACCGCGCCCATCATCCGCAGCGCCAACATACACACACTGGTCGATGTGGCGCCGTCGGCGTCAAAGTCACCCACGATCAAAATCGACTTATTCGCCTGCATGGCATCGGCAATAAGCGCCGCAGCTTCAGGCAGGCCCTTCATGGTTTCAGGTCTTAATAGACCCTTAAGGACAAGTTCGCATTCGTGGGTGAGCGCACCACGGCGAGCGTAAAGCTGCTTCAATAGCGGCGAAAGATGAGCAGGTAAATGGCTATCATCAACGGTTGGGCGACGGACTATCTTATGGATCAAGGGACTCAAACTCTCATGAAATCGTGGCAATAAGATAACAAAAAGGTGAGCCTTAAGCTCACCTTTCGTGGGATAAATTTTACATTTTAGGCTGTTACTGACGTGCCTCTAAGGTGCGTAATAAGTCTTCAGGCGGTTGATAACCAGGGATCATATTGCCATCTTCTAATACGATTGCAGGCGTACCATTAACACCAAAGGTTGTGCCTAACGCATATTGCTCAGCAATTTTAGCATCACATGTTGCCGCGGCAACTTTGCTGCCCGCTTTAGCATCAGTCATGGCTTTTAATGGATCTTTAGCACACCAGATAGCTTGCATCTCGTCGGCATTAGCTGACGGCACACCCGCGCGCGGGAAGGCTAAGTAACGCACTGTAATACCAAGTTTATTGTAGTCAGACATTTGGCTATGCAGTTTACGGCAATAACCACAGCTAACATCGGTAAATACAGTGACCACATGTTTTTCGTTTTTCGCTTTATATACAAGCATATTCTCTTCAAGCGGCTTCATCATTTCTAAACGCGGACCCGCTAATGCGGCTTCGGTTAAGTTTTTCATGCCCTTATCGATATCATACACACTACCGTGGAATAGTTTTGAACCATCACGGCTAATATAGAGCACGCCGCGGTTGGTCATGGCTTGATACAAGCCCTCAATTGGTGAGTCCTGCATAGAAATGACTTCAACATCTAACATCTCACCGAGTTTTTGCTTAATCGCAGCGGTATCGGGAGACGTCGCAGTTGCAGCGCTGGCAAGTGGTGCAACTAGGAGGGCAAAAACTAAGGATAATGCTGGGGTCAACTTCATGGGACATCCTATAAATTATGTCACTACAACGAGATATTGGGGCCGTTCTAACTCGAGATATTCAATAGACCCTGTATAGGGGCAAAAAGTTACAGACAAGCCGCGCGGAAAGCAAATTTATGCTGTAACTAAATCCTTTTTTAGCCTCTAGGATGATGCTGTTGATGCAATTCCTGCAATCTTGCCCGTGCGACATGGGTATAAATCTGCGTGGTCGACAAGTCGCTGTGACCTAATAACAGTTGGACAACCCGCAGATCGGCACCGTGATTGAGCAAATGAGTGGCAAAAGCATGGCGTAAAGTGTGCGGTGATAATGCAGTTTCAATCCCCGCACGCAGAGCATAAAGTTTAATCCGATGCCAAAAAGTTTGCCGTGTCATCATCTGCCCGCGTTTCGACGGAAATACCACATCGGATTGTTTATTACCGAGCAACTCTTGGCGAGCAAATTTCATGTAGCCCTCCACTTCGGTAATAGCCAATTCCCCCAGCGGCACAAGACGCTCTTTGCCACCCTTGCCCACAATACGTACTAAGCCTTGGCGCAAACTCATTTGTTCCATGGTCAAGCCGACAAGTTCACTCACCCTGAGGCCAGTTGCATACAAAAGCTCTAGCATTGCCTTGTCACGGCATTCGACAGCATCATCTACATTGGGCTCAGACAGTAAACGGTCAACCTGCGACTCACTCAGAGAATCCGGCAAATGGCGCGTTAACTTAGGTGACTCTACTAAGGCCATAGGATCGGCTGAAATCTGCTTGGTCTGCACCAGATAAGTATAGAAACGCCGTAAGCTGCTGAGCAACCGAGCGCTACTGGTACGCGCAAAATCCTGCTCAACTCTAAAGGCCAGATATGCCCTAACATCGGTCTGAGAAACCGCGAGTAACGTCACGCCTTGCTGACCTTGATAACGATCAAAATGGCGTAGATCGGTACGATAGGCCGATAGCGTGTTATCACTCAGTCCTTTGCTTGACCAAAGATCATCAAGAAAAGCATCGATAAGTGGATCTGGCATATAGGTTTTAGGCACAAATACTCCATAAAAAAACGGCGTAATCAAATGATACGCCGTTGATATTAATTTAAATATGTCTAAGCCTGCATAAGCTTAACTGAGTTAAGCATAAAGACGAGAACTAGAATGCAAAGCCTAGGCTGCAGCCGTTTGACCACGGCCACGACCGAATACTAAACACAGTGCAATCGTCGCAATGGTCGGCAATAACCAAGCCATACCTTCTTCATAGAGTGGCAGCTTAGATAACACTGGAGACATAACATTCACTATATGGATAAAAACCTGTGCTAAGCCATTCATGGCTTGACCATCAGCGTCAGTCAAACTTTTCGCTGCCACTTTAAGACCATCGAAGATGCCGAAAAACAGTGCCACGCTCAGTACTGCACGATGTGCAAACTGTGGATTCGCAAAATAAGCGGTCAGGAAAGTCACAACCACAAGAGCAATAGCCACAGGATAAATCGTCATTAATACGGGAATACTAATAGCAATCAACTGACTTAGGCCCACGTTCGCAATCACAGCGCATATCAAGCTTAAAAAGACCACGAGGAAACGGTAAGACAGTTTAGGCATCAGCTCATTAAAGAACTCAGAACACGCACTCACTAGCCCAACCGCAGTGGTCAAACAAGCTAAAGTCACGACTGATGACAACAAGACTGAGCCTAGTTCACCAAACTCGCGGGTCACGTAATTTGTTAATATTTCGCCACCATTTTTAGTGCCGATAGCGATATCGCCAGCGGTTGCACCTAAAAAGAACAAGGACACATACACAAAAGTTAAACCAGCGGCGGCAATAAAGGCTGCACGGATTAGATACTTAGTTTGATCACTGGGTTGGTCAATGCCCTTTTTACGCAGGATATCAATAATCAACATACCAAACATCAAGGATGCTAACGTATCCATAGTGTTATAGCCTTCCAAAATACCTTTGGTCAGCGGATGCTGTTGGTAATCCCCCACTGCTTGGCCCACTTCGGATGCAGGTAAAAACAGCACTGAAACGGCTAATCCGACCAACAAAATCAATAAAATAGGCGTTAATACTTTACCTACGCTATCGAGCAACTTACCAGGGAAAAGCGCCAGCAACATAGTGACAGCGAAGAAACCTAATGTGTATAGCAGTTGCGTCAGGTTTAATTCCAAACTGCCCAGCAAAAACGTTGCCGTAGTGTCATCGATAAATGGCTTAGCGCCAATCTCGTAAGCCACTAATCCCGTACGCGGCGCAGCAAAAGCAGGGCCGATAATAATGTAAATCGCGACGGCCAATGTCGTTGCTGCAAATACTGGCAGCATAGCCATAACCTTACCTTGAGCCTTAGCGACAGCAATCAGTCCAACTAAAGGTAAACCTACGGCGGTAATCAAAAAACCCAACATGGCGAGGGGCATATTTTCGCCCGCTAACATACCCGCGAATGGTGGAAAAATTAGGTTTCCCGCACCTAAAAAGAACGCAAAGGTCATAAAACCTAAGCCTAATGTATCTCCGATACTCATCTGATTGTCTTGCACTGGAAGCCCCATCTTGTCTTATTGTTTTTTTACAAACTTAAGTGATTATGTGTCGATTAGCCATAGCTAAAACAAAGCCCATCCGGAGTGCAAATCTATGTTTACACAATTCCGTGGTAAATATGTTCGATATCTGCCGAGTTTATAAACGATGGCGAACGTTTATGTAGCCTAACTGACGACTAATTCACCAACAAACTCGTTTACCTATCCGTTAATCTTAAAAGTGATTAAAAATGGGGGCAAAACTAATACCAGACTTAAAGCATCAATACAAGACAACAAGTCCGTTCAGGCAAAAAAAACGAAATAATGCTAATTAACTGCTAATAAAAGGTTTCTAAGGCAATAAATTAAAGCGTTAATTAAGTGAAATCAGTATCACCACGTAAAATAGTAAATGATTTGGCGACACAAATTCATACAGCTAGGACAGATGCGACTGTTTAAAAACATTAGCTAAAAATGAGGGCTAGAATTAGAATATTGCGCGCCCAATATTGGGCCTAAATCACTTTAGAACGGCAAAATTAACTCCCCATGGCATTCACTTTTAAACAATTTCATATCGATGACATGAATTGCGGCATGGCCGTAGGCACAGACAGCGTCGTCCTTGGGGCATGGGCACAACTGACCACCGCGAAATCAATCTTAGATATAGGCGCAGGCAGCGGCTTACTCAGTTTAATGGCCGCTCAGCGCAGTCAAGCACATATCACCAGTGTCGAATTAGACACCAATGCCGCCCATGCTTGCCAACATAACTTCCACAATAGTCCTTGGGCCAATCGACTGACCTTAGTTAATTGCAGCATCCAAAACTTTTGCCAACAAACTGAGTATCAAGGGTATTTTGATCATATAATTTGTAATCCCCCCTATTTTGAGCAAGGCACGCAAGCGATACAATCCCAGCGCGCTATGGCCCGCCACACAGATAGCTTAAGCTTTACCGCACTACTCGATGCCATTCATGTGTGCCTAGCACCGCAAGGAAAGGCAAGTCTCATATTACCAATGCAGAGTATGGCCCGTTTCGACGAAATATTAACGCACTCTCAGCTCAATTTGATTGAAATAACCAACCTTATCAGCATTGTAGGGAAAAGCGCTAATCGAGTACTCTGCGTACTCGCCCACAAGACTCATCCACAAATGGCTCCAAAGCTCAGTGATATCACTATTCGTGAAAGTTCAGGCCAATACACACAAACCATGGTGCAATTGATCCGAGATTTTTACCTTAAATACTGATATCGAGTCCAATCCTGACACATTAAGTAAAGCTAGCTAAGTTTGGCAAATTTAACGAAAGCTCCAATTTCCCACAAATTAAATGCTAATACATTGACCTAAAAGTAATTAACTTATGCCAATTACCATAAAACTTTACTGACACAGAAGATAAACACAGGAGATCTAGATAAGTTATTTAAGTTAACCGCCATAACCTTTATAATGCTTCGCTATTATCCGTCGAGACGCTGCGCATGCAATTTGAAGATTTCCAGCTTGACCCTAGCTTATTAGAGTCGCTTAATGCCATGGGGCATCATTCACCCACTACGATTCAGCAAGAAACGATTCCTTACGCCCTAGAGCAAAGAGATATTCTTGCGCGCGCCCCGACAGGAACAGGTAAAACAGCGAGCTTTTTACTGCCATCGCTACAACATTTGATCGACTTTCCCCGTCGTTTTGCTGGACAAGCAAGAGTGCTAATCCTCACGCCAACCCGTGAGTTAGCCAGCCAAATCCACCGCTATGCGAGTCACCTAGCCACGGGCCAAGGTTTAGATATTGCTATCGTTACTGGCGGCGTTCCTTATGGACCACAGGAAGAAGCCTTAGCAGGCAACGTCGATATTCTGGTCGCGACCCCAGGCCGCCTGATGGAATATTTAGACAAAGGCAATTTCAACGCCCAAGAAGTCGATATCTTAATTATCGACGAAGCCGATCGCATGTTAGACATGGGCTTCTCTTCTGTGGTGCAAGCCATTGCTATTGAGGCCCAAGGCCGCAAACAGAACATGCTGTTTTCTGCCACCTTAGAAGGCGGCGGTGTACAACGTTTTGCCCGTGAAGTGTTAAACGACCCGATTGAAATCGATGTTGAAGCCCCTCGCAGTGAAAAAGCCAAGATCCACCAATGGATCCACTTAGCCGATGATAAAGAGCATAAATTTGCGCTGTTGTGTCATCTGCTACGCCAAGAAGATGTCAAACGGACTATCGTATTTGTGAAAACCCGCGACATCGTTTCTAGCCTAGAAGGCCAGTTACTTAAAGTCGGTATTCCCTGCGCCTTTATGCGTGGCGATATGGAACAGAAGAAACGCTTCCAAGCCTTGAGTCGCTTTACTAAAGGTGAAGTCAATGTCCTGTTGGCGACCGATGTGGCTGCACGCGGTATCGATATCGACGATATCACTCATGTGATCAACTTCGATATGCCACGTTCTGCCGACACTTATATCCACCGCATTGGCCGTACTGGCCGCGCTGGCGCAAAAGGTACCGCGATTTCGCTTGCCGAAGCCCACGACATGCGTATCGTTGGTAAAATCGAGCGTTATATCGAGCAACCGTTGAAACGCCGCGTGATCGAAGAGCTGCGTCCAAAGAATAAAGAAGCGCGCACACCGGGTAAGAAAAAAGCCAAAGTGAAAGCGAAAGAAGCTGCGAAGAAAACGAGCAAGAAAGAAGCGGCAAAGAAAGCGAGTAAAATCGCCCGTAAGAAAAAGTAACACCCGCTTAAATTCACCAAACTAAAGCCGCTATATGCGGCTTTTTTATTACCAAAATATAACTTACATGGGTGATTTTACTAAAAATATCCTGCTATGTTTAATTATATAGAATGAAATGCGGCGGATTTAGAGCCGTTAACCCCAATACGTATTCATTCTTATTTCAATATATTCCAATTACCTAACTGAACCTTTCATCACCTTTCTGCTCTAATTTTCGCCCAAATATCGATGCATGATGAGCATATCTGTCGCGGCATCACTTTTAGAAACATTTAATTTACAAAAATAAATTTATTGGCGTGGCCGACTCTGCTACTTTAACCCCATTACGCGATTAGCATGGATTTAACCATTATATGATGAAGACCCTACTGAGGAGACTGTCTCCTTTTCTTATTCTGCTGCTGTTTGTCTTTGGCGCAGCCTTATTAATGCAAACGAAGGAGGCGCCAGAACAAAAACCTGAAGAGATGCCCATTCCTATCGTTGATGTCACGCAAGTGACTCAGCAAACAGTATCGCTAAACTTACCTTCCTACGGCGTGGTTACCCCAAAGTATAAAACCCAACTCGTGACCGAAGTTCAAGGCAGAATGCTCACTATCTCCCCTCATTTTGTTGCAGGTGGCATAGTCAAGAAAGGCGACCAATTAGCACAAATCGAGCCCTCAGATTACGAGGCTGACTTAATGCAAGCCGAAGCGACGCTGGCCCAAGCCACCGCCGCACTGAACGAAGAAATAGCCCGTGGTGAAGTCGCTAAAATCGAATTCAAAGGCTACGACAAGGGCTTGCCCCCTGAGTTAGGTCTACGTATCCCGCAACTCAAAAAAGAACAAGCTAACGTAAAATATGCGCAGGCAGCACTGGCGCGAGCCCAACGTAACCTTGAGCGCACGGTTATTCGCGCGCCCTTTGATGGCATAATCAAAGTTAGAAATGTCGATTTAGGTCAATACGTTAGCTTAGGCACTAATCTAGGTGAGCTCTACGACACTCGCGTTGCCGAAATCCGCTTACCCATTTCTAATGATGATTTAGCCTATCTAGAGTCCGTCGATAATCCCGATACCCAAGTCACGCTTAGCGCCTCTTTGGCGGGCAAAGAAAATACTTGGGAAGGCAATATTATCCGCAGTGAAGGTGTTATCGATGCCGAAAATCGCATGGTGTATTTAGTCGCAGAAATCAAAGATCCCTATCTGCGCGCGAATAAAGAGCCAGGTAGCTTACCGCTTAAATACGGCAGCTTCGTCAATGCAGTCATCAAGGGCCGCACTGTCGATGGCATAGTCAAATTGCCCCGCCATGTGGTTCCTAACGACCAAGTCGCCCTAGTCAACGACAAAAATATCATTGAAATGCGCCAAGTAAATGTGGTTCGTAGTGATTTAGAAAATGTGTTCATCAAAGACAGTCTAAAAACGGGCGAACGCGTCGCTACGACCCACTTCAACAGTATGGCAAATGGACAAATGGTCAAAATATTAGGCGAAGCGGCATTACCCACTGAGACACCAAAAGAAAATACTCCTGAATCGAGTCTTGCGGCCGCTGGAGTCAAATAATGGACACTCAAAAAGGGATCTTAGCTTGGTTCGCCCGCAACAGTGTAGCCGCGAACTTATTAATGTGTGTTCTGCTCATCGGCGGCCTGTTCAGCAGTATTTTGATTAATAAAGAGGTTTTTCCTTCTTTCGAACTCAATTTATTAAATATTTCCGTCGCCTATCCAGGTGCGGCGCCACAGGAAATCGAAGAAGGCATCAACATCAAGATTGAAGAAGCCATCCAAGATATCAACGGCATCAAGAAAGTGACTTCTGTGGCTAGCGAAGGCGTTGGCTCGATTACCGTTGAAGTTGAAGACGGTTACGAAGTGCAGACCATTCTCGATGAAGCCAAACTGCGGTTAGATGCAATTTCAACCTTCCCAGTGAACATCGAAAAACCGAATATCTCTCAAATCAAACCTGAGAATAACGTCATTTGGGTTTCTGTTTATGGCGATATGACACTCCACGATATGAAAGAATTGGCTAAATCGGTTCGTGACGATTTAACCCAACTCCCCGCTGTAACCCGTGCGAAAGTCACAGGGGTGCGCGATTATGAAATCGGTATTGAAGTTTCTGAGAATAAGTTACGAGAGTACGGCTTGACCTTCTCACAAGTCGCATTAGCAGTGCAAAACTCCTCCTTAGACTTACCAGGTGGCTCTATTCGTGCTCAAGATGGCGATATTCTATTGCGCACCAAAGGCCAAGCCTACACGGGCGATGACTTTGCCAATATAGTCGTCACAACTCGCGCAGACGGTAGCCGTGTGATGCTGCCACAAGTGGCGACCATCAAAGATGATTTTGAAGAACGTTTGGAATATACCCGCTTTAACGGCAAACCCGCTGCGATTATTGAAGTCACCAGCATTGATGATCAAAACGCCTTAGACATTGCAGACCAAGTTAAACAGTACGTAGAGCAGCGCCGCGCCACACTGCCAGCTAACGCTCAACTCGATACTTGGGGTGATATGACCCACTATCTCCAGGGCCGCTTAGACATGATGATGTCGAACATGTTTTACGGTGCCTTGTTGGTGTTTATCATCTTAGCCATGTTCCTCGATCTGAAGTTAGCATTTTGGGTCATGATGGGGATACCCGTGTGTTTCCTCGGCACTATGTTGGTCATGCCGCTCGAACCTTTCTCCATGACGATCAACATGTTGACCCTATTCGCTTTTATCTTGGTGCTCGGAATAGTGGTGGATGATGCCATTGTCATCGGCGAGAGTGCCTACACAGAGGTCGAACGCCACGGTCACTCGGTTGAGAACGTGATCCGCGGTGCGCAAAAAGTGGCGATGCCCGCAACCTTCGGGGTCTTAACCACAATTGCAGCCTTTATTCCCATGTTAATGGTTTCTGGCCCTATGGGGATTATCTGGAAATCCATCGGTATGGTGGTCATCCTCTGTTTAGCCTTCTCACTGGTAGAGTCTAAATTCATTCTGCCAGCGCATTTAGCGCACATGAAGTTTAAAAAACCTGGCGCACCAAAGGGATTCTTTGGTCACCTAAAAGCCAATTTTAACGACAGAGTGCAATACTTTATTCACCACAGTTATCGCAACTTCCTCGAGCGCTGTATCAAACACAGATACAACGTGGTCGCGGCCTTTATCGGTGTATTAATTCTGTCTATTGCCTTAGTCGCCAGTGGCAAAGTGCGCTGGGTATTTTTCCCAGACATTCCCTCAGACTTTATTCAAGTTGAACTTGAGATGGATGAAGGCAGCTCCGAAGGAAACACCTTAAAAGTAGTACAGAGCATAGAAGAAGCCCTGTACAAGATGAACGAAAAAATGGAGAAAGATAACGGTTATCAAGTGGTGAAGCACAGCTTTATCAATATGAGCTCCCGTACCTCTGCCTTTATTTTTGCCGAACTGACGAAAGGGGAAGACCGTGAAGTCGATGGCGTGACGATTGCTGCCGCGTGGCGTGAACAATTGCCTGAGCTTTTGTCGGTTAAAAAACTCAGTTTTAACGCGAGCACCAACGATGCCGGCGGCGATATTTCCTTCAGATTGACCTCGAGTGACCTCGATGAGCTGTCCGCAGCCTCTAAAGAGTTGAAGCAAAAACTCGCCAGCTATGAAGGCGTGTACGATATTGCCGACAACTTCTCCTCGGGCAGTCATGAAATTCGCCTGAAGATACGTCCAGAGGCTGAAGCCCTTGGCCTGACCCTTTCCGATTTAGCTCGCCAAGTGCGTTACGGTTTCTATGGTTATGAAGCCCAACGTATTTTACGTAATAAAGAAGAAATCAAGGTGATGGTGCGCTACCCATTAGAGCAACGTCGTACTGTGGGTTATCTTGAAAATATGCTGATCCGCACGCCAACGGGCACTTCGGTTCCCTTCTCGACTGTGGCACAAATTGAAAAAGGTGAATCCTACGCCTCAATTACCCGTGTTGACGGCAAGCGAGCGATTACCATCACGGCAAATGCCAACAAAAACATCGTTGAACCTTCAAAAGTAGTGCAAGAAATCCAAAAAGATTACCTGCCACAATTGCAGGCCAAGTACCCTAAAATCCAAACTGCACTGGACGGTGGCAGTTTGGATGAACAGAATGCCATGGTCGGTTTGATGCAAGGCTTCTTCTTTGCGCTGTTCACCATTTATGCTTTGATGGCCGTGCCACTTAAATCCTACAGTCAGCCGTTAATCATCATGTCTGTGATCCCCTTCGGGATTATCGGCGCTCTGTTTGGTCACTTAATTCAGGGACTCGCGATGAGCGTGTTAAGTCTCTGCGGCATAGTGGCATTAGCGGGAGTGGTGGTGAACGACTCCTTGATTTTGGTGGACTTTGTGAACCGTGCGCGGGAGCAAGGGCAGTCGGTCAGACAGGCGGCGGTCGATTCAGGCTGTTATCGTTTTAGGGCGATCATCCTGACGTCACTCACCACCTTCGTCGGCTTAGTGCCTATTATTCTCGAGCGTAGTTTGCAGGCGCAAATAGTGATCCCTATGGCGACATCCCTCGCCTTCGGTATCCTGTTCTCGACCGTTGTGACGCTAATTTTAGTGCCCTTGCTGTACATCATACTCGACGACATTAAGCGCACTAGCAGCCGCTTCTTCCATTGGTGGTGGCAGCCTAAAAAAGACCATGAAGTGGACTTTACACCTGAGCATTTAGAGCCGCCGGTCCCCACTGACTATAAAAAAGACTATCTATAGGAAGTTAACTAGAAGCAGTTAATCAATGTCTTGAACCTTAAAAAGAGAGCTTAGGCTCTCTTTTTAATCCTCAGTGCGAGTCAATAACCTCTCAATCATCTATGTCATTTTGAGTCTGCCGCGAGTGGCTTGAGCTTTCAAGTTGCGATCTAGTTGACAGTTATCGCATCAGGCTTTCGCTACACTGTGTTTAAGTCGTCAGCTATCGTTAGAATGAAACCCATCATTATGTCTGAGCATCTGCACAAGCAAAATATTGATAAACCACAAGTTGTCACCACAGAAACCCTAGCGAACGGTCTCATAACAGATGAAGTTTGCACAAATGAAACCTGTGCGACTGAAACGCTTGTCTATGATATTCGTCGCAGTCGCTACCTTAATATTACGGGTCGCTGCACCCTGCGCTGCGCGTTTTGTCCAAAACATAATGGCAGTAAACAGATCCACGAATATCAACTGGCACTGTGTCACCAACCTAAGCCCGAAGAAATTATTCCACTGCTTGGCGATGTTAAAGACTTCGAAGAATATGTGTTTTGTGGCTATGGCGAACCGACCTTAAATCTTCCAACCTTGCTGGCGGTGGCGAAAGAAATTAAGCAAAGAGGCGGACGAGTACGTATTAATACCGATGGTTTAGGTAATTTAGTCCATAGGCGCAATATTTTGCCGGAACTAGCCAATTGCGTTGATAGTTTATCCATTTCCCTTAATGCGGATAATGAAGCCGCCTATATGGAACATTGTCGCCCCAAACTCGCCGGTTCTTATGCCGCCGTACATGCTTTCATCGCATTAGCGCCACACTATATTGAAACGGTACAAGTTTCGGCCATCGAAGGATTAGCGGGTGTTGATATCGACATCTGTCGTGAACAAGTTGAGTCCTACGGCTGCGAATTCAAGCATCGCATATTAGGCGCCTTAGGCTAAACGGCATTCTAATACAGCCAAAATCGACTGAAATACCCAAGCAGATAACACTGTCGATTACCTGAGTGGTACATGTGTGAATCGTCTTAACTTTTACTCAAGAAATCTTGCTGAGTAACTTGGCACTGTCGTAACAATTCTTTCGTGTTAACATAGCGAAATTAACAGTTCACCCACTCATAATCGGTTCATGCTGAAGAATAACCCAAGCACGTATCCCCTTGCGCCACTGCTCTCTTTAACTCAAGGGATCTATTGGTCGCATCAACGCTTACTCGCTATTGCAAGCCAGCTTTCTATGCTGGTGATTGGCATGATTATTTTAACTCACTTAATCATTACGTTAGGTGAACGACGCCTGCAAGAAGAGTGGGCAACGCAAAGATACAGTGAACTGCAAACCATAGGCTCATTGATCGCAGATAAAGTGTCTTTTCAGCAATTTCGAACCCAAATTTTCGCCAATGGGGAACTGCTAAAACAATACTTAAGCAATCCTACCGCAAAGCAACAACTTAAATTGCAGGAAAACTGGCAAGATCTAGTAAAACATATTCCTGAGTTACTCGGCATTGCACTGTACGATCCCCAAGGTAACTATAAATTCTCAACTCCCCCTAATTTCAATAAAGATGCCTTACCACCGACCTTACTTGGAGCGAGTCGGAGCATGGGTGGCAAGGAGGTCTATACCTCGCCACTGGAATTTGTTCCGATAGACGGCATGCTTGAACCTTATATGTATCAAATGGCGTGGCTCGAGAAGCCCGATCAGAGTTCTATCGGTTATCTGGTGACGTACAACTCTATGGTAAAAATGCTGGAGGCCATAAAACCAGCCTTTTCGAGCAATAAATCCCCTATGTTAGTGCTGGATACTCAGGGATTACTCTATGCTGGCGCGAGCGATCTCGCCCCTCTAAGCAATATGCCAGAGACCTTAGGAGCAAGTTTAAGACAGAGCTATCCGGCCCTGTGGCGCGATATGTCCATGAGCAACTTTGGACAATTCCACGGTGAAGAAGCCACTTTTGTTTACCTTAAAATCGAACTCACAGCCCAACCTGAGACTCACAGAGAATATTTTTTACTCTCCTATGTGCGCAACTCAGACATAGCAGCTCGTTTCTCACAATGGCAAAACATTGTCATTGTGGCATCGTTAATATTAACGGTTTTAGCCGCTTGGGTTGTACTACTCAGCCACATGTATCGCTTACAACAGCGTTCACGCCAATACAGTATTGATGTTGCTAATGGCTTATTTAATAGTGACATCGGTTTTATGATGGTCAACGAAAATGCCAGAGTCATCAGCGCCAATACTAAAGCGGCACAAGCGACCTTAGTACCATTAGATGAACTGACAGACCGAAGCCTACAACGTACCTTATGCCTCGATGATAAAACCTACACGGAGTTAATGGAGCAGGTACATAAAACCGGTCAATGGTCTGGTGAAATCAGTCTAGAGAGTATCGATGGCCCCACGCTGCGGGTTCATATCCGCCAAGCACCAAGGGCGAGCCGAGGCTCACCACATCTATTAATCACCCTTGAGGACATCAGTGAGTTAATCAGCAGCAAACAAAATGCTTTTCTCAGTGAGCTTTTATGCGATAACACAGTCGCGACAGCCCTCACAGATGCTAACGGTAAACTGATTAAAATCAATCCTGTATTCGATGCGCTAATGCAACTCAATGGCGATCTAAATCAAGATTTAGCGTCATTACTCGCGAATGATTTAGGCAATCAATGGCAGAGGATCAGCGCCCAAATTGCCATGCAAGGTCAGTGGCAAGGGCAAATTCTATGCTCACCTAAACAGGCGCATTCCAATTGTTTGCAAGCCACCTTGAAGGGCCATGTGGCCGCCGATGGTGAGATTGATTATATCGTCTGTACTTTAGAGCAAGCCGCCGAGCGTGGTCGAGGCACAGAGAAGCGTAACCTTGTGCCCCATCGCAGTACTATTCTGCTGAATTTGGCAGATTTAGAACGTTACTTTAACTCTCTGCCGCCACCAAGCCGTCTCAGTTCAAGCTTACTGTTAATGGATATCAATCCAGAGGGCATGCTAAGCCACATGAGTGATATCGACCAACTGGCAAATCGTCAGCAAGAAATAGAAGTGCAATTATTGCTTGAAATTCCAGCTAATTATCAAATTCTGCATTGGCAGCTAGGGAAGCTCATTGTGATGTTACCTGACACAGACGCCACCCATGCGCACAACTTTGCCCTCAATATGATGGAAAAGCTCAATGGTAATGGCTTAGGGGAAGGTATTAGTATTGGTATTGCGGGTTATCAAGAAGGCCAGACATTAGAGCAATATTTGAATAATGCCGAAGTCGCCCTAAAACGGGCGAAGCAAAATAACGATCAGAATATCGGTCAAGCCTTTACTCGTCATCAATCGTAGATTCGGGTGCATTAACTGAGTCAGGCAACTGACTCTGGGTAATTTCTATGATTGCCGAGCGGTTCATGGTGATTTTATAGCGAATATACTGCGGAGCTTCGCGCCCATCACGCAACACTAAAATCAGGTTGACTTGATAGCGCCGCTCAACCGATTCATAACTAATTTTGCCTTCAACTTCCTTATAAATCTTCGCTTTACCCCGTTCTAAATAACGGGCGAAAGGCACTAAGCTAAAGCTCACTTGCTCTTGAATAGTCGAATATCCCGCTTGGAATTCACTCTGATTCACCTTAGTGGCGATTTTATAGTGCAGAATTTCCGCATCGACCTTATTTTGGCTATGTCTGTGCTTTAGAATGTCACTGACTTTTTCGGGTAGATCTTGCTGACGCATAAACTCAAGCCATACCAACTGCTTAGCGATAACCGCCTGACTCGTAGTATCCCGTAAAATGCGGCTCCAACGTGGTCGACCCCGCTGAATAAATCGCCACATGGCATTGCGCACATCGTCCTTAAAGATTTCCCTGAAACCGTAGATCACGGCCAAGGTCAGCACTAGCGCAATAGTAAAACCACTAAAGGCGCCCTGCGCTTGAATTATCAACGCAGACACCACCAACATCACTAACGCGGTCGCCAGTCCTGTCGTAAACTTTTTAAGGCCAATCCCTAAAGGCTTTAACTCTTCTTTGAGTACCACACCTTGTTGGATTAAACGGCGCAACAACAACATCTTGTTAGAGATACGGTTAGGATCTTGCTTAGTTTGCGCTGAGTTGTACTTATGCTCATCACGATAGGCACATTCATTACGGCAGAGTGTGAGTACCCGCTCTAAAATATCGTTGAAATCACTGGTACGAGTGGCATAAGCGAGCACTTTGAGTAACTGCTGCTCACAAAACCAAGACAAGTAGTTATCAGCATTTTCAAAGTAAGATTTCCATTTGGGATCACCCGGTTCGTTACGACGGAACTTTTTCAGCAACTGGGCAATTTGTTCGCGTAATTCGTCGAGGGCAAAATAAAAATGGGTTACATCTGTGATTTGATTGAGTTCTTTAACATCGTTTTCAACCGCAACCGCAAACTGATAGGCGAAGAGATTTAGGTACAACCTGAACTCTTCAACAGTACGTCGATTTAAACTGGCAAAACGCCCCTGCACCAGAGGTAAGTGCAAGCCTTCTGAATAGTATGAGCGACGTCCAACTATTGAGCTGTAGTAGTATTCTTCTTCATTGAGCGTGCGCGAGCCTATGCCCATTTCCTTAGGTAAAAAGAAATAGAGATCAAGCTGACGATTATCGCCCTTTTCCATCTGATGGCTGAACTTAATCGACAGGGATTCTTCTTGCTTTACACGTATCTTAGACACAACACCCTTTTCATGAATCCCTCACTGGAGACTCACCACAGTAATCACAAATCAATGAGCACTAATCTTAACTGAAATAAACTCAAATTCACTGATTAAATTCGACTATTTACGATTCTGCATCCACAAATGGTATTGCTAGGCTGAAAAAGGACCACGGCATAATCTTTGGTGTCATCCATATCTAACACCTCGATACTGAGATTGTGCATTTCTGAATCATTAAAATGTAAGCTGCTGATATAGGATAGATATTTCATATGTTCTGGCCAATTTTTTTGCTTTTCAATTTCAGATTCCGTTTTCGTTTTAACGGTAACTTTATAGGTCATGCTATTGGCCTCAATACTGTCGACTTTGCCTTGCATTAAAATATTGCCCGCACTCGTACCGTCAATATTAAAGTAACGATAATTGATCTGCGTATTGTCAGCGGCAATCAAAACATCCACGAGTAGGTAAAATTTACCGTCACTGCTAACACTCGAGCTGCCGCTAGGATTGGCACTAGAATGGCGGTCGAATAATTCAGAGCTGCAATTTAAAATCATCGTCTGATTGGTAGCCGACTGTTTGTATATCACACCGCAGGCCATAATCAATGCCGACAAGATAACAATATTAATCGTCCACTTTAGCCATTTAGCCACAGATGTTAACCTCCTGCAGCCAAGCAGCATCGATGAAGGTTTTCGGTCGAGTGAAATCACTGATTTTAATATTACGGATCACTGACTGACCGAGTTTTTCGCCTCGAAAAGTAATATTAAGCACTTGTTTATCATGGGACAAAGAAGCATAAACATCAGCCCAATCACTTTGACCGCAGGCGATTAATCCTGCACTTAAGCGCTCACCTAATTCGAAGAGTAAAGTGTTATTAGTATTGGAATCAGCAAATAAGTGTAATCGTACTTGCTGGCCTGAAGCCAAAGGTAATATTGAGGTCATAAGTGCTTGGGTTGGCTTGCTGTGATCCGTATGATTCAAATAAAACACCGAAAACGCTAACATAAACCCGAATAACACTAAGGCACTCCACAAAGGCACTGTGTGCAATCTGAGGTAATTAACACCTCTAAACTCAGTCCCATTAGATGGTTGGAGTAAATAACCTTGGCCTTTCACGGTTTCAATCAAGCCCTCATATTGAGGTCCAAGAAAGCTGCGAAGCATAAAAACAGCACGGGCCACAGAGGTATCAGTTAGCGGCGGATGCTTTCCATCCCCCGTCTTCAGCATGTGCTTAGAAACCAACTTACCTTGATGCTCAACAAGCAAATTAAGTACTTGTAACTCGGCTCGAGGAAGATGCCAAGATTCATCGCGAGACAACTCAATCAGTATGCCTCGTTCCCGATCAAACCTGCAGTCTCCCAATTGCATCAACATCCACTCAACTCCATAAAAACACAAAGTTAAGTCTATGCAAACTAACTAATGATTAATGTGATCTTGCTAACCCAAGTCAGCAAATAGTTAATTTTCGTGAGACGACCTCCAAGTTCAGCGCTATTAGGTAAAAACATGCGTTAACTCACAGGAATAAATGCCATTTAGCACATGGGAAATTCGGCATAAATTTACATAAATATAACAAATATCGGGACAATGAGCACCTTGCAATCTATTTAGCTAATTAAAATGCAGAATTTAAGTCGATTAATTCTATTGTGGTGACGCTATTTACCGCTCATGTAAAAGGCAAATATCCTCCGGCATAAATCACAATATTTATCTCAAGCATGCTTAGAATTTACGCCATCAATTTATCTTTAGCATTTGATAAATAGAAGTAATCCTACATAGAGGAAATACATAATGAGCATAAATAGACGTCAAGCATTAACCCGTATTATTGGTATTAGCACCGCTGCTGCAGGTGCAACACTCATGGGGACATCGGTTCTCGCGGCAACGAATGCCGATGGTCAATATCAATTAGCGATAGGTGAGAAACTTAAATACGTTCCACTTGATGCAATGGCAACAGCAAAACTGGCCTATGAAACGGGTGGTGGTTGTATGCACCAAGTTTTTCATGCCGTTGTGACTATGCTAGCCCAATCTAATAGTGCCGATGCAGACAAGTTCAAAACAATTCCAACGGCATTAGCCGCCTATGGTTTTGCAGGGGTAACGGGTCAAGGCACGCTCTGCGGTAATCTTAATGCAATAGGGATGTTAGTGAATATTTTAGATGACATTAATGGTCACAATAACGCCGTAATAGCCAATACCTTCCGCTACTACGAAAATACAACGCTCCCTTTATCTTCACCTGAATTTGTTACTGGTATTGGCTCGACAGCAGAAAAAACGGCTCTTGTGGGCAGTTCATCAAAAGCCAAGAGCGTGTTATGCCACTCATCTATCAGTAACTGGTCAAAGGCTTCTGGCTTACCATTCGCGAAAAAAGGTGAACGCTGTTACCGCTTATCCGCGTCTATGGCTTATTACTTAGTCGATGTATTAAATCGTGCCTATCAAGGGGAGAATATCGGCGCCCTTGTTGGTAGTAAACCAACACCAGATGCACAAGATTGCCAAACTTGTCACGGTAGTACTAGCACACTAGGCTCAGCGGCAAGTGTAAAAACAGACATGGAATGCACCACTTGCCATACAGGGCATTTCAATTAAGGAGACTGTGATGAAATACCCATTACTCACATTGACCCTCGCAACATTAATGCTCGTAGGATGTGGCAGTGACAGCAATAACACTGAGCCTGAAACGCCGCAGCCACCTCCCGTCGAAAATGCAGTAAACATTGATGAAGCAACGCAAATAAATCTCAAGCTTGAGCAATTTGACTCGAGTACAGGGACAATTCAATTTTCACTGACGGATGCGCAACAAGAGGCGATCACTGCGGCTAAAACCTATGATATTTACTATTTTGGGTTCCCCGACAAAGCCAAGGAATCCTCGAATCCGAAGGCATGGAAACACTGGCATGTTACCCAAAATTATCGTTGCCAAAGTCTTGGAGAATGCAGCGGTAAATTAACCGAAGTCACAAGCGGTCAATACCAATTTGAGATAGCAGGCTTAGATTGGGCTCAGCAGGATCCAAGTGGTTCAGTGGCACAAATTAAAGTCGCGATTCAGATCTACGGCGCAAAAGCCAATAACGAGCTGGATTTAATCCAAGTGCTACCGCAATAATCCTTCCAATGACATATCCAAACAAATAGAGGCATCCATCGGATGCCTCTATTTTATTCATTGATATTTAGACGTTATGCGATTGAATTTTGTTAGCTCGATGTTGTTCGCTAAATAATTCGCGATATTATCCGCTACAAAACGACTCACAAACGTCAATACAGCACAAAAGATGAATGAGCAGTACTTTTATTTAGAACATCGCAGCATTGAGCCACATATGTACTAAAATGCTCGCGATATAACCCAGCGCAATGACAGGTGTCCAACGCAAATGGGCACCAAAGGTGTAAATCCCCCTAGCTTGTCCCATTAACGCGACCCCTGCAGCACTGCCAATTGACAATAAACTGCCCCCAACTCCTGCGGTTAACGTTACCAGTAACCATTGGCCTAAGGCCATCTCAGGGTTCATCGTCAACACAGCAAACATCACCGGAATATTATCAACAACAGAAGACAACAGACCGATAGCCACGTTGGCATAAGTCGTATCCCAATTGGAATACAAAGCCTCAGATACTAAGCTCAAGTACCCCATAAAGCCAAGGCCACCCACACATAGCACTACACCATAAAAGAACAACAGGGTATCCCATTCAGCGCGGGAGATTCTGCTAAACACATCGAAGGGCACCACACTACCAAGCTGCTGAAGACGCTGCTCGTCCTGACGCAATTCAGCCTTTGCACGTTCGCGGGCAACAGAACGATTGAAGGTTTTACGCAGATAAAAACCAAAGAATTGTAAGAAACCTAATCCCGTCATCATACCCAATACAGGCGGCATACCTAAGAAGGAATGAGCACACACTGCCGTAGCGATTGTAAGTAAAAACAACGCAACAATTCGCTTAGCACCCGGCTTAGTATAAACATGCTCTTTTTCTGGCTCTGGCACGAAATGTGGGATAAACACACTCATAATGGCAGCGGGTAATGCAAAGTTCACTAAAGCAGGAATAAACAGATGGAAGAAATCGCTAAAGTGCACTAATCCTTTTTGCCACACCATTAAGGTCGTGATATCACCAAACGGGCTAAACGCGCCACCCGCATTAGCCGCAACAACAATGTTGATACAGGCTAGGGTGATAAACTTGCGTTGCCCTGCCCCCACTTTCATCACCACGGCACACATCAATAGCGCAGTCGTTAAATTATCTGCCACGGGTGAGATAAAGAACGCCATAAACCCCGTCAACCAAAATACGGTTCTTAGACTAAACCCACGGCCGACAAGCCAACCACGAATGGCATCAAACAAATTTCGCTCTTCCATAGCATTGATATAAGTCATCGCCACGAGTAAGAAGAGTAGAAGCTCAGCATATTCAAGCAAGTTATGTTTGAATGCCGCTTCCGACACTTCAGACATACCATTTTGTACATACACAAAACCTATCATGCCCCAGATAATCCCTGCTGCGACCAGCACAGGTTTCGACTTGCGTAAATGTAACGACTCCTCAGCCATCACCATTATGTATGCAAGTACAAACACAAAGACGGCAACATAACCCACACTCGATGCGGTTAAATTAAGCCGTTCTATCCCTTCTGTCATAGCCCATGCTGCAGGTGAGAATCCGCTCAATATTGCAACGCAGAATAGACTCCATAACGCCATTCCACTGCCTTTAAACAACCGCTGTAATTTCATTAAAGTTCATCTCTACGTAGGAAATTAGTCGAAAATTACCATAGCTTCGGCATAGTAAATGTTGATAAAACGCAACTTTCTATGCATTACCCTATAACCAAAGGCGTTTAAAACATTAATTTTTGTATAACTACAGCGATAACTAATAAAGAAACATTTAACTTAGTCTAAAAAGAGCCAATAAAAAAGCACCTCAAAGGTGCTTTTTAGTTTCTAATCAGTGTCACAGCATTAGAAGGAATATAACAAGGTCATATTGGTTTCTGTATCTGTACTTTTCTTATTATCCAACGGCTCGCTGTTGTAACGCACAATAATGGCAAACTTCATTGCTAATGCGCCGATAATATTCGCCGTTAACGAAGTTTCAGAACGGGCATCGAGCTTATCACCGTAATCGGCAACGAAACGTTGTTGGAATTTAGAGGTGTCAGTGATTTCGGTTTCAAAGTTGATCACACCGTGAGCAACGACGCTGTCATTGGTGCCATGGCCTTCGATAAGTGCTTGCTCTGTATCAAGACGCTGATAGATATAACCTGGACCGACTTCGACATCTAAAAAGGTCTTACTAGTATCATAGAATCTATAACCATAACCCGCTGCGCCAGATAGCGTGTAATCATAACCGGTGAACGGATCAACTTCATAATTACCGTTAGCAAACAAGTAGCTACGATCTGTCATCTTGTAGTTACCTTGTGCGCCCGCTAAATAGCGTTTCGCGGTAACAGAACCTGTATCCTCTTTATATAAACCTTCGAGTAAGTACTGATTCTCCCAATCGCCAAGCTCATGCTTAAGATTTAAGCGCCCTTTGAATGATGAGGTTTCAGTGTTACCTGTGGTTAAGGTCGCACCAAGCTCAGCTTCACCTGCGAATGTCTCATCGCCTTTTACAAAATCGGCCCCAGCTGTCGCCATAAAAGGTGCAGTCATTAATAGTGCTGCGGTCAGTACTTTCTTCATGTTTATCCGTTCCTGTTCCGTTAAATCCAATCCCTATAAATATCTGTTCGTCCCAGCGATGCTGAATAAGCACATATTAATAAGGGTTAGTATTTTCCCCTGAAAATCTGCGCGATATTAACATTTACGATTAAAAAATGAAAATTGCAGCTATTTTAAGTATAAAAAAACCCGCTTTAGCGGGTTTTTATCTCAGCGACAACGCTTACATATTGATCTTAGGATCTAACGCGCCAGACTGATACGCTTTATACATTGCTTGTAAAGACAATGGCTTAATCTTAGATGCTTGACCTGCACAGCCGAAAGCTTCATAGCGAACCGTACAGATATCGGCCATGGCTTCCATTGATGCTTTCAGGAATTTACGTGGATCAAATTCACTTGGGTGTTCAGCTAGGAATTTACGAACGGCACCCGTTGATGCTAAACGTAAGTCGGTATCAATGTTGACTTTACGTACACCGTGTTTGATACCTTCTACGATTTCTTCTAATGGTACGCCGTAGGTTTCTGGGATCTGACCACCATATTGATTGATGATCTTTAGCCACTCTTGTGGCACAGAAGATGACCCGTGCATCACTAAGTGAGTGTTAGGAATACGCGCATGAATTTCTTTGATGCGGTCGATACGCAGTACATCGCCCGTCGGTTTACGACTGAACTTATATGCACCATGGCTAGTACCGATAGCAATCGCGAGTGCATCAACATGGGTATCGGCAACGAAACGCGCCGCTTCTTCAGGGCTAGTCAACATTTGATCGTGACTTAAAATACCTGATGCACCAACACCATCTTCTTCGCCAGCTTGGCCAGTTTCTAAGCTGCCTAAACAGCCGATTTCACCTTCAACTGACACACCACACGCATGGGCAAATGCCACTGTACGACGGGTAACATCAACGTTGTACTCGTACGATGCAGGCGTTTTGCCGTCAGCCATCAAAGAGCCGTCCATCATGACTGATGACATGCCTAATTGGATAGAACGCTGACAAATATCAGGATCGGTACCGTGGTCTTGGTGAATACACACAGGGATATCTGGGTACTGCTCAAGAGCCGCTGCCATCAAATATTTTAAGAACTGTGGGCGAGCGTATTTACGCGCGCCAGCAGAAGCTTGCACTATCACAGGGCTGTCTGTTGCTTCAGCGGCCTGCATGATGGCACGCATCTGCTCTAAGTTGTTAACGTTAAACGCAGGCACACCGTATCCATGTTCTGCTGCGTGATCAAGTAGTTGTCGTAGGGAAATTAACGCCATTTTTTAACTCCAATAATAGGGTGATATCTATCACCGAGGTCGCTATCGTTTGGATGGATTTTTATACCCGCATTCAACTCTGTACCTTAAATAAACAACTTAAATTAAGTACCTTAGATGAATACGGGCGGTTTTTTATAATTTTTTACTTTTTATCAAAGCTTTGATGTTATCAGAGCTTATCGCGGCGTCTTATGCGCCGCGTATTTTAAAACTTAATGATTAAGCGCCGCGCTTTTCTAACATAGCCACAGCCGGTAATTCTTTACCTTCGAGGAACTCGAGGAAAGCACCGCCACCAGTCGAAATATAAGACACTTTATCGGCAATACCGTACTTATCAACCGCAGCCAAAGTGTCACCACCGCCTGCGATAGAGAACGCTTTTGAATCAGCAATCGCTTGGGCAATACGCTTAGTACCTTCACCGAATTGGTCGAATTCAAACACGCCCACAGGGCCGTTCCACACGATAGTGCCAGCAGATTCGATGATTTTAGCCAGTGCTTCAGCGCTATCTGGACCAATATCGAAAATCATTTCGCCATCAGCGACTTCGCTAACCGATTTTAACGTCGCAGTCGCAGTTGGGCTAAACTCGCCTGCCACTACTACATCGGTCGGCACAGGAATATCGGCGCCACGGCTCTTAGCATTAGCCACTAAACGCTTAGCTTCGTCGATCAAATCCGCTTCATACAACGATTTACCGACATTGTAGCCCGCCGCCGCAATGAAAGTATTGGCAATACCGCCGCCAACCACTAACTGATCAACGATACCCGAAAGACTTTCTAGCACGGTCAGCTTAGTCGACACTTTAGAGCCACCGACAATCGCCACCATAGGACGCGCAGGATTATCTAATGCCTTGCCTAAGGCATCTAATTCTTGTGCCAGTAATGGACCGGCACAGGCGATTGGGGCAAACATGCCCACGCCATGAGTCGATGCTTGGGCACGATGTGCAGTACCGAAGGCGTCCATCACATAGACATCACACAGCGCCGCCATTTTTTTCGATAAGGCTTCGTTGTTCTTACCTTCACCCACGTTGAAACGCACGTTTTCGAACACAACCACTTCACCCACGGCAACGTCAACGCCATCTAAATAGTCGGTCGCTAAACGCACAGGACAAGACAGGGCTTTTGCCAAATAATCGACCACAGGTTGCATAGAATATTCGGGATTGTATTCGCCTTCGGTCGGACGACCTAAATGCGACATCACCATCACAGCCGCACCTTTTTCAAGGGCCAACTCGATAGTCGGTAGAGAGGCGCGCAGACGTGCGTCACTGGTGACGACGCCGTTGCTGACAGGGACATTGAGATCTTCGCGGATAAGCACGCGCTTACCTTGTAGATCCAGATCTGACATATTGATAATTGCCATGGTAACGCTTCCTTTTATAATCAAAAAACAAACTGTTTCACACATAGCCGGTATGAATTGACTGCCGCTCGGCGCTCGACATCCCGTCGAATTGACATAAATTCAGTGACCCACAAGTGAATAATCTACTTTTATCAGCCTCGCTTGGCCGCAATCATCGCCAAACTCGTATCTAACATACGATTGGCAAAACCCCACTCGTTATCGCACCACAGGAGTAACTTCACCAACTGACCGGCGCTCACACGGGTCTGGGTACCATCGACAATACTGGAGCGCGGATCATGGTTGAAATCACATGAGACTAAGGGCTCATCAGTATAGCCTAAGATGCCGTTAAATCGCCCATTGGCGGCTGATTCCAGCACCTGATTGACTGTGGCAATATCGACGGTTTTTTCTAAGGTCACGGACAAATCAATGGCGGTCACGTTGATGGTGGGCACGCGCACCGAAATCGCTTCAAACTTATTTTTCATGTGCGGCAAGATCCGCTCAATACCGCGGGCAAGCTTAGTGTCGACAGGGATAATCGATTGGCCAGCGGCGCGGGTACGACGCAAATCATCATGATAAGCATCAATCACTTGCTGATCGTTCATCGCCGAATGGATAGTGGTAATGGCACCGCTTTTAACGCCAAAGTGGCGATCGAGCACATCGATCACAGGCACGATACAGTTAGTGGTGCAAGAAGCGTTGGAAACGACTGTGTGTTCGGCGCGGAGTAAATCGTGGTTCACCCCATAGACAATCGTGCCATCGACATCGGCTGAGGATGGATGACTTATCAGCACTTGTTTAGCGCCAGCATGAATATGGGCTTCGCAGCTTTGACGATCGACTAATACGCCTGTGGCTTCATAGACAATATCTATGTCCATCTCGTGCCAAGGGAGTTTTGCCGGATCGGGCTCGTGGAGGATTTTTATCGCATCGTCGCCAATCAGCATATGATCATCAACAAGCTTCACTTTATGCGCAAACCGACCGTGGGTGGTGTCGTACTGGGTCAGATGAATAATGGCTTCAGGTTTAGCTAATTCATTAATCGCGACAATCTGCATTTGCTGCCGTTTTCCAGACTCATATAAAGCTCGGAGAATAGAGCGGCCGATACGGCCATAACCATTGATAGCGACTCGGATCATTGAGGTCTCAATTTCCTCTTAATACAAAAACGGCCTGCAAACGATTGCAGGCCGCATTATACAGATTAACACTTAAAAAGTTTAACCTTTTGTATTGAATCTAATCCCTTGAGCGATTAGCCCAATGATTTTGCAGCATTCAGCACATTTTCAACGGTGAAACCGAAGTGATTCAATAGCACGTTACCCGGCGCAGACTCACCAAATGTGGTCATGCCCACAACTGTGCCTTCAAAACCGACGTACTTGTACCAGAAATCGGTATGCGCCGCTTCAATAGCCACACGTTTAGTCACAGCACGTGGTAATACAGATTCTTTATAAGCAGCATCTTGCTTATCGAACTCAGTCGTCGATGGCATAGAGACTACGCGAACGTGTTTGCCTTGCTCAGTCAGTGCAGCGGCTGCATCCATTGCCAATTGTACTTCGCTACCAGTTGCGATCAGGATCAGTTCTGGTGTACCCGCACAGTCTTGCAGTACATAAGCACCTTTAGCCACGTTGGCTAATTGCTCAGCGGTACGCGCTTGCGCTTTCAGGTTTTGACGGCTGAAGATCAGTGACGTAGGTGCATTACGGCGCTCAATCGCAGCTTTCCAAGAAACTGCCGTTTCTGCCGCATCACATGGACGCCATACGGCCATATTTGGCGTCATACGCAGGTTAGCTAATTGCTCAACTGGTTGATGCGTTGGGCCATCTTCACCTTGACCGATAGAGTCATGGGTATAAACGAAGATGTTTTGAATACCCATCAGCGCCGACATACGCACTGCGTTACGAGCATATTCCATGAACATCATGAACGTTGCGCCGTAGTTGATGAAACCACCATGCAGCGAAGCACCGTTCATAATGCCACTCATGCCGAATTCACGCACGCCGTAGTAAATGTAGTTACCAGCTGGGTCGTCTTGAATACCTTTAGAACCTGACCACAGTGTCAAGTTAGAACCTGCTAAGTCAGCGGAGCCACCTAACAGTTCAGGCAACATAGCGCCAAATGCACCGATAGCATTTTGTGAGGCTTTACGGCTCGCAATACCTTCGGCTTTGTCCTGTGATGCTTGCACGAATGCCTGCGCTTTTTCTTCGAAATCAGCCGGTAATTCACCTTTCAGAACGCGACGCTCATATTCAGCAGCCAGTTCTGGGTGAGCAGCGCGATAAGCTGCAAACTTCTCGTTCCACGCAGCTTCACGTGCCGCACCGGCTTCTTTGGCATCCCAACCGGCATAAACATCAGCAGGGATTTCAAATGGTGCATGTGGCCAGCCAAGGAATTCACGGGCGGCTGCAATTTCTGCATCGCCTAGTGGCGCGCCGTGACAATCGTGGCTGCCAGATTTGTTGGGTGAACCAAAACCGATAATGGTTTTGCAGCAAATCATTGTTGGTTTATCGGTAACGGCTTTAGCCGCTTCGATAGCAGCACGGATTGCCGCGCTATCGTGACCGTCGACACCGGCAATAACATGCCAGCCGTAAGCTTCAAAACGTTTTGGCGTATCATCGGTGAACCAGCCTTCAACATGGCCATCGATAGAAATACCGTTATCATCCCAAAATGCGACCAGTTTACCTAAGCCTAAAGTACCGGCTAATGAACAGGCTTCGTGGGAAATACCTTCCATCAAACAGCCATCGCCGAGGAAGCAGTAAGTGTAGTGATCAACGATATCGTGACCATCACGGTTAAACTGTGCCGCTAAGGTTTTCTCAGCAATCGCCATACCGACAGCGTTGCTGATGCCCGCACCGAGTGGACCCGTTGTGGTTTCAACACCTGGGGTGTAACCGTATTCTGGGTGACCCGGTGTTTTAGAATGCAATTGACGGAACTGTTTTAGCTCTTCAATTGGTAATTCATAACCAGTCAGGTGAAGTAAAGAGTAAATCAGCATTGAACCGTGACCGTTGGAGAGGATAAAACGATCTCTATCTACCCATTTCGGATTGTTCGGGTTGTGCTTAAGGAAATCATTCCACAGCACTTCAGCAATATCTGCCATACCCATTGGGGCGCCGGGATGGCCTGAATTTGCTTTTTGAACTGCATCCATACTTAACGCACGGATTGCGTTTGCGAGTACTTTACGGGAAGACATGCTCTCTCCTGCTTGTTTGTGGGGTCTAGCGGGCAATTTGGATGCATATTTTCCCCTACATGCCAGTGTGACGCAAACTAAAATTACCATTCACTCAGCAAAAGATGGCCGAATATATACCCAAACAACTTGAAGATGCAGGATTCAGGTCGCTTGGGTATACAAGTCGCAGAAACAAGCCAGTCACTTTGCTCGCGTTTACTTGAGAGGGCATAGCAAGGATCACTTGTAATGGAGAAATAAATTTCTCAAAAACATAGCAAACTTAATACTATGAAATATAAGAAAAATAACCTATTTATGACTGAGCGTAGTCGTTTTCAGGTCACAATCTGAGAGGATTTTTTATTATCGGGGGTGATCGGCAATCGGATTTAAACTAAAATAGCCGTCTAGATGTAGATGCTTCTACACGTTTGAATGCTAACGACGAGATTTTCCTACTATGGCAAAGCACTTGTTTACTTCTGAGTCGGTCTCAGAAGGTCATCCCGATAAGATTGCAGATCAGATTTCTGATGCTGTGCTAGATGCAATTCTGGCTCAAGATCCAAAAGCACGCGTAGCGTGTGAAACTTATGTCAAAACTGGCATGGTATTAGTAGGTGGTGAAGTAACTACCTCTGCCTGGGTTGATATTGAAGAAATCACCCGTAAAACGGTGCGTGAAATTGGTTATACCCATTCAGATATGGGGTTTGATGCAGACTCATGCGCAGTATTAAACGCCATTGGTAAGCAATCACCCGACATTAATCAAGGTGTAGACCGCGCAGACCCTGCAGAGCAAGGTGCTGGCGATCAAGGGTTAATGTTTGGCTATGCCAACAACGAAACCGACATTCTGATGCCTGCACCTATCACCTATGCCCACGCATTAGTGAAACGTCAGTCTGAAGTGCGTAAAAATGGCACGCTACCTTGGTTACGCCCAGATGCGAAAAGCCAAGTCACGTTTGCCTATGATGATGGCAAAATTGTCGGTATTGATGCTGTCGTATTGTCGACTCAGCACAGAGATGACGTTTCACAAGCCGACTTAATTGAAGGCGTGATGGAAACCATCATCAAGCCAGTATTACCAGCTCAATGGCTAAACAAAGACACTAAGTTCTTTATCAACCCAACTGGCCGTTTTGTTATCGGTGGCCCAGTAGGCGATTGCGGCTTAACCGGTCGTAAGATCATCGTTGATACCTACGGCGGCATGGCCCGTCATGGTGGTGGCGCATTCTCTGGTAAAGATCCATCAAAAGTGGACCGTAGCGCAGCATACGCTGCCCGTTATGTGGCAAAAAACATAGTTGCAGCAGGTCTTGCTGATCGCTGTGAAATCCAAGTGTCTTACGCTATTGGTGTAGCAGAACCTACCTCTATCAGCATCGAGACCTTCGGTACCGGTAAAGTGTCTGAAGAAGTGCTGATCAAGTTAGTCCGTCAACACTTTGAACTGCGCCCATACGGTTTAACGGCCATGCTAGATTTAGCACGTCCAATTTATCAAGCGACCGCCGCTTATGGCCACTTTGGTCGCAGCGAATTCCCATGGGAAGCGACTGATAAAGCCGAAATATTGCGCGCTGACGCGGGTCTATAGTCTTAATTCATTTCAATTTTTACACTTAAGACCCATAAAAAACCGCTACCCAGCGGTTTTTTTATGCCTGACATTTAGTTAGATTAATAGTGCTAAGACAAATATGGCAAGATAAAAAGCAGCATATACACAGACCATTAGAGTGCACTGATCCCATGACCGATAACGCCATCTTATTACAGCAACTTCAATCTTGTGCATGGGCTGCCAACGTAGGTCAGCCAGAGGAAACAGCAAAGACATACGGCACATTAGAGGAGATCGCCGCTTTTCTTGAATCCGATCCTGAAGCCTTTTTTGAAACACCTTACGAAATCCAATATGAAAGCCTGTGTGTAACAGATCATGACTTGGCTAATTCGTTAAAAACAAAGGCAGTAGTAAATGATGTGCATGCTTGGATTTCTGACAGCGAAGTCGATGAAATTTCTAAGTCAGCTTACCTCGCCACTTGGAAAATTATTCCCGTTGCAGAAATATGCGCGCTGACATCCGATGACGCTAATACGCTCGCAACACTGCTCCTAGCTGACGTTAAACTTTCAGCCTTTACGAGTGAACGCCTATCTTGGTATCTCTGTGGAAGAATACCCTTTGGTTATATTGGTACTTACCCAAACGGGCAATGGCTGATTCTTTAGGCTTATACGCTAGCACCTTTAATGTTTCTGACTTCATCTAGGATCTATTGAGCTTTCGAGGATGATTTTTAGAGAGCATGCCAATACTGATGCTAACCAATGCACGCTGGGAAACACTATTTCATTTAATGAAAAGCACAGGCCGTGTTTATGATAAACCTGAACATAGACAAACATTCGAAGGCATTCTTTACCACCTTCTAGCAGGCCCCCCTTAGCAAGATTTACCCAAAGAGTTGGACCATTGGAATACGGTCTTTAGACGGTTTTATTTATGATCTAAAAAAACATTCAGGCCTATTTATTCAAAGCTTTAGTGAAAATGGCCGACACGGAATGGGTCTTTATTGATGGCTCGATAGTGCAGACTCACCAGCACAGTGCAGGTGCACTGAGTCATGAGTCATGAGAGTTACCTTATTGTTTAATTGGTAGTGGATACCTTTATCAAACGGGTAACTCTCAGTTTTATCTGTCGCCCATGAATATCAAATAATGGCTAATGCACAGAGTATTCGTTTAGAAACGTACATTCATACCAACCCAGAAGTTACGGGCCTTATCTTTGTTATTAAAATCATCAACGTAAGATGCTGTGTATCCGTTTTGGCCATTGTCGTCAGAGACACAAGTGGTGCTAGTGTCACTACATTCGGTGAAGACAATATCGTATGAAGTAAAATCTTTATCAAACAAGTTATTTACTCGCATGTTGAAGGTGACAAACTCACTCGCCTGATAAGAACCACCAAGATGGAACACGTTATAACCCTTATAGTAGAGTGCAGCATCATTAATGATATCCCAAGAGCGATAACGTTTAGCACGGTATTCAGAGGTCAAGAATACGTTAAATGAGTCGGTCAACTCCCATTTTAATGTCGCGTTTGCCATATGCTTGGCACTGTTGCCGAGTGGACGGCCTTGCTCTGCACCGCTTTTCTGCTCGCTATCTGTGTAGGTATAATTAGCATTTAACGTTAAGGCATCTAGAATTTCCCAACGTCCCGCGAGCTCAGCACCTTGAATAGTAACTTTATCTATGTTGACTGTTTTGCTACTGACTGCATAACCTAAATCAGCATATTCACCCGCATCGGAACATTCTATGCTCGTACCTTTACCACAGGGTTGTGAAGCAATCTTATCGTCAAAGTCATTTTTAAAGATAGTGACGTTAAAATTATGGCCATCGGGATGAGACCAATACAAGGCGACTTCGCTGGACACACTGGTTTCAGCTTCGAGATCTGGGTTACCAAATTGCGGTGAGGTTCCTTGGCCACCAAAGCCAACGACACCATCATACAATTGTGTGGTTTTAGGTGTTTTAAAACCTGTGCTCACCCCACCTTTTACTGTCCACTCATTATTAATGGTGTAAACACCGTATAGACGTGGGCTGAGTTGGTTGCCAAATATTTCATGATCATCATGACGTAAACCCGCAGTAACAGATAAATCAGAAGTCATGCTCCATGTATCTTCAGCAAAAACAGACCACATATTGTGTTCTTGTACTGCGCCCGGCGTACCTTCTTCCATACCAAATACACCGTCTTTCAACTCACCACGAATCACCTGCGCCCCCGTCACTGCGACATGATTTCCTGCAGCTTCAAATGGAATATCGAGTTTCATATCAAGCGTATATTGATTACTTGCCATTTCGCGTTTAGGTCTAGGCAGGAAAGTGGATTCAGCAATCGCTTTACGTTCGGCTTCAGTCATGCCGGTGTAATCCCCTTTACCATCAATCATCTGCAGTAGTAATACTCTTTCAGCAGTGGTAAATGGCAGTGTGCGGCCATTATTTTGTGTGTCTACATAGGATAGTGACACAAAGCTTGTACCAAAATCCCAAGCACCTTCATGGGTTAACGCCCAAGCATCACGGGTAAATTTTTGAGTCTCGCTGTAACCCGCTCGCGGATTTGATCGTCTTGCCCATTCACCACCGCTGGCTAGACAAGCAGCCTCACGGGAACCTACGCCGCCTTTACAGAAGTTACTGGCAATCCAGAGACTATCGATATTATCAACAGTACCAAGCGGATACTCGCGTTCACCGTTATCATTGATCAGTGGCGTATTATCATAATCTTGAGATGAGGAATCTAAATCAAACCAAATTTTGTGATGTTCATTTAGCGTCCAACTTAAACTCCCACCTAACATATGATTTTCGTTATCGACGGTTTTACCGCCACCACCAAAACCGAGTGAACGAGTGCGTACTTCTCCATTGGGATAATCTACTGGTGCATACTCTGGTGTAGACCCCATTCGATCATAAATACTGCCATGAATCGATAACCCAAGAACGCCTTTAATGAGGGGACCCATCACGCTGAAATCGGTAGTGATATCTTCGCCATAGGCATCATTGGTTTGATGAGTTCGGCTGTGAGTGATAGAGCCAGACCATTCGTCGCCCACTTTTTTAGTGATGATGTTCACCACACCACCTAGAGCATCTGCACCGTATAACGTTGATGCTGGCCCACGAATAACTTCAATTCGATCAATAGCATCAAGTGGTGGTACATGACCAAATTGATTGCCACCAAAACTGTTTGGATAAATATCACCATGGTTATTCTGACGCTTACCATCGACAAGGATTAAGGTATAGTCAGATCCCATACCGCGTAGACTGATGGTACCTTGCCCTGTTTTATCACGGGTTTCACCAATATCAACCCCTTCCAAGTCACGCACTGCATCTAGGAGAGTGGTATAAGGTTTTATCATCAAATCTTCTTGGGTGATAACAGAAATACTGGCGGGTGCATCAACCAATTTCTGTTCATATCCAGAGGCAGTAACAACCATAACTTCCATTTTTCTGTCGGGAGCCTCTTCGGCTTGGACAAAATTACCCGTAAATACAGCGGTAATGGCAACTGCCAAGCAAGTTTGACGAAATAACATAAACCTCTCCTGTTTAGTAAACTTAGTTTACAAATGTAACTTATAAATGATTTCGCGAATGATAATGATTAACATTAGCGAGATCAATCAAAAGTTGAATACAACAGAAATAACATTTACGTTTATAAAGTAATCACATTCCAGAAAGAGTTTTTGACATGAACTTTGAAGTTATGAGTGAAGAAAATATCGCGATTGTGGATGCGCTGGTAGACGGCGTTAGGCAATTTAATGCTGGGCTGTTAGGACCTGAGAAATCAGTGCCTTTGACTGTCATTGCACGTGATGAAGCTGGCAAGTTGATTGGTGGTGTGGGTGGCCGGACTATCTATAAAAACTTCTTAATCAATGTTGTCTGGGTTGATGAGCAAACCAGAGGCACTGGGCTTGGGCATAAACTGATGGCACTTGCCGAAGCTGAGGCGAAACAACGCGGTTGCCTAGTAGCCCAAGTGGATACCTTATCGATTCAAGCCCCAGTATTCTATGAGAAACAAGGTTTTGAGATCATAGGCACAGTCACCACGACACCTGAGCGCTACTTTATGGTGAAAAAGTATTGATAATTGGTAAAAGTACTATTGATAAAAATGCACAAATAATATCAATGACTATAAACAGACGAATAAAATAGATTTACTCTATAAAAAAGGAAATTAAATGAAGTTATTTCTTTCCACAATAATATCTTTTCTTATGTTTGGCTGCATGTCTTATACTTCATCGATACCAGAAGGGTATACAGGAGAGCTTGCTACAATTGATGATAGTTTTCAAAGACTAAGTCGAAGTAAAGCAAGTTTTTATTATATAAAGCTAATCGATGGAGAACCTATCCATAATAGCTTAACAGCATCTTCAGCGGCTTCTAATGGAAAAGGCTCGCAATTGATTGCAATGGGCGCATCAAGGTCGATTCCAATCAAACCCATAAACTTATATCTCATCGGCCAAGTCCATCACTCCGCTCCAATCGGATATATTTTTAGCTCAACCTCAAACTATATCATTGAGGGAGAAGTTAATTTTACACCGAAGAAAAACGAAAAATATCTTATTAATGGGAGTTTAAGTGAAGATTACTCTGCGGTATGGATAGAGGATATTAACGGAAATGTTGTATCAAAAGTTATTGAGAAAAGAGGCCTATCTCATGTTTCAATAATTGACTCAGGTCTTCAACCCAAAAAGATAGAACTTTCAAAAAAAGAATTATTCCTCAAATTGGCTAGCGGAGAAAGTGAAAACTTGGTTGTTTCAAAACTAGGCAAGCCGGACAAGATTACCAAATATGGTGGAAATTTCCTGATAGAAAAACCACCTAGCGTAACCTATCAGTATGAAGGCCTTGGAAGTATCCAGTTCAGTGCACAAAAGTCAGCAGCTCTCTTTATCGAACGAGTGACCCCAAACATTGAATGGTCAGATGATATATCATCAATAAAAATGCAGTTAAACAGCACAGGAGCAACATTACAGAGTTTAGCCAAAGGCTATTATCAACAAGATCATATCAAAATAGAGGTGCTAGATTTATTTGCTGAAAAAATCTGGACTGAGAAAAAGAATGAAGATCCCTACGTGATCGATGCTGTTTCTTGGCTTTGTAAAGTGTTAGCCAAAAGCAATAACTCACGCTACAGGTCAATATTACAAAACATTGCAACTGAGGCAAACGAAAATAAACTACGAAAACATGCCAAAAATAGCTTAGACCTATTACCAGTCACGGATGTTGATCAATTCATTCCAACGGAAAATAAATTTTACTGAAAATGAATTAAAACGTGTTTGTGCCTAGTGTTAACTAGGCTTTTATATTAAAAATTGTAAATACTAAACCTTATTTTAGTACAATCTCACTTCAATTTTATATTGAGTTAATTGGCAGTGATTCTATGTAGTTTAATTATGTCGTCAGCAAACATAGACTTACCACAGACTTCTTTGGGGGGAATGTTAAAAGTAGCAATCCAAGACAAGCTGCTGAAAACCTGTTCACCTTTAGTGGCGACCTGAAGGTCAAGTATGAATTTAGCAATGATCGAAATGGGCATTTTGCATGCAGAGTAGACCGATCTGCTCTTGGGATAAAATAGCGCATTCTAACGCGCTTTTGGAGTTTACACGGCTAAGTTCCTTATCGGTCAGTCGCGTAATCACCGTCGAATAGGCATTGGTTCGACCACAATCGAGCCAAATATTCCCCACTTGTACCCAATAATGCTGCACTTGCCCTGAATCGGAGATAAACTCGACTTCAAATCCCCTCGCCTCACATTCATGGTGAGCGCACTCAGATAGGACCAATCTCAAGTTGTCCCAAGCCGATAAATTGACTTCGGCATAGGCCGTTAATAGTGACTCAACAAATTGTACATTCATGTATTTATCTCCGTTATTTAACCTGAACTCGGGTTATTTACACAGTAGAGATTGAATCCTTAATTTCTATCATCGAACAACTAAGCTTGGGTCTTTGCCGCCATTAAATAATAATCTCTTGCCGAAACGGTGAAAAAATCCACAACCTGCATGTGCGCTTTACCCGAGTGAGCGGCAAAGGAACGTTCATTATCTTCAGCAATAAAGGTCAACATATAGCTAAAATGCGGAGCAACTTGGCGACGAATTTCATGGACTAATGCCTCGAAAATCCCTTGCCCACGGTAGGCTTGCTGCACCCATATCGGCCCGTATTGGCAAGAATTGACCTTAGTTAATTTAGGTCCATCCCAATCGAGTTGCCCCAAACGATTCAACAAAGTGCGGTAAATGGGCCAATGTTCGAAAAAAACCCAACGGCCTGCAATCACGTAACCGACGATCTGCTGCTCAACCTGCGCCACTACAATCCAATGGTGCTGCACTAATTCGCTCAATTCACTGTGGGAAAAAGCTTGCCCTTGTAACCCCATACTGGCGGAAGCTAATTCATCATTAAGATGTTTTTTCTCTAGCATCGCTAATAAATCAACATCTTGAGGTAAGGCTAGTCTAATTTTCACAGTGTTCTCACAGCATTATTTCGGCTTTGGGCCCAATTTCAGCCCGCCAGTATACTCGGTTGGGTTAATAGGCACAGCAAGAACAAGGCAATATTTAGGGCTTTGATTTGCTAAATATCCTTTTATTTCCCAAACTTAATGGATATTTAGCCATAGTTAGGCGTTTGTATGTTGCCAGAAACCATTAATCCCAACTTGAGTTTACTTGATACCGATAATCAACAAGTCAATCTCACACGCTGGATGCACCAATGTGAGCTCATCAAAAGCTATTACAACGCCAACACGGTTTTCATATTCCAAAAAATCAGTGCAGGGTTTGAAATCATCGTCAGTTCAATCACTGAAACACCGCAATTTACCGCAGGCACTTTATATCCCCCAGCACTCGAACTCTTCAAACAGATACAAAACAGCCAACCTGATGGTTTATATCAAAACCTCGGCAGCTTTATGTTAGAGGATTTACCAAGGGATTTTGATGGTATTCAGCATATTCTCTCACGTCCTATCGCTTGGCCGGATGGTAGCCAATTTGGTGCCCTGTGTGTACTCAACCCGCATATAACAGAACCACTAGTCAATGCCGCTATGCTCGAACCGTTTCAGATATTGCTGCAACAAGAATTATCTCTGCTTTGCCAGAACCATCGCATTGAATCCCTTTCGATGCGCGACCAAGAAACCGGCATGCTCAATCATTATGGTTTTTTGATGATGGCGCCAAGACAGCTCAATTTAGGCCGCCGCTTTGGCGCCCATGCAGGTATCATCTTCTTTGAATTACTGAGCACGGATAACACTCCAATACCACTCGAAAATAATCACCACAGACTGTTAGGCAAGTTAATCCAAGATACGATAAGAACCGCTGACGTTGCCGCCCATTACAACAGCACTCAATTTGTGGTACTTGCTTTTGTGGATGGTGAACGGGATGTTCTACATATTATGAAGCGAGTAGAAAAGCAGCTAGAACAACAAAACCATCAGCTAAAACTCGATGTGAGCTACAGTTTTTTTACCCCAGAATCCAGCGCCAAACTTGCACCTATGATGGAACTCGCGCGGGGCAAACTCGATTCAATGCGCCCACCTGTATCCCAAGCCGCAGACACGCCAGTAGAACCCGCCATTGACTCAAGCTTGTACGATAATCCCGCCGCAGATTCGGCAGAGCTTTGATTTAATGAAATTTAGACTTAATTAGACAGTACAAAATTACTTGGAATGCTCATCTTGGCGCTTCGCCCATTGGATAAACAGCACCACAGGATAGGGCGACATTAAGACCAACCCTAAACCAATCAGACTTGAGATCAATAACATGCCGCTTATCTCTAGACTCCATTGCGTCAACATATAAAACCCAAGTCCACAAACTAGCATCAATACACCTAACCAATGTAAAAACTTCAACAAATTCAGAGTACTTTTAAATGAGCCTGTCATATAAACCCCTTTAGATCTTACGAAAAACTTGTCACACTATGGCCATAATCATGGAAAAAGGAACCGCAACGATGTTAAAACAAACATTCATTTTAGGTGCATTACTCTTAGGCATCACCGCCTGCCAAAGTGCCGATATAGCACCAAATGATACTATTCCATTAGAAGGCCGCTGGCACATTGAAATGGTTCAAGGCCAACCGACTATCGATTACAGCCCAGCGCAAATTACCTTTGAGGCCGAAGGTAAATTACATGGCAACAACAGCTGCAATAACTTTTTCGGTCAATATACTCAGCAAGGCGAAGAGCTTAAGCTATCTCCTGCCGGTAGCACAATGAAAGCCTGCGTGGATGCCCTAATGCAGCAAGAGCACAAAGTGATGCAAGCTATGCCATTAGTTACCAAAGCAAAATTAGTGCAAGGCCGACTTACCTTACTTAACAGCGACGACAAGCCAGTGTTAGTGTTAAGCCAAATGAAGTAACCATAAAACTTGTCAGCATAAAAAAACCGCCAATGGCGGTTTTTTAGTTAACGAACTAGCAATAAAAGCTCCCTATGCTTTGACACTCTTAGCCGCTGCAATTTCGAGGGCGATATTCTGTTCGGCTATTACGGCGCTTTGATCTATGTCGGCATTATAATGCGCCATATCCAACTCATCTTCAGACTTTGCAATGACAGTCGTCGCCACTAAGTCACCGGAGACGTTTACCACAGTACGCACCATATCTAAAATACGGTCAATTCCCGCAATCAATGCCACCCCTTCTAAGGGAAGCCCTACGGTTGTGAGTACTAAAGTCAACATCACTAAACCCGCACCGGGCACACCCGCAGTACCAATAGAGGCCAACGTCGCCGTTAAAATAATGGTGAGATAATCGACGACAGTCAGGTCGATACCAAACGCCTGTGCCACAAACAGCACTGTGACCCCTTGGTATAATGCTGTGCCATCCATATTGATTGTTGTGCCTAGCGGTAATACGAAGCTAGAGATTTTCTTATGAACCCCCAAATTTTCACTCGCACACTTCATACTCACAGGGAGCGTGCCCGCAGAGCTCGATGTGGTAAACGCCACTAACATGGCATTGCTAATCCCTTTAAAAAACTGCAGCGGGCTTAACTTTGCAAATCCGCGCAGTAAAAAACTATAGAATCCAAGCACATGAATAATACAGCCAAGATACACAGCAATAATAACTTTGATCAGTGGCCAAAGCATATCAATCCCATACTCCCCCGCTACCCAAGCCATTAGCCCAAATACACCGTAGGGTGCGAGCTTCATCACCATGTCGGCCATTTTATACATGGCCTCAGCTAAACTTTCGAACACTTTAATTGCAGGTTTGCCATGCTCGCCAATCAGCACTAAGGCGATACCTAAAACAATCGCAAATACTATAACTTGCAAAATTTGCCCGCTTGCTAAAGCCGCAATAGGGTTCGTCGGCACTATGTCGATCAAAGTATCGACTAAAGAAGGTATTTCTTTGGCAGTTTGAGTCGCGCCTTCTGCCAATGACAAACCTAAACCAGCACCGGGTTGAAGAACATAACCGACAATTAAACCGATAGTGATCGCGATAGCCGTGGTAAAGAGATAAAACGCAAAAGATTTAAAACCAATACGCCCCATCTTGTTCGTATCTTGCATCGAAGTGACGCCCACAATCAGTGAGCAAAACACCAATGGCACAATCAGCATCTTAATGGCATTAACAAACAAGGTGCCTATCGGCTTTAAGTGAGTCGCTTGCTCGCCGAAGATGATGCCCACTAAAATACCTAGCACCATACCGATAACAATTTGCAGCCACAGCGGCACTGACATCCAGCGAGACCAAACACGGCCTAATGCTGACGACTTTTGTTTTGTCATATTGATAACCTTGAATTCGAAACTATGATGGGGCAAAGACCAAAACTAGCGCGCTAGTTTCTCAGTCTAAATGGGGCAATCGCCGAGTCTAGCAGAGGGGTTTTAATCGAGAGATGATCTGGGTCACGTTGAGCTAAACCGCCTTAAAATCAGTAATATTAACCAAACCAACTTTGTTAAATTGGCCACCGAGATGTTAGTTTTTCTGCTTAAGCATCAAAATATTCTGTGACTTTTTTTGGTGCTATTTGCTGACGATAAAGCGACGCAGGCGGTTGCTCACGCTCAATCAAATAACTCCAATAATCGTCATCAAAACCACTGAAAATAAAGTCGGACTTACCGTTAGCTTTTAAGACCAACCACCACCAAACTAAACCCCATAAACCGAAGCTCAACAGCGTTAAAATAAAATGCAGACGATGATTTATCTGTTCATCAGCAGCAATATCATAGACGGGTAAAATTTTAAGTTTATAGCGGCGAGTAGACTTAATAAATCCCATCATTAACTCACTTAGTTCAGCGAAAGGACACTAAAGATAAGCCTAGAAGATAAGACTTTAGTCGTACAAATATCCACAGTAATAAATAATATCAGTGCCTAACCTGCCACTGCCAAACTCGTTATCCCTCGTCGTTCCATGATAAAGTGAATCACAAAATGTTGTTTACTAAACAAGAGCGGTATTGCCAAATAACCGCCTAGGAGTTGTAGTATGTTGATTCGTAAAGCTAAGGCTCAAGACCTAATCGCCTTAGTGCAGTTTAATCAGGCCATGGCCCAAGAAACCGAAGGCCTAGCCTTAGATGAAGCGACACTGGCTCGAGGTGTGGGCACGCTACTTGAGAGCCCGCAAAAAGGGTTTTACCTGGTCGCTGAAATCGCAGGTGAGCTAGTCGGCTCGCTCATGGTGACATTTGAATGGAGCGATTGGCGTGCGAAGGATTATTACTGGATCCAGAGTGTGTATATTCGCCCGAAAAATCGTCGCCAAGGCATCTATGCCAAACTCTACAGCGAAGTCAAACAACTGGCCGAAGCCAATGGTGGTGCCGCCAGCTTCCGTTTATATGTCGAGCAAGAAAATCTCGCCGCACAGCAGACCTATCAAGCGTTAGGGATGAAGCAGAGTTACTACTTAATGTACGAAGAAAAATAAGCGATTCAAATGTTATACGTAATAAAAAAGGATCGGGCCAATGGCACGATCCTTTTCTTTTTACGACTCACGATTCACATTCAAACCGCGTTCCTACTAAGATTAAAACTTAACGAAAGAAGCCAAACAGAATAGCCGTCATTGCCAATAAACCCGCTATAACCACGAAGATATTGCTGATGCGACCACGGTGCGCTTTTAATGCTGGCACTTTGTATACAGCGTACATAGGCATCAAGTACAGGATAGCCGCGATAATTGGGCCACCTAAAGCTTCAATCATATTCAAAATACTTGGGTTTTTGATTGCCACGGCCCAAATCGTCACAAACATAAACACCAGAATAAATTTGTTGATTTTTTGCTCTGAAATGCCTTTCTTATTCGTGTCTAACTGCTTAACAATAATCCCCTTCATGCCTTCTGTCGCGCCCATGTAATGGCCAAAGAAAGAAGACACAATCGCGATAAAGGCGATTAATGGACCAAAGTAGCTCACAAAACCACTTGAATGCACGTTGGCGAGATAAGACAAAATCGGTAGATTCTGAGCTTTCGCTTCGGCCAATTGTGCTGGCGATAATGACAGCACACAAGAGAACACAAACAACATCACAAAGCCCACTAACATCATGGAAGTATTACGTAAAATAACATCAGCTTTGCGAGAAGCATTCGCGCCATGGTCACGTTTCAATGACACAGAAAACTGTGAAATCGCTGGAGAATGGTTAAAGGCAAACACTAAAACTGGAATCGTTAACCAAACTGTGCCTAAAAATGCACCCGCTTCTGGTACAACGAGTAAAGCATCCATTTTCCATTCAGGGATCAGGTAGATAGACATAAAGGCCAAAATACCCACCAGCGGATACACCAGCAATTGTGTCACTTTGAGCATGAATTTCTCACCTGCGACCATTACAGCCATCATACCGAGGATCAATACACCCGATAGAATGAAGCGTGGTGGCGATGCCATGCCTAACTGATTGACGATAAAGCTATCAACAGTGTTGGTAATACCCACACCGTAAATTAATACAATCGGGTAGATAGCAAAGAAATACAGTACGGTAATGGCTTTACCCGCACCAACACCAAAATGCTCTTCAACTACTTGAGTAATGTCGCTACCAGGAATGCTTGATGAACAAACAAAACGAGATAAACCACGGTGGGCAAGATAGGTCATAGGACCGATGATCACTGCCATTAACACAAGAGGCCAAAAGCCGCCCATGCCCGCATTGATAGGTAAAAATAAAATTCCAGCGCCAACGGCAGTGCCGAACAAACTCAACATCCAAGTCGTGTCTTGGCGAGTCCAAGGTAAGTGTTTCGTTGAATCTAGATTCTGTGTGCTTTGAGGTGTTCCAAGAACACTGGTCGCATCTTTTTGCATATAAAAGTTACCTTACGGTGTGACTAGCATAATAAATTCGCGCTAAGGATAACCAAAAAAAGCCCATAAAAGTTGATCTGACACGGCTTTATGTAAGGGAATTTCATAATAAACTGATATTGAGATCTAGATCGCTGATTTAATGTAATAAGTTTTCAATGCAGCATCAAAACATATACATAAAAAGCCACTTAAAAATACAAGATATTCACCTCAAGCCAAATCCAGTGACATTGCATAAGCGCCGAGAAAAACAGCTAACCGGACATGTGTCACAAAAATCAACAAAACAAGACGCGTCACAGCATACTCACGTCTAAGGTAGATCAAGATCACAGTCGTTAATGTTAAATTTTTACAAATCGCTATCAGTCGTAAACACGCATAAAAAACGGCTCATCCGGATTCAACTCCGAAGTGAGCCGCTAACGATTAAAGCGCAAAATCTAACTTATGGTTTTTGTAGTGTCAGCTCAGTTGTCGACACTACAGCTGGGGCTATGTCAGCCTCTTTGAACAACAAAGGACGGAAGCTTTTAGCACTCGAGTACAAGATACTTTGATCGGCAAACGCAGGCGTTAAGATATTACTCGACTCAGAGTAAGTTAAAATCCCCCGCGCCACAGGCCCCTCGTCGGTAAAGTTCACCGCCATCATCCAACTTGACCCGTAACGCACTTGGTATCCTTTCGCCGTTAAACCAGAACTCATCGCCTTGCCAGTGACCACATCCATCACAGCAGCGTATTTGTGTTGCGGGATCAAAGTGTCATCACCCGACAAACTGGTTGAAAACACGTTGAATCCACCTTCAGCATTATGGCTACCCGGCCAAGGTAAACGCGACCCGCTTGGCGTTCCATCTGGCAGCGATTTCTCTACAAATTGCACATCCCCCAATGGCGCATCTAAGGCAAAGCCTGCGGCCTCAAGGTTAAGCGCACTGTGAGCCAAGGCCTTTAAGGCACTACCATCCGTAGTCAAGGTTTTAGGTGTCGTTGCCGCATTAGCGGGATCGAATCCTTGGGTCAACATGGTTGTTTGGCTGAATAGATGGGCAAATTCACGTAGTAAAGCACCACCTTTACTGTCGTTATCTTGCTTACCGTTCCACGCCTTTAATGCCGCACAAGCCGAAGAGACATCCTTAGATAAACTCGCCGACACCACCACAGGTGTACTGCCTTGGGCATCACACTGGGCAATCAAGTCAGGCAGCACTAACTCGGCGAGATAACTGCGATTCGACAGCACAGCTGCTTCGAGTTCTTCCAAGCTGAACTTGCCATCAGCCCCCGCGGCGTCCTGCATTAAACTCAAACCCATCCGTGTCCGCAGTGATAGCTGTCCAGCCTCTGCGCCGTACATAGGCGAGAAGTAAGTCAGCGGTTCATTCAAGTTAGTCGACCAAAAGGAGTCATTGGAGTTTTGCACAAAGTCGCTGCGCTCAAGCTTGGGCGCACGTTCATAGGGCGTAGGACCATCGAAGCTAAACAACGAAGTGTTACCGGGTAAAATCGTAAATCCGGCTTTTGCCTTAGCCGCTTTAATATCCGGTGAGGTTTTTAACAACACGACTGCAGATTCGGATAATCCTGGCACAGTTGAGTCGTCGATATAAAAAGCATTGCCCTCTTTATCGGCGTACATAGTGTTATTGAAGATGACACCATCGTAGTCCTTAAATGCCTGTTGGAACTCTTCTTTGTTCGTCGCCATGTTCATGGCTAACCAATGGTCAACAGGGTCCATAGTCCCCATATTGGCATCTTGGATCATAAAGGCACTGCCATCATCCCAACCAAAAGGCGCTAAAGCGGGAGGAGCTTCGACCATAGGGCCTTTGGCGGTAGTATAAATATCTTTCTCGGCGACCAGCATGCCCGCAGGACCTGCATTCACTAGAACCGATACTGTCTCTTTGGTGATCGGCATAGGTTTACCATCAAACAAATACTGCATCCGATCACCCGAGACTAACTCAAGGTTATACATCACAAAATGCTCAGCGGTAGAGAAGGTATGAGTCCAAGCGAGATCTTTATTGAAACCAATATTAATCGGTCCAGGCATACCCACTAACGAGCCGCCCATCATATCTAAATGCCCTGGGATCGTAATATGGGATTGCCAAAAACGCAGGTTACCCGTATGCGGGAAATGCGGATTACCTAGCACCATGCCCTTACCATTTTCGGTTTTATCCTTCCCTAAACCCCAACCATTTGAACCTAAATCGCGGGGATTGGTCTCTGGTGTCGTGATACGAGCCGCGCGGGCAATCAACTTAGACTGCATATCGGCCACAAACGCAGTTTGGTCTTGGCTAGGCGCAGGCCCAACGATACGCGGCATGTATTCCTGTGCATCTCCTGGGTTCGCGTAAAAAATCAGATCGAGAAAGTTAGCTGCGCCCGGTAATAAGGCGATAGAAAACAAATAAGTCACCACATCTTCTGGCACTATGGGTTTCACCCAAGGCTGACCACCACAGAAAGGTTCTGCCGTTTGTGTGCCCGCTTCGACATCAGCAAGATATTGGTTATAACCAGAGGCAAAACCTTGGATAAGTGCCCGAGAGTTTTCACTAAATTTCGGCCATTTTTCTTCGGCTTGCGCTCTGATCTTTAACGCTTTATAGGCAAAATCTGAGATAAGGTTACCGTTATCTTCCGCCGTAGGTTGACCCGTAGTGAAGTCAATCGACGCATGGGGGCCAAAGTACATAGAACGCTGTGAGTTCGCCTTGATAAAACCATCGGCTAATACACATAAGTTGTCCTGTGCCTGCGCATAACCACTACCAAAACCTAAACTTTCTAAGTTGTCGGCTTGGATATGCGGCACGCCGTAGGTCGTACGACGAATACTGGCTTTGAGTAAACCATTGGGGGCGAAAGCTTGCAGTTGAGTTTCAGGTTCGGTAGGCGTAGTGCTATCTTCGCTATCGTTACAGCCAGTCAGTATTACACCGCAGGCCATTCCCATAGCAATCACGAGTTTGTTGAATTTCATTATTATTATCTCTTGGTTTTGGTTCCTTCAATGACATAGCCTTACTGCCTATTCCAGCCCAAATTACTGAAGGAGCAATAGTTGCATGTCGCTTCCTAGTCCCTAAGGCTGGCTATTGCCTCCCCTACTGTTGGCTTTTTTACTGAGCTTCGCCGACGACTGTGGCAGAATAGAAAACCCAAACGCTTAGACACCTCAGACCATTTAAGCAATGATTCAAACGAGCGTCCACATTAAAATCCAAAATAAATAACTTATATGCAACAAAACATTATTAAGATAAAAGTGGGTTCTAAAAACCCGGTAAAAATCAACGCGGCAACTAACGCCATGGCACAGCTGTTCCCAGAGAGCATCATAGAAGCCAGCGGTATGGATGCCCCTTCTGGTGTTGCAGCGCAGCCAATGACAGATCTCGACACTCGACAAGGGGCGATCAATCGGGTGCGCTATTGTCAACAGCAGGACCCGCAAGAGACTAAAGCCGACTACTATTTTGCGATGGAAGGCGGTGTCGATTGTTTCGACTTTGGTCCTGCCACATTCGCTTATATCGCTATTGGCCATAAAGACCAGCTTGCCATTGGCCGCAGTGCGATTTTACCTTTACCAATGCAAGTTTATCGGGCATTAGAAGCGGGGGAAGAACTCGGGGATGTCATGGATAGGTTGTTCAATACAATCAATATTAAGCAAAAAGGCGGTGCCATAGGTTTACTCACCCACGGCCATGCGACCCGTGAAAGTAATTACACCCAAGCGATTATTCTCGCCATGGCGCCATTATTGAATCCTGATATTTACACAGCAGATTGTTATTAATATGTTGCAAGAGGAGTTAAAGCCCGCTAACTTAGTTGTGACATGCAACCAAACCTATTCGACTATGGCTCAAACAGACGCACCATTGGCTCAAGATCCCGCGAAGCCTGTGACTCAAACTAAGCAAACGACTGAGTCAGGCTCATCCGCCCAACTCAGGCATTTGTCTCGCTATCTGGTGAGAAATTTAGGCATGCTCAACGCCGCCTTTGGGGATTTACCCCTTTCTCCCGTGCAAGCCCATGCCCTGTTTGAGATAGGCAAGCAGTCCCTGACCATCAAAGAGCTTGCCTGCAAACTCAGCATAGATAAGTCCAATGCGAGCCGCGCTATCAAGCATTTGATCGATAAACATCTTGCCCAGAGTCAGGTACATCCACGGGACAGTCGCTGCTTAGTTGTGCAACTGACACCTGCGGGTAAGAAGTTACTCGTTAAATTGGATACTCAGCAGAATCAATTATTCCAAGGGATCTTAGCCCAACTGACTCCATTGCAAACTTCACAAATCGAAGAGGCCCTCGTGTTATATAACCAAGCCGTACATAACGCCAAGCAGCAAAGTGGTTGCCACATTCGCCAAGCCACAGCCCAAGATGATGCCGCAATTGCCAAAGTCATCCGCGATGTTTCGGCCGAATACGGCTTAACCGCGGATAAAGGCTATAGCGTGGCAGACCCGACCTTAGATTGCCTAAGCCAGATTTACTCCCAAGCGGGCGCCAACTATTGGATTATTGAATTAGAGGGCCGCATTTTAGGCGGCGCCGGTATTGCGCCTTTAGCTAACAATGATGGCGTCTGCGAACTGCAAAAAATGTACTTTATGCCAGAAATCCGCGGCAAAGGACTCGCAAAACGCGTAGCGTTAATGGCACTCGATTTCGCCCGCGAAACGGGTTATCAAAGCTGCTATTTAGAAACCACCGCTGTACTAAATGAAGCCGTAAAACTCTATGAGAAATTAGGCTTTGTACATCTGTCGGCTCCCCTAGGGAACACAGGCCACGACGCCTGCGAAATGCCGATGCTGCTAGATCTTAATCAATAGGATATGAAGCAGAATTCCAATCAAAGTAACAATGCCAAACATGTCATCATGCAACTTGTTTGGCATTATCAATTTGTATCACAAAATGTTATTCAAACAGGATCATTTTAATTATCAGTCTTAGGGCATAGTTTTTCTTAACTTAAATGCATTAATATATGGCAATTTTACCTCACTCAATTTTTAATAAATTGAAAGGTGTTTGATATAATTTTGTTAACGGCATTAAATAGGGAACATTATGCTCAGTTGGATTTTTAGTGATAAGAAACTCACACTTAGGGAAATATGCCTAGATAACACGCTTTCGACCTCGGCTAAAATAAAGAAAGTTGATCAATTTCTTGCCGATAGTGGAGATCTCAACTTTATTGATCTCAATGTTTCGCCCTGCAATATATTAGTTCCACTATCTTGCAGTCCTCAGTCCGATTTAGTGCTTATAAAATACTTGCTCAGCAAAGGCGCTAAAATCGAATGTAATGGTTTCAGTGCATTGCATTCGGCTATTGAATATAACAACTCAGAACTCGTTACCCTATACCTAGACTCTAGTGCCAATCTTTACTTTCAAAATCAATATAACAATTGCTGGCTCAACTATCTATTTCATCCTAATCCGCAATATATCTATCAACACCATCAACGTAGAGATATGATCGATCTTCTACTTGCAGCTAACTTAGATATCAATAAACCGGTGAGTTTCTGGACCAATGGTGAATTAAATCACCCACTAGAAATATTATATGATGAACGCAATAAAGATCTGTTCCTGCATATCATTAATAAAGATATCCCATTAGATATTGGCAAATTAAGCCTAATTGAAAATATTATTTCTTCGAGCGAATTTTGGAGAGTAGAAACATTTTCTCCCTTGGTTAAACGCTTCCCTGCATTTAAAAAGTCACGCTATATTATGGCCAACGATAGCAGCTTCTGGGATGATGCCAATTTACTCGAACTATGCGTTTACGCTAAAGCGCAAGACTACACTGAATACCTGTTAGACCATTATCCGCAGCTCAAAGCCGATTCTCACGCCAAAAGTTTGGTCTATGCGGCATTGACCTCAGAATTTGACCTTAGGATTATCGAAAAACTGATTAAGGCCACCGTCGATATCAATCGCATCTATAGGATGACACCGCCTGATGCCGACCATTCACCCTTGCTCAACCAATATATTAATAATGCCCAATTTACCGATCCGAATAAACGGAGTTACATCTACCAAGCCCTTGAACTGTTGCTCAAATATGGCGCTAATCCAAATGCCGAATTTGTGAATACGGGTAAATCCTATGAGATGTTAGTCTGGTCGAATTTACGACTATTGGTTTATCCAATGGTCGAAAAGAAAACCTTTCTGCCCGAGTTTTTCGATCTGTTCCTGCAATATGATATGGATATCAATAAAAAATTTGGTGCGGTGGATGAACCGACCTTACTGACTATCTGCCAGCGTGGTTCAGGGAAAGAAGATCAAGCAACGCTTATCCAAGTGATGGAATATCTGCTCACCAAGGGGCTGGATTTAAGCCTCACCAATATCTATAACACTAACTATGTGTCTGCGGCGGCCATCTCCTGTCGAAGCCAACTACTTGAATGGCTCATTCACCAAGGCGGGGATATTTTTACCCATTGTGGCCACGATAATTCGCCCATTCTACACAAGGCGATTTCGACCTACTGGTGGGATGAAATTACCGGCCATATGCGGCGAAAAACCGTAGAACTATTACTGCGCCATGGAGCAAAGTTAGAAGAATTCTCGGTGGATGAGCAATTTACGCCATTAATGTGCTCCAGTTACTACGGCGCGCAGTCCTGCGTAGAGGCGCTACTCGAACATGGCGCCAACCCCAATGCCATCAATGGTGAAGACACCACTCCTGCCCTTTGCGCTGTGATAGGCGGCAGTTCAATCGAGTTCCCCCGCTTTGAATCAACGGCGGTGCGGATCTTAAGACTTTTGCAGCAATATGGCGCCGACTTAACCGTGACCAATAGCTTAGGCAATAGCCCGCTAATAGCGGCTATTGAGCAAGAATATAAAGAGATTTTCGAAGCGCTGCTGCAAATAGCCTCCTACAGTGAAACTCAGCTTGAGCAAGCACTCAGCAAAGCCCTGCCGCAAAGCTATTTCCAGCGCCGCCTGCTACAAACACTGGGGCGCGAGATACCGCCAGCCCCCACAACCATAGCCCACAATCGCGCAATACCAGCAACAGCTTCGAGCAATGCCGATCCTATGACGGCCAATCCGCAAGCATCTGAGGTGAATGTGACACCTGCGCCCGTCAAGCAAACCAAATTAGAGGTGAGTAATGCGGCGGCAAATCGAGATCAAATCCCAACGCTATTCTATCTCAAAACCAAAGTGCAGAGCTTTTTTAAACTGATCGCCACCGATCCGACGATCACAGTTGAACAACTCAATTCGGTGAGAGTCCTTATTGATCAATTGATAGAAAAACTCGACAACTTTAGCTTTTTCCGCAATCAAGCGACAAAGGCCGAATTTGAGGAAGGTGTTCAGGAATATATCGATGAAACCGTCGAAGAAATTAACGGAATTATCGAGGATGATTATCCAGCGCTTACCGAAGCCTTAGTCGATTCAGTTTGGACGATTTTGCAATACTTTAGGGTTGATATTGATATCGAGACCGCACTTAGAAAGCGCTTTTGGTAACTGTAAGTCACAGATTAACGTCTCTTTGTTAGGGACGTTAATCATTAAAATAGAGTTTGAATTCTCTGTTAGCTAACAAACTTACACCCTTAACTAAAGAAAATGGCTCTTTAAAAGACACAAGTGCCGATAAAATCTATTCAATGAGGAGATTCAACCATATGAAACATCAAGTACTATTTGGTATAAAATCAACAAGTAAAGATGAAAAAACAATTCATAATAAACTCAAAGAATTTCTAGCATTAATAGATAGAAAAACATCTACAGCTAAGAACCCTACTATGCTTGAGAGTTTTTTACCATTCAGGATAAAACATTACCATTGGAATCTAAATAAAGAGACAGGCACATTCATTAAATTATTTCCCAATGTAGATCTTGATGCAAATACTTTCGCACCATCAAAACCAGAATGCAGCTGGTTATTGAGTATCATTTTCCACCAAGATTTTCCTGGATACGAAAGAATTAAATCCGAAGATTATATAATTAGCTTGTTAGACTCATTGAACTATGAATATGAAATGATATATGAAACAGATAGTCGTGATTCAATTAAATATGGCGACATTAAGTAGTAAAAGACTATATTTATTCCCTTAACGCGGGAGATAGTAGCCATTATCTCCCGCAGAAACTATATCTTAGAAATCTTTTAAGTACTAAAGTACCATGCTTAATATCAGCATAAGGGCACTTATGTCAGTAGTCAGTTTACTCAAATCACTGGTGCAAGTGATGTTTTAACAAGCAGTAACTGGCTACGAATGATTTGACGTATCTGATTATGCAGTTCAAATACTCGAGCGCGATCATTAAGATTTAGCGATAGATTTTCCAGCATCACCAGATCCAAATTAAATTCAGGATAATGAAGTGTCATCGACATATAGCCAGATAAATAGCCCGTATGACTGTATTCGACGAGACCATCGTCCTTATTGATCCTCACCCCATAGCCATAGCGCATATTCGGCCATAAGAATTGGATCTCGGTATACGCCGTTGTCATCCGTTGATAACTCTTTGCACTCATCAACTTGCCAGAGTGTAATAGATGCTGAAAGGCGGCATAAGCTGGCACTGAAGCAATCAATCCCCCGGCAGGTAACAAAGCTTCATCAAGCACTAAGTCAGCAGGGGCAATCACCTTGCTTTCCTGTAAACCTACGGCGAGTGAAGGCACTTTGGCGTGAATCGCCTCAATACTGCCAAGCTCAGCGCTCAAGCCATTAAGCTGGTATCGCGTTGCAAACTGCGCCACTTGCTCGGCAAAGGATTGGTGATTGACCTTCTCAAGCACTTGCCCTAAAAGTGAATAACCGAAGTTGGAGTATTCAAATTGGCTACCCGGCTCGAATCGATTAGCCTTACCCAGTTTATCGACACCCGATGTATGCGTCAGCAGTTGGTGCAGCGTAATCCGCTCGTCATATCGACTGGTATTCAATGCATCCGCACTTAGATTTGCCCACGCCACAGTGCCTTTTAGCGCCTTATTCCTCCCATCTGCATCACCAAAAAGATAATGATTAAGCGATAGGTTTAAGTCGAGTTTCCCCGCATCGACCGCCTGCAATATCAAGGTTGCGGTGATTTGTTTAGAAAGTGATGCCATCACAAAGCGCGAATCTTGACTAATACCTTCCCCCTTTTGCAGTTCAAGCTGCGGCTTGCCCTCCTCAAGCAGGATAACACTGCCACTAAATGGCTGCGGCGAATCCTTTATCGCGGCTTGGATTAAGGTCTTAATCTCCGCCACCTTCGATACTGAAGATGCGGTTTGGCTTTCAACGGCAATAGAGTTACTGCCTTGCCCGATTTGCTCTTGTTCAGCACCTGTTTCTAATAACAAACCAAAACTATTGGCACTTGGGAATAATAAAAAACCAGTCAACAGGGTACTAATAACACTCAAACGCATGGGTTATCCTTAACGTAATTAACAAATAATGCTGCCTGCTAGAAAAAAGCAAGCTTATCACAAGCGCTTTTTATGGATAATACAATTTAATCTTTACAATTGAATTATAAAGGAAATATTCCATATAAAAATGACACAACAAAGTGATACCTAGGGCGACGAAGCTAATCCGAACAGTATAAACCAAGTGGCAGTCTTCCCCAGTTTGTAGACTGAATATCTCAAGTTGCAGCGAATACACATTCAAAATGGCTATAAAACGACAATAGTAATAATTATCGCACCTAACATATATAAGCCTGCAGAAAGTGATATCGATTTTAGTGGGCTAAACTCCTCAACTTCCAACGTCTGTATATCTTCAATTTTGACTAGTTGCCCTTCTCCCTCGATCTGCTGTTCCGTTGCACTTTCGACTTGAAATTCCATTTGTTCGCCAGATATTGTGGTGACTTTGACCTTTTCACCTATGTAGCTGGATACCGATTGAGAATCCAATTTAACTTCATTGAGTGAAGAGCATGCGCAGAGGGAGAAACAGATAAGTGATACTACTGCTAACTTTTTCAAACAAGCCTCCTATCCTACAACTATTACATCCATGATAAGTTATACCTGTAGACATAAGCATTTAGGTATATGCTACTCAGCTTATGGAGTTTCGCCCACAAGTTAAAGAAACCTAGACTAAATCCACTTAAATTAAATCCTTTGGATGAGGTTAAATAGCGATCAAATGAGCACTGAACTCATCGATGCGGTTAAAGCCAAAGATACGCTTGCTGTTAAGCGCATTATTGCAAATGACGCTGATCTTGAAGGCGTGGACGATGGCGGGATGACGGCACTCTTGCATGCCTGTGAGTTGCAGTCTTTTGAACTGCTCAAATTATTGGTGGATGCGGGGGCCGATGTGAATCATCCAAACTCGCAGGGGTATCATCCGCTCGATATTGCTTACTGGCAGGGTGAGTTTCGCATGGGATGCTATACCGCTGAGAGTGAGCGCATGGTGAGCTATTTAACACGCCACGGCGGCAAATCCTTTAGCTAGGTGAGGTGCTAAATAGCATCAAGATGCGAAAGCTAAAAACTGCGAAATGATAAAAAGCCCTATAAACAAAAATCGCGTTAAGCTGGGCCTAACGCGATTTTTTATTACTCACTTACAACCTAATCACCAAAGTCATCGAGTAGGATATTTTCTGGTTCAACGCCTAGGCTTTCAAGCATCTTAATCACTGAAGAGTTCATGATTGGAGGACCACACATGTAGTACTCGCAGTCTTCTGGTGCCTTATGATTTTTAAGATAATTCTCATAAATCACATTATGAATAAAGCCAGTGTAGCCAGTCCAATTATCCTCAGGCAATGGCTCAGATAACGCCACATGCCAAACGAAGTTGTCATTCTCGGCCGCTAGGGCATCGAAATCCGCTTGGTAAAACACTTCACGGGTCGAACGTGCGCCGTACCAGAAGCTCATTTTACGTGTGGTTTTCTTACTCTTAAGCTGATCGAAAATGTGTGAACGCATAGGTGCCATGCCTGCACCGCCACCGATAAACACCATTTCTGCATCGGTTTCCTTCACAAAGAACTCACCGAATGGCCCTGAAATGGTCACTGTATCGCCCGCTTTCAGGTTGAAGATGTAAGATGACATCTTGCCCGCTGGCACATTGGCCGATGGCGGCGTCGCAATCCGCACGTTCAGCATAATGCGGCCCTTTTCATCGGGATAGTTGGCCATAGAGTAAGCGCGCAACACTTCTTCATTAACGGTAGAGACAATGTCAAACAGACCGTATTTGTCCCAATCGCCACGGTATTTTTCAGGAATATCAAAGTCAGCGTATTTCACCACATGGGCTGGCGCTTCAATTTGAATATAACCCCCTGCTTTAAAGCGAACATCTTCACCTTCGGGTAACTCAAGCAATAACTCCTTGATAAAAGTCGCCTTGTTATCATTAGAGATCACCTGACATTGCCACTTCTTCACCCCAAAGATTTCTTCGTCGAGTTCAAGTTCCATATCGGTTTTCACTGAGACTTGGCAGGCGAGACGACAACCTTCTTTAGCCTCTTTCTTGGTGATATGGCCCATTTCAGTCGGCAGAATGTCACCGCCGCCCGATTTGATTTTCACTCGGCACTGACCACAGGTTCCGCCGCCACCACAGGCCGACGGAATAAAAATACTCTGACTCGCCAAAGCGCCGAGTAACTTATCACCCGCGGCAACTTGAATGCTTTTTTCGGCATCTTCGTTGATGCTGATTGTCACTTCACCCGTAGCCACTAATTTCTTTTTGGCGATTAGAATCACTATCACCAATAGACAGACCACTAGCGTGAACATGCCTATGCCAATTGCCATTTCCATCGTATTACCCTTTTCTAGCTCTTTTCTAAAAAGAATCTGGTTTCACTTTCTCAATTCTTGGCTCGCCTACTGTAGCTTTACAGCGAGATCCCTGAGAAAGACATAAAGCCCAGCGCCATCAAGCCTGTAGTAATAAAGGTGATACCAATACCTTGTAAGCCTTCGGGAATCGCGTTGAATTTCATTCTTTCGCGCAGTCCCGCCAGCAGTACAATCGCCACCGCCCAACCAAGACCCGAGCCCATCGCAAACACCACTGACTCACCGAAGTTGTAATCACGGTTCGCCATAAAGATCACCCCGGCAAAAATCGCGCAGTTCACTGTGAGCAAAGGTAAGAAGATCCCAAGGGAGTCATACAGGCTAGGAATGTACTTATCCAAAAACATTTCAAGGATTTGCACTAACGCCGCAATCACACCAATGAAAGTGATCAGTTGCAGGTAACTTAAATCGATACCGGGTAATCCCGCCCAAGACAGTGCGCCAGGTGCGAGCACTTTGACGTAAATCAGCTGGTTTAACGGCACGGCTAAGGTCATCACCACAATCACAGCGACACCTAGACCAAAGGCGGTTGACACCTTTTTAGACACGGCCAAGAAAGTACACATGCCCAAGAAGAACGACAGCGCCATGTTGTCGATAAAAGTGGCCTGCAAAAATAGATTTATATAGTGTTCCATATCTGCTCCTTAACCCCGTTTCCGCTGGATCACATTGATAGTCCAGATCAACACACCAATCAGGAAGAAGGCGCTCGGTGGTAACTTGAACATCTCGTTTGGCAAGTACCAGCCACCATTCTCGATGGTGGTAAACACAGGGTGACCGAATAAATTCCCCGTCCCTAACAGCTCGCGTACAAAGGCGACGCTGATCAAAATCAAGCCATAACCTGTCGCATTACCAAGCGCATCGACGACCGCTAAATGCGGTGGATACTTCATGGCGAAGGCTTCTGCACGGCCCATGATGATACAGTTAGTGATAATTAACCCAACGAATACAGAAAGTTGCTTAGATAACTCATAGGCTACATCCTGCAGAACCATGTCGACGATAATCACTAAGGAGGCGATAACCGTCATCTGCGCGATAATCCGCACACTGGTCGGGATAAAGTTACGGATGGCAGAGATAATCAGGTTAGAAAACACCAACACAAAGGTCACTGCCAGTGTCATCACCACAGCGGTTTGCATTGAGTTACTGACCGCCAGTGCCGAACATACGCCCAGCACTTGCATCGCGACGGGGTTATTGGCAAACACTGGCCCCGTTAACATGTCACGCATGGATAAAGTGTTGCTCATTTTGCCTCTCCCAACTCACCTTGCAATTCACCCTGCGTGGCCGTCGCTTTCAGCTGATTGAAGAAGGTTTGAAAGCCCTCAACGCCAAACCAAAACTCCATTGCGCGCTGCACGCCGCGGCCCGTCATGGTCGCGCCACTCACCGCATCGACACCATGAATATCGCCTTCTTTAGCGCCGCCTTTCACAAGACGTATCGAAAACTTGCCTTTTTCATCAAACAATTGCTTACCCTTCCATAGTGACACCCACTTAGGATCAGTTAAAAAATCGCCGATACCTGGGGTTTCACCGTGTTCGTACACGACGAGCCCTTTAATGGTGTTGAAATCGGGTTCAACCGCCACATAACCGTAGATCATCGACCACAGACCTTTGCCATAGAAAGGCACAACCACGCTGTCTAACTTGCCGTTGGCATCGAGCACTTTAAACACGCGGGCATCGTTCGCACGGGTTTTAATCTTGGCAATATCTTTTTTCGGCGCACTTGAAGTCTCAGGATTAATTGCCGCCATACGCTCATCGAAATCGAGGACGTTAGCGTCTGAGTCCACCTTGCCTGTATCTAAGTTGATCAATAATGGCTTAACGGATTTAGCGAAAATTTCTCTAAACTCATTGCCCTGACCTAAGTTCACATCGGCGGCCATCAACACATAGCGCTGTACTTCGTCACGTTTTTTGGCAACTTTACGTTCTTTCAATATGCCTGCAGTGCCTGTGATCATAAAAGAGCACAGGAGGCAGAGCGTGATGGTGAAGATCATGGTCCCCACCACAGTATCTTTCTTAAATACCATGACGTTTTAATCTCCGTTTGATGTTGGCGCGGGCCACCAGATAATCGAACAGCGGCGCCCAAAGGTTGGCGAACAGAATGGCTAACATCACGCCCTCAGGCATTTTGGGGTTAGCGACACGGATAAGCACAGTCATAAAACCAATCAAAGCACCGTAGGCAAACTTGCCTTGGCGAGTGTACGAAGTGGTTACAGGATCGGTGGCCATAAACATCATTGCTAGCGCAAAACCGCCAGTGACAAGATGCCAAGTCCACGGCATTGCCATCATTTGATTGCTGCTAGAACCGATGTAATTACACAGCGTTGCTGTCGCTATCATGCCCAGCAATACACCGAGCACAATGCGCCAATCCGCTAAGCGGCTGATCAGCAATAATGAACCGCCGATCAAAATCGCTAAGGTACTGGTTTCGCCAATCGCGCCCACGGTAAAGCCAAAAAAGTTGTTCCACCAGTTAGGATCGCTAAAGGCGCTAAACCAAGAGTAATCAGCAAAACTCAACTTGCCCGCTGCGGTTTGTGCCAGCGCCGTTGCACCAGAGAAACCATCAACGGCAACGAGCTGTTTAATGGTTGAAACTTCAGATGGATAGGCGAAGTAGATAAAAGCCAAGCCCGCCAGCGCAGGGTTAAGGAAGTTATATCCCATGCCGCCAAACAGCTCTTTAGCCACAACCACACCAAAGGAAATCCCCATGGCCACCAGCCACAACGGTGTCGATACTGGCAAGATTAAGGTAAACAGCAGGGCCGTCACGAAGAAGCCTTCGTGCAACTCTTGACCACGAACCCGCGCAAACACCACTTCCCAAAACAAACTGGTGAGCAGTGCTGTCAGGTAAATCGGCAGATAAAAACTAAGACCATAGAGGAATAAACCTAATATCCCAGTGTCTTGGCTAAGGCTGCCAAACAGGGTATTAAAGATTTCTAACTTCCAAATATCTGGTGTCGATAATCCTCCCGCGAGCGCAAGCTGTGCCTGTAGGCCAATGTTATATAGACCGAATAAAATGGCGGGCAGTAAACACAAACCGACTAGCGTCATGGTACGTTTCACGTCAATCGCGTCACGCACATGCACTTGGCCCTTAGTGCTACGACCATTGGCAATGACGAGTGAGCGCAAAAAGCCCTTCATCGACTTACCCGTTGCGTAGTACTCTTGTTGTAAATCAGAGGCGTCCTGTAAATCAGGTTTTTTCACTTGTTTGGTCATTAACCTTCCCTCTCAATAACATCTAGACAGGCACGTAATTCTTTACCAAAGTCATATTTGCCGGGACATACGAAGGTACACAGCGCCAGATCTTCTTCATCTAACTCCAATGCACCTAAGGCTTGCGCCTCGTCGGTATCACGCACCACTAAGTCTCGAACGAGTAAGGTGGGTAAAATATCCAGGGGCATCACGCGATCTAACTGACCAAAAGCCATCATGGCGCGAGCTGAACCGCCCTGATGAGTCGTAAACTCGAACAATTTAGTCGCACCAAACAGACGTGATGTTACGGCACGAGTGATGGAGAATTTGTCAGAACCACCGCGCACCCAAGGGAGAACATGGTGCTGCGAATCTTCGCTCAACACTGATACTTGGTTGTGGAATCGGCCTAAAAAGTCATGTACGCCCGCCGCGGTATGGCCAGATAACACAGATCCCGATACCACGCGGTTATGGCCAGGTTTGATTTCATCACTCACTAAGGCACTTAGCTCAGCGCCCAATTGAGTGCGCAGTAAACGCGGGTTCAGCACGCTCGGGCCACCTAAGGCGACGATGCGGTCGGTATACAACTCACCGGTTTGGAATAACTTGCCGTAGGCAATCACATCTTGATAACCGATATGCCAAACCTGACGTTCTAAACTCACTGGCAAAGTAAAGTGAATATGAGTGCCCACTAAACCCGCAGGATGAACACCATCAAAACGGCGCACCTCAAGTTGTGGTAATGCTTCTTTAACAATCGCTTCGCCCTTATCCTGGCACAGGTAAACCTTGCCTTCGGTTAAACGGCTCAACACCAGCAAGCCAGCTTTAAAAGCCTCAGTTTGCTCGGCGATAATCAAACGGGGATCAGCGGCCAGTGGATTAGTATCGATAGCGGTGACGAAAATACCTGCTGGCGTGCTATCGAGCGTAGGCACGCGCGAGAAAGGCCTAGTACGCAGGGCCGTCCATAGACCACTCTTCACCAACTGGTCTTGAACGGTTGGTCGAGGGAGAGCGGCAATGTCTTGATGGATATCGAAAGAAATCTGCCCATCGCGGTTTTCACCGTCATCACAACGAATGACGACTGATTGTAGAATTCGACGCTCGCCGCGGTTAATCGCTACGACTTGGCCACTAGCGGGTGCAGTGAACAACACACCAGGCGTTTTTTTATCTTCAAATAGGGCTTGGCCCTTTTGAACAAAATCACCCTCTTCGACCAACATCGTCGGCTTAAGCCCAACGAACTCTTCTCCCAGAACAGCCACTTGGGATGGCTTAGCACCGAGTTCAATGACCTGTCGCGGCTCACCAACAATCGGCAAGTCGAGGCCTTTTTTGATCGTTACAATTTGGTTTGAAAAATCTGCCATCACAAATATCAACCATGAAAAATTTTTAGATAAATTTAGGGTAGAGATTTGTTAACGCAGATTCCGATATTGGCGTCACATTCCGCTGCAAATTCGTAAGTTAGATACGTAAATTTACGCAATTTTGTGACACAGATTCACATCCTTACTTACTGTAATCTGCAAATGTAGTTTTATAACAATTTATTCATAAATACGTCATTACTGATTTAGTAGTACCTAAGGTTTACAAAAATAAGCCAAAATCTCCATTTCAGTGCAGTAAAGCGCTAAAACCGTTAAAAGAGCAACTCAGCGAACAAACTTCAACCAATGGCATGCCTCAAAATGGGGCAGGATGGCTAAACTTGTTGGCTATTTTTAGCGCACTAACATTTCAACCTATGGTTTAACCTTTGCTTTACAGCAAAAGCTTGGTAGCCTCAAACTAAGAGAGTTTCCGTAGGAGAAATAGATGGAATACAGACGCATACCGCATTCTAATCTTGAGGTCAGTAAAATTTGTTTGGGCACTATGACTTGGGGCGAACAAAATACCCAAGCCGAAGCGTTTGCACAGCTGGACTACGCCATAGGCAATGGCATCAACTTTATCGATACGGCGGAAATGTATCCCGTACCACCTAAGCCGGAAACCCAAGGGGAAACCGAGCGTATCCTAGGGCAATATATTAAGGCCCGCGGTAACCGAGACGACTTAGTGATCGCCACTAAAATTGCCGCACCGGGGGGTAAAAGTGATTACATTCGCAAAAATATGGCGCTGGACTGGAACAACATCCACCAAGCGGTCGATGCGTCTTTAGCACGCCTCCAAATAGACACTATCGACCTTTATCAAATCCATTGGCCTGACCGTAATACCAATTTCTTTGGTGAACTGTTTTACGATCAACAAGAGCATGAACATCAAACACCGATACTTGAAACCCTAGAAGCGCTCGCCGAAGTGATCCGCCAAGGTAAAGTGCGCTATATCGGGGTGTCGAACGAAACGCCTTGGGGCTTGATGAAATACCTGCAACTCGCCGAAAAACATGGCTTGCCGCGTATTGTGAGTGTGCAAAATCCCTATAACTTGCTTAATCGCAGTTTCGAAGTCGGCATGGGCGAAATCAGTCACCGCGAAAACTTGCCATTACTGGCCTATTCGCCACTGGCCTTTGGTGCCTTGACGGGAAAATATTGCAACGACCAATGGCCTGAAGGCGCGCGCCTGACCTTGTTTAAGCGTTTCGCCCGCTATACAGGTTCGCAAATGGCTCTGGAGGCGACAAAAGCCTATGTCGATTTGGCCCGCGAGTTCAAACTCACGCCCGCACAAATGGCGTTAGCTTTTGTTAACTCACGTAAGTTTGTCGGCTCCAATATCATAGGCGCCACCGACTTATATCAACTGAAAGAAAACATCGACAGTTTAAAAGTCACCTTATCACCAGAGCTATTAGTGCGATTAAACCAACTGTCCGATCAATTTAGATTACCTTGCCCTTAGTCGATAATCGGGTTAAATAGTGGAACTATGGCATCAGGTAAATGCACCTGATGCTATAGGCTTTTCAGCGGTAGAATCACACCTCAATTGATTAAATGGACCTTATCATGTTCTATATACTTTTTTGGCTAATGCTATGTTTTGTCACTGCAATTATAGCTTCCAGTAAAAACAGATCAGCCGTTTTATGGTTCTTCATCTCATTTATTGTGAGTCCATTGATTGGCATTATTTGCGTTGCTTGTATGCCTGCAATCACGAAAAATGAGGCTCAAGCACACACAAATGAAAATGTTCAAGAAGATAAATCACTTTATCGTGACTGCCCAGAATGCGCTGAAGAAATAAAATGCGCAGCCCGAAGGTGTAAACATTGTGGCTCAGAGGTAGTTCCGCAGGAAATCCCCCAAGTAGAACATGCTGCAATCTTAGATGAAAATGCTGACGGTCAGCCATGCAGTATCTGTAAAAGTAGAAGAACGCATGACCTATATAACGGTGTCGCTATTTGTAATCAGTGTAAAGTTTGGAATTAGTCTGCTACTTGGTTAATTCGATGACCTAATAGCATCAAGAAACGCTCTTGATGCTATCAATTTTAAAAATTAATAATCTTAAAACCTTATTACAAACCTAATCCCTCCTCGTTTAATAAGAGATTCCCCTCCTTTCAAACCTTATCTAGGTTACATTCGGATACAGAGTCCTTTTAAGAAGTGAAATATAGTGGCATCACAGTCACTAGACAGATGTCTTAAGGATAAAAAAATGAAAAAACTTTGCTTTGTAATCACAAGTGTTTTGATGTCAAGCCACGCTCTTGCTGAAAGCAATACCTACATTCGTAACGGTAATATCTATAGTCATCAAGATCAGTTCTTTGCTGGCGCAGGTGTTGCTACTGGTAGTCAGTTTTATAAGGGTCAAGATCACCAGACAGGTGCCTACCTCAATGGCGGCTACCACGGTGAAGACTTCAACGCCGATCTGTCCGGCATCAACTACCGCTTTTTAGGCACGAACGATAGTGCCGTTAATTTCAGTATCTTTGCCGTTGCCAATCCCGGCTTTGATGCCGATGATGCGGATATTTTAACGGGCATGAAGGATCGCAAATTCAGTGGTGATCTGGGTTTAAACGCCGACATTCATTTAGGAAATGGCACGCTATCAACCAAATTCCAACACGATGTCACCAATATTTATGATGGTTTTCAGGCTGATATCACCTATTACCATCCAATAAATGTAGGCTTCGGTGATCTGGTGCCTTATGCGGGTGTGCACTACTTCAGTAAAGACTTCGCAAACTACTACACAGGTGTGACACCATCTGAAGCTACGGCGCAGCGTCCTGCCTATCAAGCCGACGGCACCTTTGCCTATAAGCTAGGCTACGCTTTGGTTATTCCAGTCACTAAGCATTTAGATATTACTCAAGCCACTGGTTACTCGCACATAGGTGCCAACATGGCTGACTCTCCGCTAATAGACAGTAACAACCAGTGGGTTACTACCCTTGGCGTGAACTATAGCTTCTAAACAACCTGACGAGACAAGACCATGACACTTATCAGAAAAACGTTTTTATGTGCTGGATTAGCTCTGATGCTTTCAGCTTGTGCCACTTCCTACGATACCGAAAAGCAATTTTGGTCTTTCGGTAAAGGATTTGAAACCGCACAGATTGCACCCGATAGCTGGCAGATAAGCTTTGTTGGCAATACCAACACTGACCGCGCATTGGCCCGAAAGTACGTCATGCGTAAGTCAGCAGAGTTATGCAAACAAGCGGGTTATAACTACTTCACTTTTACTCACGAACAAACCGATCGTGATGCAATTGGCCAGTTTGGAGTAGGAGCGAGCGCGAGTAAGGATATCTTGTGGGGGAGTTCGACGATGAATCAAGAAACCTCTGTCATGGTCGAAGTCACAGGTTTACATAGCAAGCCAGAAAATGCGAGTTCCCGCATCTATGAAACAGATTACATACTTAACAATGTCAATGTGAAAAGTTAATTGCTCATCAAAAATGCACCAGTCTAGATTCTCGTTAGGTATCAAGGCTGGTGCGTTTTATTTATAACCCCCCCCTGTTCAGCACCAATTCGTTAGGCACTCATTCGTATAGTGAGTTGAGTCATTCTGCCTCTATCTCTAAATCAACTCAGCAGATTAGATTACGTAGGCCTAGCCGCATTGCTCGCTTCAGCTCATGTTAAAGAAACAGACAAAAACGGCTCAAACCTCGCATTATACCAATCGTATTAAACCCCAACTTTAAACTTCAGCCTTGAATTTTAGTGACATGCGAGCCCCACCTAAGTCAGGAGCACGGCCAATACGTAATGGGGACCCCATCCAACAACCAATTCTATCGACAATCGCCAGACCCATGCCATGACCGGAATTTCCCCGGCTGTGCTGACCACGCACAAAAGGTTTAATCACTTGAGTAGATTCCTGTTCATCTATGCCAGGGCCATCATCGTCAACGTGTAACCACGCAATCCCATCTTCCGATGCCAACGTCAGCCGAATCTTTGCCTTACCAAAACGCAGCGCATTATTGAGCAAATTATTCACCTGCATTGATAAGTACTTGGGATCTGTCTTGATCTTGAGCGCTGTGGGATAGGGAACCAGTTCAACTGAAAAATCGGGGTACACTTGACCTTGATACTTTTCGAGTAACCAAGCATTGAGCTCAATCGACTGCCAATCGGGCTGGATATTCGCCTCATCGAGGCGGGCATAGCTGAGCAGTGTCATGACCAACTCTTCCATAGTATCCAGATCGCGGTTCAATCGCTGAAAATACTTCACCCTAAGTTGTTCGCTTTGGGTTTCTTCTAACGCCGCAAGACCAAATCGCAGCCGCGCAATCGGAGTTTTTAAATCATGGGAAACTGCCCGACTAAGCAATTTATTGTCATCGATTAATTGCTGGATGCGATCTGCCATACGGTTGAATTCGCTTTCTATTGTGCCTATGTAGGACGCTTTACTGACCACAATTCGCTGCTGTAATTCTCCCATACCAAATGCTTGAGTCACCTTACTGAGATTAACCAGTTGGCGGATTAAAGGAGACACCCACACCAACAAAATCACCACCACACCGCCATAAAAAAGCATGGTATACAGCTTATTCGCGTTAAAACTCACATCGGCTGGCGTCACTATCTGGGTATTGATATTCAGCACCTGACCCGTTTTAGGCAATAAATAGTGCAAAGAGATGCCGTCATCGGACTCCAGCAATAATGATTCCCCTGAATAAAACTCTGTCTTTAGGGCTGAGGGTAAGACAAAATCCGCTTCATTCACCAAAGACAATTGATCTGCATTTCGCTGATTCCAGTTGTCTATAAACGCATTATTTGGGGCGGGATCGTTATCTAACGTTTGCGCCAGTGAGCCGCCCAGCAGTTTTAATGCCGCGAGGTGAGTTGCTGGGCTAGGCGTTTCATTATCAGGATCAATAAGTGTTGCAAACTCACTTATCGACCAGCCTAGGCTGGCAATGGCCACCAGCACGACCAGCACCAGAGAAGTCATTAACTTCTTCATAAAGCTTGCTCGGCCTCATCGCTGCAAAACAAATATCCCTTGCCACGAATGGTTTTTACTTTATAGGGCTGACTCAACGCTTCCTGCAACTTCTTGCGTAAGCGCGATATGCGAATATCCACCGAGCGGTCTAGGCCATCGTATTCAATGCCCCGCAGTTGGGCCACCAATTCATTGCGACTCACTATCGTGCCCGCCTTCAATGCCAGCAGCCACAAGACATCAAACTCATTGGCATTCAAATCCAGCGGCTGTTTATCAATAGTGACTGATTTTGCCGTCGCATTTAACACTAAAGAATCAAACACTAATTGCTGCTTTTGCTCCTCATCACTCACTCGGCGTAACAGAGCTTTTATCCGCGCTAACAGCACCTGTGGTCGAATCGGCTTAGTGAGGTAATCATCAGCACCGGCATCTAACCCGCGGATTTCATCGCCGTCCTCAACGCAAGCCGTCATAAATAAAATGGGCCCAGTATAAAATGCCCTGGCCTCCTTACACACATCGAAGCCATTCTTAACGGGCATCATCACGTCGAGTAGCACTAAGTCAGGCATCTCATCGGCTATCATCTCTAAGGCAAAATCACCTTGGCTAGCCACTGTGACTCCGTAACCGTGATCCAGTAAATAATCACTGATCCACTCTGCCAGTGAGGTATCGTCCTCTACGACTAAGATATGCTTTGCAACTGACATATTAGAATAACCTCCAACCGGACTGACTCTGTTTAGGGGCCTTATAAACCCATGTCACGACCACTTTAACTTGCGCGAGCGGTTGTACATCATCATTACGGATAAGACTAAAAGTCGCCGTTTTATCCCCTTCAAAACTATATTGATATTCTTGCATAGCTTTGCCAGTCCAGCAGATTAACTGGTGCTGGCGGTCAGTCAGTATGAGGCAGTACTCGCCGCTCGCGGGTGTCTGCCATCGAAACAATACTTCCTGATAGCAAGTTTGCCCTTTATGCAGTGCAATGCAGCGTTCTGGGGTTGCGGTAAAAATAACGGCATCATCCTGACTCCAAGCCCAAAAAGGCGCGCTCAGCATCACTACCGCTAACAATTGATAAAATCGGTTCATGCCCTCCTCCTAAAACACATAGCTAAGAGAAGCATTAAAATACGATGTATAACTCGCTTGATTGAAGGGACTGTCGGTCACTTCTTGGGATAACACATTGAAGCGATACATGGCCCGAAAGACAAAATTTTCACTCAGCGGATAGGCAACCCCTAGCTCCATGCCGTAACTGAAAGAGCTATCCGGCCGATACTCAGGAAAGCGTTCAGTGGCTTCTTCCTTACTGATCCCAAAAAGATAGCGATTCAAGGTGGCAGATGAGTAACCTACGCTCCCCAATACGTGAAAATTCCAATTACGAACCTGCCAGGACTTACCCAATCTGGCAGAACTTTGAATACCTTGATCATCATAATAATCAGATACTAACCTATACTGAAAAACATAGTTATCGCCCCAATAACGTGTGGCACGAAAACCTGCACCAACATAGAGAGAATCTTCCGATAGTAGATAAGCATTGCGGCCAGCTTCATCCAGCGTACTGGGATCCACATCAGGACGGGACCATGAACCTTGCAAGTTAGCCAATAGCAGTTCTAATGACCAATCCTCTGAGCTCCAAAGATTAAATCCCAGATTAATGCCATCTTGAGATTGATGGATCATCTCAACAAACAGCCCTTTGTACTGGTACATGCCACTGACTAACAGCGACAACTGTGCAGAACCAGAATCCGTTTGCCGAACATCGACTTGATTAATCCCGTAAACACTCATGCCCAGCTCAAAATCACCGCCGTCAGCAAGGCGATTAGTTCCTCCAGTAACACTGCTCGCAATATCTGATGCTGCAGCGGTTCTAGGAAGAATGCTCAGCGTTAACACAAGAAGCCAAAGAATACGCATGCCCATTTAATTCACATTTTTAGTCGTTATTTAGCGCTACATATTACAACAGTTTGTTGCAAGTCACTGCACAACCAGTATCATTTTTACGGCAATTGTGTGTCGGATAACAAGATAGACCTATATCCCAAACAACTTGAATCCTGCATCTTCAAATTGTTTGAGGATATACTCACCTCACATTGAGTTAAGGCACAAATGAGGCTCAAGCTAAGATGAAGTGGCGCAGTTAAGTTAACCGCTGTCGTCGTTAGCACACTGAATTATGGGCTAATACATTTAAACAACTCGCACCTTAAACTGCTGCATCGTTTCCCTCAATGAATTAGCCTGCTTAGACAGTGACTCACTGGCTTTCGCGGTTTCGTTAGCGCTGCAGAGAACCAACTCACCCGAATCACGAATCGCATTAATGCGCTCACTAATATCTTCGGCGGTCACGGCTTGCTCCTCACTAGCGGTCGCGACTTGAGTATTAGCCTGAGTCAGTTCAGTTAAGGCATCTAAAATCTCAAATAGGTGCTGCTTGGCTTGATTAACGAGCAGTGACGATTCACTGATTTGCTTATCGTTATTGGCGAAGGATTCAACTGAAGACTTAGCATCTTTCACGAGTGTTTGGATAAGATCGCTGATCTCCTGCGTGGCCGTTTGACTGCGCGTTGCCAATGCCCGCACTTCTTCGGCAACGACAGCAAAACCACGACCTTGATCTCCCGCCCGTGCCGCTTCAATCGATGCATTCAAAGCTAATAAGTTCGTCTGCCCCGCAATCGCATCGACCACTGAAACAAAGTTGAGGATTTTTCCCGTACTTGCCTGAACCTGTTGAATAAGTTGATTTGAATACTGGGCGCTGGCAACCAACTGCTTCGAGATTTTTTCGCTCGCATCGACAACTTCACAACTTTCTTTCACTTTATGCTCGGCTTGTCCCGCTGAATACGAAGCGGTTTCTGCACTACTCGCCACTTCAGTAATCGTTGCTGCCATTTGGGTCATAGAAGCGGCGACTTGGTCAGTGTTATCCTGCTGCCTCAACATAGCCTCACGATTATTCTCGGCCACCGCATTAAGCTCAGTCACCATAGAGGCAATTTCTTCACTTCGAGCAATCACTTGGCCAACAGTTTTACTTAAGGTCCACGCCATTTGATTCATACTGACGGTAAGTTCGCCTAATTCATCCTTGGAATCGACACGTAACTCTTGGTTAAAGTTGCCCTTTTCCATCATGGCGGCAGAATTACGTAACCGATTGATAGATTTGACCATGTATTGACTGCAAGCGATGCCAATCAATAATCCTATGACTAAAGACACTATCGAAATAATCGTTAAGCCATAAATCGCCCTGAGTTCTTCTTCCTCAGTCACAGAAACCGCAGTTTGGGTCATTTGCTCTAAACGCTCAACGAATTGCCTCAGCTCAGTATTAAATTCGTTTTGCGCAATCTCTAAAGATTCAACCCGCTTAGCCAAGGCTGCAGGTTCTTCTTTTTGCTGTATTCCAGTAATCACAGTGGCAAGCAGGGCTTCATAATTACCAAAACGTTGAATAATAGAGCCAATCTCTTGATTTAACTGCTGAGTTTTTTCATGTAATTGCGGATTTTCAGCCTCTTTTAATGCCTCATTGAGCATAGACTGAGTCGAGAGTAACTCCTTGCTAATGTCTTCATTGTGCCTGATAACATCCGCAATAAAAGCCACTAAAATTTGCTGGCTCGATGCGGTTTCAATGTCCGCGGCACGAAACGCTTTTTCTAAAATGACAGAGCTTTCAAGCTGCTTAATGGTGACGTCAGTTGATAATCTCACTAATGGAATATTCTCTTCTGCAATGCCATGAATTTCCTCCGATACACGCTGCATCTTCAACAGACTAAATCCAGACAAAATCAAGATCAGCACTAACATCACCCCAACGAGGGCGATCATCTTATGTTTAATCCGTAAGTCTTTTAAAAGCTTCACCATAAAACTACTCTCCAGCAAAACACTGACAACGAAGGACGTCCAATTTAGGATAGTCGGAGTTTTAACTTTCGGTGGATGAATTAAGCGTAAAGTATTAGCTGAATTTAAAAGAAAAACTTAAACATTAGAAAAATCGCATCATAGCTAAGCTCAATGATGCGTTAGAGTCTAAAACCGTTTAAGGCGTGCGAAATATCTATTAGGCAACAGTTTGAACAGACCTTAGTGAAATTAGGCGTTCAATACCACTGTCCGATACCAACGCCTCAACAAACCGCTAAAACTTGCATTCACATGGCAGATCACAGAAGATCCCATGGCCTTTTTCATTGCCCTTAGCCTCGCCCATGACTCAACCTGCATCGCCTACGCCAAATACTGTGACTAACACAGCGACGAATACAATGGCTGACATTGAAACATCCCATGCCTCGGCGAATGCTATGCCTGATACCACAGTGACACTTGGCTCATCTGAAGCATATCAGCAAAATGCTCAGATTCGGTCGCAATTCCCAGCGTTAAATCAAATGCTTGATGGTTATCCCCTATGTTATCTCGACACAGCAGCCACCAGCCAGAAGCCGCAAATGGTGTTAGATGCCATGGCACAGTTTTACACCAACGACAATGCCAATGTGCACCGTGCAGCGCATCAGTTATCAGCGCGTTCGACCTTAAGCTATGAGAAAGTGCGCGATCAGTTGCAGCAATTTTTGAAGGCAAAACGCCGCGAAGAAATCATTTTTACCCACGGCACCACAGAATCAATCAACTTAGTCGCCTTTGGGCTGACTACCCAATTAAATGCTGGCGATGTGATATTAATCGACGCCGCCGCTCACCACGCCAATATCGTGCCTTGGCAGGAACTGGCGAAACGCACAGGGGCAATCATTAAACCAATCCCGCTCTGTCAGGATTGCCGCTTAGATATCAACGCCTATAAAACCTTGCTCGAGTTAAAGCCTAAAATCGTCGCCCTGTGCCATGTTTCCAACGCCCTAGGTACAGTCAATCCCGTGGCTCAGCTAGTGCAGTTAGCGAAAAAACAAGGTGCTATCACCTTAGTTGATGGCGCACAGGCAGTTGCGCATTTAACGTTGGATGTGACTGAAATCGATTGTGATTTTTACGTCTTCTCAGGGCATAAAATGTATGGTCCCACTGGTGTTGGCGTGCTTTACGGCCGTTTCGACGCGTTAGATAGTCTCGCGCCACTATTAACTGGCGGCGAGATGATTAAACGCGTGAGTTTTGAAGCGACAGAATTTGGCAACCTGCCGAATCGCTTAGAAGCGGGCACGCCGCCGATTGCTGAAGTCATAGGTTTGGGCGCGGCCATTACATTTTTACAAACCGAGCTCATGCCGCAGGTTCAAGCTTATGAAGCTGAACTAGTTAACTATTTACAAAGCCAATTGCGCGCACTCGGTGAAGTGCATTTATACGGCGCCTTTGATGACAATATCGGCGTAGTCGCGTTTAATCTTGCCGGTGAACATCACCAAGATGTAGGAATTTTGCTGGACCAACAAGGGGTTGCCGTTCGCTGTGGCCATCATTGTGCCATGCCATTAATGCAGAGCCTGAATCTTAAGGGCTGTTGCCGTGCCTCTATCGGTATCTACACCAATAAAGACGATATCGACCGCTTTATTGCCGCGTTAGCCTCGGTAAAAGACTTGCTGCTGTAATCCAGCATTTAGCCACTGCTCTACCCAACTCATACGATGCTCAAAATAAGTTAGACAGGATTTAGCCCTATGACAGATTCAATCATGCCTATGCCAAATGAGGCCGATTTTCACTATTTAGTGCAAGATGCCGAAACCTTACTGGCGCGTTTTACCAATGCCCCTAACTGGCAGGAAAGATATCGCCAAATTATGTTGTTAGGGAAAGACTTACCAAGCTTAAGCCCTGAGCTTCGCATCGAGGCCGCTCAAGTAAAAGGCTGCGAGAGTGATGCGTGGCTTTACCATCTAGAACAGGCTGGCAAACACTATTATTTAGCCGACAGCGATGCCCGCATCGTTAAGGGATTGATCGGATTATTGCTTGGTGCCTGCCATGGCAAAAGCCGCACTGAAATCCAAGCATTTGATCCTACAGCTTACTTCAAACAATTGGGCCTAGAAGGTCAGCTCAGCCCATCGCGCACTAACGGCCTTAACTCACTGGCAAAAGCAATGGTTGAAGCCACTCGATAATCATAACCCGAGGGTTTTCATTTACTGTGACAAGCGATAATTGAAACCACTCGGCAACAACAAATAATCACAACTCTAGCTCAGGGGCAAAGGCCAAAAAAGGGATTTAATCAAAGACTTCTACGCCCTAAAAAGGTATAAAGAAGTTACATTTGCGTTATTGATAGGAACCGAGCATGCCCATCAAGGCAGTCAATCACTACCGTCGTACACTCCTTAAAGGTCTTGGCGCAGCAACTCTGTTAAGTCCACTCGCCAGTTTACCTAGCTTTGCCGCCGCACAAAGGCGGATATATGTCGATGGTTTATCCTTCCTACCCGATGACTTAAGTGATGTAACCGCCGCTAAACTCGATGCCTATCTTTGCGATATTTCGGCTATTGAGGCCATAGAACAAGTCGATGGCACTCAAAACTACAAACGCACTTATAAAGCTTGCATGGAAAGCATTAAGCAGGCCGCTAAACGGGTAAGTGATCATCCCGATATTTTACTGCAAGGTCTGAGGGGGCGAGATATTCAACGTGCCCGCGACAGCCAGCGCACTGCGGTATACTTTCAAATACAAGGCGCAGATTGTGTCGAAGAAGACAGCGAAGCTAACCAGTGGGCGCGGGTAGATGAGTTTCATCAACAAGGGCTACGCGTATTGCAACTCACCCACCATTACGGCAATACCTTTGCCGGCGGCGCCTTAGATAATGATGCCAGTGGCGGACTCAATAAACCACTCACGGCCCACGGGCACGAACTTATCGCCAAACTCAATCACGCCAATATCTTGATCGATGTGAGTCACTCCAGCGCTCAAACCGCTTTAGATGTCGCAAAAATTACTAAATCACCCATAGTGCAAAGCCACGGCGCGGCGCGCGGCATAGTAAACCATGCCCGTTGTTCCCCCGATGAAGTGATCCGCGCCATCGGCGATAGCGGCGGCGTATTCGGCGTATTTATGATGAGTTTCTGGCTTACCAATAATGCCGTGCCCACGATTGATGATTATATTCGACAACTGGAATACGTTATGCGTGTTGGTGGAGTGGACTGCGTGGCAATCGCTAATGACTTCCCGCTCCGAGGCCAAGAAAACCTACTGGCACTCGGCAATGACAACGCCAAAGGCATTAAAGAATATCAAGAATGGTGGTACAGCCTGAGGGCGAAAGGCGTGCTAGGTTTTGATGCAGAGCCAAGGCATGTAGTAATCCCCGAGCTGAATCATATCGATCGCATGAGCCGTATCGACGATGCCTTAGCCAAGGCGCGCTTTAAATCTACTGACCGCGACCGTTTTATGGGGGGTAACTGGCAAAGAGTACTCAACAAAGTGCTACTGTAAATGCCATTGTTTTATCGTCATGTTTAATTTACTTTGTCGATAAATTTACTGGCTTATCAGCTTGTTTCAGTCTTGGATATTCTATGCTGACCACACTCGCTATTTTCAATTATCGCTCTCTGCGTGAAATCGTCTTACCCCTAGGACAACTCAATTTGATCACTGGGGCGAATGGCAGTGGTAAATCGAATCTATACAAGGCACTACGTTTACTCGCACAAACGGCGCAAGGCGGCGTTGTCAATGCTTTAGCCCAAGAAGGCGGACTCGACTCCAGCTTTTGGGCGGGACCAGAAAACCCCACCCAAAGTATGCTAGCGGGCGACACCGCCATTGAAGCCACCGTCAGGCAAGCGCCAAAACGCCTAAAGCTTGGATTTGCTGGCGAAGATTTTAGCTATCTTATTGAACTCGGTTTACCCAAACCCGACGCCACCACGCTGTTTGGCTTAGATCCACAAATCAAGCGTGAAGCCATTTGGAACGGCCCTAAGTATCGACCCTCAACGGTATTAGTTGAGCGCCGTGGTCCTATGGTGAAGAGTCGCACTGCTGACGGACAAGGCTGGATAACCTTAGGCGCACACCTGCAAACCGGCGACAGTATTTTTACCGAACTTGCCGATCCAGAGCGCAGCCCTGAAGTGCTAAAGCTTCGCGATAGTATCCGCGCATGGCGTTTTTACGATCACTTCAGAACCGATGCAGAAGCGCCAGCCCGTCGTCCACAATTAGGTACAGCCACGCCAGTATTGCACCACGATGGGCGCGACCTTGCATCAGCAATTCAAACCATTTTTGAGATAGGTGATAAAGCGGCTTTTGATCATGCGGTGAGCGATGCGTTTCCCGGTGCTAAAGTTCGCATTGAACCCCAAGCAGGCGGTATTTTAGTACTCGCATTTCATCAAAATGGCTTATTAAGGCCACTCAATGCCAGTGAATTGTCGGATGGCACCTTGCGTTATTTGCTATTAATTGCCGCCCTACTCACCCCAAGGCCGCCAGAGCTTATGGTGCTAAACGAGCCAGAAACTAGCCTACATCCCGACTTATTACCTGCGCTTGCACGCTTAATCGCTAAGGTGTCGGAAGAGTGCCAGTTGTGGGTGGTTTCCCATGCTAATCGGCTTATTAATGCCTTAAGTCAATTTGAACACTGCAATACCTTAGCCTTAGACAAAACCTTAGGCCAAACGCAGATCCAAGGCCAAGACTTACTCAATACGCCCAGTTGGCTATGGCAGAATCGTTAACCTGTAGCCTTAACCCTAATCAATCGTAAAATACCGCGAGCCATAGGGTTTCTGAACTTATAGAAGTCGAAGCGACTCGATGTTTTTGATGGGGCGGAATCGTTAAGTAATCTCCAGGGGTTAGCCTAACGGGTTCACCTTGTTCAAATTCAAGCGTCGCCTCGCCTTTGAGCAGCATCACCCATTCATGTTGAGTTTGATCGTACCATTGACCTTCGGGCGTAGATTGCCCATTGGAAACGATGCGCTCAATAGTCACAGTGTTATTGCCCGCCAGTTTTTCAAAAGTTTCCGCCGATAAATCTGTGGGTAATTTTGCAAAAAAGTTATCAAGCATTTTGTCTTTATTCCTCTGCTTTTATTAATGTGCCACTCTGATTAAACGGTATTTGGAGCAATCAAGCATTGAGAAACGAATCCATAAACCGCTATGATATGCGCACAGAAATACTCAGTTACCATGAGTATCCCTCAGATAAGCTTATTGTTTTACATATGGATATGGAGATTTCCCCCAATGTCGTTGTTTCGCGCACTCAAAGCCAAGTTATTTCCCTCAAACCAAATTAGCCGCGTTCCAAAAGACATTCATCTTCAAACTGAATCACAAACACTCAGCCAAGAACAAGATTTAACGCAGGAGCCGTCAGTCGCTGCGCCGCTATTCCAGCGTCATTTCAGCTTAAAAATTCATGCGACAAAGGCAGACGCGACTTCTTGCGAAGAAAATGCCGACCACGGCTTAACTCTCTATCACTACGATACGCCCCAAGTCATAGAACTCTTGGGCTGGGAAAACGCCAATGAATGCTGCGACTTCCACCATACCGAATTCGACCGCCTCGAAATCAGCAATCAATTCCCTTTCCCCGAGCAGCACTTTTGGCTCGACAAGGTAAAAGTGTGCAGTATCACCCCAAAAAAGAACAGCCAAATAAAGGCGTTGTGGCAAGTTGAGCTTAACAATCTCGATGCATTATTGATAAGCCACTTTACCCTCGATGCTGACAATATAGTGCAAGGCGATATTCAAGATTACGCCAGCCTAACAGGCCAACTGCACCGCACTTTTCACCAACTCAATACTGAAGATGGTGCGGGTATACTTAGAATCATCACCCAAAGCCCAGGACTTACCCAAGCCGTCGATTCAAACTATTTTGGCGAACGTAATGGCGTGACCCGCCAATTCAATGCCCTAGGTACCCTGTTATTTGAAGGCAACTTTATTAATGATCAGCAACTTGGAACACAAACGTGGTATGACCATGAGGGCAAGATCAATCAAATAGAAGATCGCCATCCCCAAGGTCAATTTATTCAATACTTTTATGGCAATGGTCAGCTTAAAGAAACCGCCGAACAAGATAGCAATGGATATTATATCAATACGTTAACTCGCTACTATGAATCTGGACAAATACAGCTGATCCGGCCCTTAGTGCAAGATGTTATCCACGGAATTGAAAAGCAATATTACCCTGATGGTTCACTAGAAGCTGAAAGATATTACAACCAAGGCTATGAATATGAAGCCGTTTGGTATCATCCCAATGGAGCGATTAAACAAAAAGTGTTTAACGATGTGACGGGCAAAGTCATTGAAGAGTTTTACGACTCAGGTAAGCCTGCATGGCGTGAACCCTTCAATACCGAAGGCCAATTACATGGCGAACATGTAAAATGGTATCCCAATGGTCAACTTGAAGAAAAAATCTATTTTGAGAATGGTAAAGAACAAGGCATGGCCCTTTGGTATCATGACAATGGTCAACTCGCCCTTGAGATCTATCTTGAAAATGGACTCAGAGAAGGTCTATTTAGAAGCTATTATAAAAGTGGCGTGCTTTCGGCCGAAGGCCAATATAAAAATAACCTCTCGGTAGCCCCTTTTATTGAATACCACGAAAACCAGCAAATTCAGATGTACTTACCGCACACACAGGGCAACCGTGATGGCACTGCTCGCTGGTTTTATGAAGATGGCACGATACGTACAATTTCTAAATATGAAGTTCGTGATGGTCAAGGCTACCTCAAAGAGTCCAGCTTTTATAATAACAAAGGGATCCTCGAATCCTATCAGAGTCACTCGAATACCCGCTGCGGCTATAATCTTGATAATAATCAAAGGGAATACTATCAAGAAGGTATTGCCGATACTCGCATCGAATATTATGAAGATGGTGCCATTCGCTGGTTACTCACCCGTACGCAAGGGGATTTATTTAGCTCTAAATCCTTATCCCCTCAGGGTTTAATTTTAGAAACTGGCACAATCCAAATTACTAATGGTCGTTACCTCGATATCGGCCATTGGCAACGTTTTACGCCCCAAGGAAAAGTGTACCGCGAAGCCTGGCTAGATGAACAAGGCCAACTGATAGAAAGCCGTCACTACTTTGATTTTCATGAAAATATAGCAACTCAGGAAGATGAAGAACCTGAATGGGATAGCCCAGAAAATCCTAGTTATGATTATGATGAAGACGATGCTGATGGGCAAAGTAACGGACCAAATAACCGTACGGATAACAGCGAACATCATGCTAGCAATAGTAGAAATAACGCATATTTATCTCGTCAGAAGTATCACGCACCCAATGGCAATACCACGACAAAACAGCGAGAAGATAAAACAATAGCAGTAGATGTCGCCGCTCACACCGAAGAACCCATATTGGCTTATCATTTAAAATTTGATGATGAAAGCAAACTTTATGCAATGAAACGCTATCATCCCAATCGCCAGATTGCCGAAGAAGGTAATTTACAAATTCAGGGACAAGAGCAATTCTGGGTCGGCATCCACAATCAATACGATGAGCAAGGCAAACTCAAGCTTTCCGAAACCTATACTATGGCGGGCGAACCGATAGAACACTCCACTAGCACAAGTAGGATAGTGTTAAATTAATCAAGCAGATTTGAATCACACTCGATAGCGAGGATAGGTAAGCCCAGATAAAACTTGGCTTACCTTACTCACATTAACCGTCAGCTTGCGATAACAATTCCAAGCTTGATAGCACTAAATGAATCTAAGTCGCAGCACTAAAACTTAAGCCACGGCACTAAAACTAAAGTGCAAAAAAACTAAAGCGCAAAAGTGGCGATGGTCTTTTGAATACCCACAACATCCGTGCCACGCTTGAGCTCTTTTACTAAAGGTTCGCTCTGGCCTGAAATCCAAATTTTAAGCTCGGCATCCATATCAAAATGCCCTGTCGTTTCCACTTCAAAATGGGTAATGGATTTATAAGGTATTGAATGGTAAGTAACCTTCTTGCCTGTAAGTCCCTGCTTATCAATTAAGATCAGGCGTTTATTGGTGAAAATAAACAAATCACGGATCACTTTGTAGGCGAGTTTTAATTCTTCTTGAATGCCCATGATAGGCCTTAATTCCTCGGCTAATTCCTGTAAATCAACCTCAGCAGCATTACCGAGTAAACCGTCTAACAATCCCATTTTAATATCCCTTATTATTAATATTATTTTCAATAAGATATCTGCTCATTACCGCATGTGCAATATAGGGCTTTGATGAAAATATGGGAGTAGCGATGGTGAGAGCAACATCAATGAGAAGTAGGCTGTTATAGGCGCGCAGATGCAAGCTGAATAGGTGCTAGGAGCATTGCACTCGGGCAATGCTCCTAATGACAAATGTTAAAGGTGCTTCTGGCCTCGCACTTGACGGTTTTCGCCGACCACCATCATTTCGCATTTAGGGCAGTCGAATACCAACTTGAGCACATCATTGCCGATTTCAAGCACCATAGGATCGGCCTTGATCCCTGGCACTTCTTTCGGACACAGATTGAAGTTAAAGCGTAAGCAATGCTTAGTGATCATCAATGGCACGTCTTCAGTGACGCCATTTTTCTCATAGGTATCTTGGATTTCAATCACGCCATGGCGTTGATAAAAATCCTTGGCCTTTTCGTTGGCAACGTTGCCTAAGTAACTCAAATGCTTGACGGGATAGACTGCATCTTGATTATGCTTCCACGGCAGTGGACGCACGTAGCCTTGCATACGGGCAGCCTCTAGAGCGGCCACACCATCACGGCGCAGACCATTGAGCACAGACGCAGGCAAGAACCAAGCTTGAGCCGTATCGATACTAATGCTACGGGCAACAAAGTCGGTACTGCCGAGCTTACCCAGTTGAGTGCGGGTATTTTGTAAGGTCTTATCGACATCTGTCGCAGGTGTCTTCTCAACTGTTAAATTGACTGTGGCGGTTAGGCCATAGATATCCGTCAAGGTCAGCGCCAGTCCATCTTGGGTGTCGCTCAACCGTAAATCGACGCCGATAATCCGCTTAGAAGATTCTTTCGATAACAGGGCTTCGAAGGCTTGGTTATGGTTACGATATAAAGTCATGCCGACCTTTAAATCCTTTGGCACCTGCAATATATGCAGTTTTAACCCTTCGGCGCGGTTAACCCGCAGGCCTTGCAGCTTGTCATCGGACTGCTTTGCCATGGCAAAATTCGCGGGGAAAAACGCTAAGCCATCGCCGTTATTAAACTCATGGCTAGAGCTCACTTGGATAAAGTCTTTGCCTATGCTGACCACTTTACCGACTTCTTCGCCTATGTATTTTGGCGAGCGGAAATCTTTAATGCCTTGGCTACGTTCGTTAACAAAGTAATCTGTGCTGCCACGGTTAAAGGTCTTTTCTGGATCGGGGATAAAAGAATGTTCACAGCGGCCGTGGGACGAAGCCTTAAACTCAGGGCGACGCGCCATAATCGCATCCAACTTTTGGCGATAATGCGCAGTGACGTTTTTAACGTAACTTAAATCTTTTAAGCGACCTTCAATCTTAAACGAGCGAATGCCCGCATCGATGAGCGCTTCGAGGTTTTCGGTTTGGTTATTGTCTTTTAAAGACAATAAGTGTTCATTCTGCGCTAACACATCCCCTTGACGGGTTTTAAGATTGCCCGGCAGACGGCACATTTGCGAGCATTCACCGCGGTTAGCACTGCGGTTACTAAAGGAATGGCTCAAATTACATAAGCCACTGTAAGCCACGCACAAAGCACCGTGGATAAAAAATTCGAGTTGCATATTAGTATGCGCGGCGACATCACGGATTTGGCTTAAGCCCAATTCACGGGCAAGCACCACCTGAGAAAAACCAACTTGCTCTAAAAACGCCACTTTTTCTGGACTGCGGTTATCCATTTGGGTACTGGCATGCAGGGCAATCGGCGGCAAATTGAGCTGTAATACGCCCATGTCCTGCACAATCAGCGCGTCAGCTCCCGCTTCGTACAATTGCCAAATGAGTTTTTCGGCGTCGGCCAGTTCGTTATCCATCAAAATGGTATTGAGGGCGACGAATACCTGAGCATGATATTGATGAGCATAAGTACACAGGCGCGCGATATCTTCAACACTGTTACCCGCCGTTGCCCGCGCACCAAATGCAGGACCACCTATATATACCGCATCGGCACCATGGCGTATGGCTTCGATACCGTAGTCAGCATTTTTTGCAGGCGCCAATAACTCAAGACGGTTATGGACGTGAGAAAGATTCTCGGGAGTGTATATCTCTGGCTGGCTCATGGCTTCACAGACTCAAAATGATCATTAACGAAAAGGACGGGAGTATAACAAAAACTCAAATACAGCTCTATCAGCAAATCATCAACTAATCCGCTTTACTTTTGTCAGCAAGGATAATGGCACAGCCGATCTTTTGGCCTCACACTTGCGCCCTCAAGCCTAGCAGAGTATCTTTGCCCCGCATTGACGAATAGGCACTATTTATGACTGATTTTATTTACCAACCACCGACCACTCCTTGGCTCGATATTCTTTATCAAGATAAAGACATTATCGTCATCAACAAACCTTCAGGATTGTTGTCTGTGCCCGGTCGCGACCCCGCCCATTACGACAGTGTCTATGCCCGGGTAAAAGCTGAGCATCCCCATTGCCAAATCGTCCATCGCCTCGATATGGCGACCTCTGGCGTGATAGTTGTCGCCCTTATTCGTAGCGCCGAGCGGGAATTAAAACGTCAGTTCCACGATAGAGAAACCAGCAAAACCTATTATGCAAGGGTTGCAGGTCATGTCAAAAATGACACTGGCAGCGTTGATTATCCACTGATCTGCGACTGGCCAAATCGCCCTAAACAGAAAGTCGATCATCTTGTTGGCAAACCGTCTTTGACTCACTACCAAGTAATGAGCCGCGCCAAACGCTCAACGCTGGTTAAACTAATGCCAATCACAGGCCGCTCACACCAATTACGGGTGCATATGATGGCGCTAGGACATCCGATCTTAGGTGATGGTTTTTATGCCGACTCACTGGCAAAATCCTTAGCGCCTCGACTATTACTACATGCAGCAGAGCTCACCATCAAACATCCCTACTCGGGTGTCAGTATGACTTTTAGCGCAAAAGTCCCTTTTTGTGAGCCTTTGGGCGAACAATGATCACTAAAATCAAATAATACGGGCAAAATCGGTAGCAATTCCCCATAAAAAAACGTAACTTTATGACAATTCACTACGTTATAGAGAGTTTATTTATGGATACCGCATTTCAGCGCGATCAACTCGATAATCATATCCTCGAAGCCCTAATGCAGGATGCCCGCACACCCTTTGCCGAACTCGCTAAACGCTTTAGCGTGAGCGCCGGCACTATCCATGTTCGGGTAGAAAAAATGAAGCAAGCGGGGATCATTACAGGTGCGCAGATCACGGTAAACCCTAAAGCCTTAGGCTATGACGTTTGCTGTTTTATCGGTATCAACCTTAAAAGTGCTGGCGATTACCCCGCAGCTATCGCCAAACTCAACGCTCTCGAAGAAGTCGTCGAAGCCTATTACACCACAGGCAACTACAGTATTTTCGTCAAGGTCATGTGCCAATCCATCGACGGCTTGCAACACGTGCTCATCAATCGCATCCAATCTATCGATGAAATCCAGTCGACGGAAACCTTGATCAGCCTACAAAACCCAATCGTCAGAGCGGTTAAACCTTAAACAGGAAAAACAGCAAACACCTACAAACAACATAACAAATACCAAAGTGTGATTAACATCTTTTTTACCGCAAAAGTGTTAACCATACGATACTTTTGTGTTACAACTTCATTGCTACCGCCAAAGAGCGCAGCAGAAACTATAACAATTCAGCTACAGGCACGTTTAATAAAGTGCTGAAAGCATTAATTGACAAGGAAGAAGTTGTGAAGACAAAACTATCGATCGCTATCTCCGCTGCACTACTCTCAAGCGCAGCTATTGCTAACAGTGAATTTACATTTAAACCTTACTCTCCAGAAATAAGCGCGCATGATAAATATACTAAACCGCAAACATCAGCCACTAACCTCGATGCTCCACAACGTTTTATTGTTGAGATGGAATCTCCTGCACTAGCTAAGTATAGAGGCGGCATCGGCAACTTCGCAGCAACAGCTTTAAATTCGAAAAAAGAAAAACTAGATATTCAATCTACTAATGTCAAAAGCTATTCAAGTCACCTAGCTAAAGAGCAAAACGCTTTTGCTAGCAATTTAGCTAAAATTGCGCCAAATGCAAAAGTGGAACGTCATTTCCAAACACTTTTTAACGGTATAACAGTTGTTGGCCAAGGACTAAGTGTTGAAAAAATAGCCAAAATGCCTGGAGTGAAAGCAGTATACCCAGAGGCTATATATGAAACTAACATGGATGCATCACACCAAGTGATTAATACCCCAGCTATGTGGGAAGCCGTTTCCGGCATGGCTAATGCGGGCAAAGGAATGAAAGTTGCTATTATTGATGGCGGCATTCGTCCGGAAAACCCCATGTTTACCGATGCAGGCTTCACAGCACCCAGCGGTAGTCGACCATCGGATGACTACTGCTCGACTGTCGATGCTTCATTCTGTAACAACAAGCTGATCGTTGCGCGTTGGTCACAGCCAACATCACCTGTGTGTCCTAATGAATACATGAGTCCACTTAGCTATGGTGGTCACGGAACTCACGTTGCAGGTACCGCTGTCGGTAACAAGATATCAACTACTTATAAAGATATTCCCGTTCAACTATCTGGTGTAGCACCAGCAGCTTACCTTATGGTCTACAAGGCTCTTTACAGTAAGCCTGATTGCACAGGCGGAACCGGCTCTAACATCATGTTAATGGAAGCCTTAGAGCATGCTGTTAATGATGGTGCAGATGTAATCAACAACTCATGGGGGGGGAGTGCTGGTAGTGATCCAGCTAGCAGCCCATACAAAACCATGTTTGAAGCTGCAGAAGCTGCGGGGGTTGTTGTAGTTAGCGCTGCCGGTAACGATGGTAATGGTCCTCAAACTATCGGCTGCCCTGCTTGTATTGAATCAGGAATAACTGTTGCTAACACTACAACAGGGCGTTTTTTCGCTAATAGCTTTAATACCGGTGGTGATGATTTACTTGCTATCCCAAGTTCTGATGCAGTGCTTTCAGAAGATATTACCGCTCCAGTGATTGCGGCCGTTAATTTAGATGCTGAAAATGCCAATGGTTGTGATGCCTTTGCTGCGGATTCGTTCAAAGATGGCATTGCATTGATTTCTCGCGGAACATGTAACTTCTCATTAAAAGCCACAAACGCAAAAGCTGCAGGCGCTAAAGCCCTTGTAGTTTATAACAATGCGGCAGGTGCACCAACGACTATGTCTATGCCTGGTGAACCATTCCCTGCTGTCATGATTACGAAAGATGCAGGTTTAGCCGTAATTGAAGCCATGGGAGATGCTGCAACAACAAGTACGATAGTTGCAAAAACTAAACGTATCATGGTTTCTGAACTTGCTGATAACCTAAATAGCACCAGTTCACGCGGTCCTGATGGCAACCAAAATATTCTTAAACCGGATATTGCAGCACCTGGTACCAACATTCTGTCAGCTTTTTCTCCTGATGATGGTGGTGAAGACTTTAATATGATCTCTGGCACCAGTATGGCAAGCCCGCACGTAGCAGGTGCTGCAGCTATGATGCGTCAATTACATCCAGATTGGTCTGCAAACGATATTAAAACTGCTTTAACATCAACAGCTAAATTTGATGATATTTTAGATGATGATGCAACAACACCAGCCACACCATTTGGTATGGGTGCTGGACGCATGGATTTAGATGCTGCAGCCAAAGCTATATTAACGTTCGACAAACCATCCATCGCATCAGACTCTTGTGTTGGTCCATGTACTTTCACTCGAACGGTATATAACAAGAGTGACGCAAAAACATCTTGGAACTTATCAACTTCATCCGATAGTACAGGTATAACAGTATCACCTTCTAGCTTAGAACTTGCCGCAGGAGCCTCTGCCACGTTTACTGTAACCGTTGACTCAACTTTCGCAGAATATGGTGAGTGGATTTTTGGTAATGTAATGATAAGCAGCACCGAAGGACTGCAAGATGCTCACTTACCTTTGGCTGTGTTAGCTAAAGAGTCAAGTGATGCCTCACTGATTTCGACTATGAGCAAGAAAACCGAACTTAACGCAACCGATGCGATTCCAATATCAGTTGTGATTAACAATAACTCATTTGACAGTACAGTGACTATTACAGCGCAAGCACCAGAAGGCACGAAACTAACATCGAAAGATGATGTAAAAGTTAGCTTAGCTGGCGCGACGCAAAATGGTTTACAAATCAACGAAGATATAGGCAACATTACTTGGGTTGGGTCACTTAATCTTCCTAAAATGACGACAACTAAGGGCTCAGCTGGTTTCCCAAGCATAGTGAGTCTAGGGGTCAAACCAATTACTTGTCCAGAAGGTTGTGATGAACAAGCGTTCACCTTTACTGTGCCTAGCTTTAAATACAATGGGGTTAGCTATTCCAGCATCACTATGTCTGACAATGGTCTAGCGATTGTTGGAGGTGGAAGTGCAAGTGGTACATTTGCGAACAAAAAGCTACCTGATGGCAGCAACCCAAATAACATTTTAGCGCCCTTCTGGTCAGATTTTGATTTATCAGATAAATCTGCTGGCGATACTGGAGGTGGTGACTTAGCCGTTGGTGTATTCACAGATGATGATGGAGTTAAATGGTTAGCTTTAGAGTGGAATAAAGGCCAACTCTATGGTGATACATCAAATACACCTTATACGTTTAGCATTTGGATTAAGACAGGTAATACTGAAGAGGTTGTATTCAATTACATAAATATTCCAAATATGCCTTCAAACGTCACTATCGGCGCTGAAAATATAGGCGGAACAATTGGAACAACTTACCACTTTAATGGTGAAGGTGATTCGGTTGTAACAGGTAATACATTGACGCTGAAAAACACAACGGCAGGTAATGTTACTATCGACTATCTGGCTAAAGCGACAGAATTCTCCTTTGGCACTGGCGATATGGCAGAAGCTACAGAAGAAACCTCAATAGAAATTGATTTGCTCGCAAATGATATCAATCCAGATCAAAAAGTTGCTCGCGCATCAATCACAGGCAATGGCATAACCGCCAATGCACAACGTGTTTTGGATATTGCTCCTGTAGGTACATTGTCTAAAGCAACTGTAGTAGACGCACCTGCCAATGGTGCTGTCACTATCAGTGAAGCTGGCATTGCGACTTATCAGCCTAAGAAAGACTTCTTTGGCACCGATAGCTTCACTTACAGCGTCGAAGATGCCGATGGCAACGTATCAAAAGCGACTAAAGTGACTGTGACAGTTGCTAATGTCAATGATGCACCAACTGTCGCCCCAACAGGAGAAACCTTGCCTACAGGCCAAAAAATCACCGTCATGTCAAATGCTAAAGATGTCGATGGCGATGCACTCACCTATATTTGGACACAGACATCAGGTCCTACAGTGACTTTTGATCCTGCAGCAAAAAATATTAGCTTTACCCCAAAAGAGCAGGGAACCTATACATTTACTGTTATTGCGAATGATGGCACATTAAACAGTAATACTGGTGAAGTGACTGCGGTTGCTGCACCAAATAAAAATACAGACAATGGAGGAGGTTCACTCGGTTGGTTAACCGCCTTATTGTTACCACTTGCGGCAATGCGTCGTCGTATGAAGTAACGAGTTGTTGACAGTAAAAAGGGAGCCTTAATGGCTCCCTTTTTCTATTACGCTCTAAAGAAATATGTCTAGGAACGCAGGCCTATTCCGCGCGAGACTAAGTAATACGCTAAGGTCCAAAGTGCGACACAGAAACCGATCATAATGGCGATGGATAATGGCACGCTGATATCGGCAAAGCCTAAAAAGCCGTAGCGGAACACGTTGATCATATAGACCACAGGGTTAAGTGCCGACACGCCTTGCCAAAATGGGGGCAAGAGTGACAGGGAATAAAATACGCCGCCAAGGTAAGTTAATGGGGTAAGCACAAAGGTGGGGATGATACTGATATCGTCGAAGCTTTTGGCAAAAACAGCGTTAATTAAGCCACCCAATGAGAATAGCACTGAGGTTAAAAATACCGTCATCACCACTAAACCTGCGTGATGTAAGCTAATGTCGACAAAGAACATGGCCACTAACGTCACTATCAGGCCAACACACAAACCGCGCGCCACGCCGCCGCCTACGTAGCCAGCAATCAGCACATAATGGGGCACAGGTGCCACCATCAGCTCTTCTAAATTACGTTGAAACTTGGCACTGTAAAATGAGCTAGCAACATTCGAGTAAGAGTTAGTGATCACCGACATCATGATCAAACCAGGGGCGATAAACTCCATATAAGATACGCCGCCCATTTCTCCAATCCGGCTGCCGACTAAGTTACCAAAAATCAAAAAATACAAGGTCATGGTAATCGCTGGCGGGACTAAGGTCTGGATCCAAATTCGCGTAAAACGATTGATCTCTTTACTTAAAATACTTTTAAAGGCAATAAAGTAGAGCTGATTCATGCTGAGGCTCCCTGAGTTTTCTTCACGAGTTCGACGAAGAGTTCTTCTAACCGATTAGACTTGTTACGCATCGATAGCACTTCAATATTAGCTGCGCTCAATTGGCTAAAAACATCGTTAAGATTATGCTCTTTCGCTACATCCACCTCTAAGGTATGAGAGTCGGTTAAGCGACAAGCCATGCCATCGAGCACGGGGGCCGTTTCAGTATCGCGACGAAGATCGAGAATAAACGTCTCCATATTCAGCTTACTCAGCAACGCCTTCATGCTAGTGCATTCCACTAAAATACCTTTATCAATAATGCCGATATTACGGCAAAGCATTTCCGCTTCTTCAAGGTAATGAGTGGTCAGGATGATCGTCACGCCCTGCTGGTTTATTTGTTTGAGAAACTCCCACATAGAGCGGCGCAGTTCAATATCCACACCTGCGGTAGGTTCATCTAAAATCAATAATTTAGGTTCGTGCATCAGCGCGCGCGCAATCATTAACCGTCGCTTCATGCCGCCGGATAATTCCCGCGAAGGGCTATTGCGCTTTTCCCACAGATCCAGTTGACTTAAGTATTTTTTGGCACGCTCAAGGGCGATAGGTTTTGGCACACCATAGTAACCCGCTTGATTCACCACAATTTGCAGCACGGTTTCAAACTGGTTGAAGTTAAACTCTTGTGGCACTAAACCAATGCAGAGTTTGGCGTGTTCTAGCTGCTTATCGATATCATAATCAAAGACTTTGACCGTACCTGAACTCTTCTGCACTAAGGAGCTAATAATACCAATCGTGGTGGATTTACCAGCACCATTGGGGCCGAGCAAGGCAAAGAAATCCCCTTGATTGACGGTAAGGCTGATGCCTTTAACCGCTTCTACGCCGCCTTTATAGGTTTTTTTAAGCCATTCGAGTACTAGAGCATGGGTAATATTCGCCATATTTGTACCGATCCTTACACATTAGAAAGTAATAAGATGGTGCTAAAAAACACAATTACAATGATGGGTTGCAGAACTAAAGCAAAAAAATAGCTAATTGATTGAAAAAAAATCTTTAATGATTCTATCATTTATATTTTTTATATAGCCGCAAAAAGCAAAACTCCCGCCTGCTGCGGGAGTTTTAAACTGTATCGGACACTTAATCGAGTGGTACGACTTTGGCGATATAAGGTAGATTGCGATACTGCTCGGCATAATCAATACCATAACCTACGATAAACTCATCAGGGATAGTAAAACCGATAAAATCGACCTTCACATCCACTTCACGACGCTCAGGTTTATCCAACAGGGTGCACAGTGCAAGACTCTTAGGCTCCCGCAGTAACAACATCTCGCGCACTTTGCTTAAGGTGTTACCTGAGTCAATCAAGTCTTCCACAATCAGCACATCGCGACCGGCGATATCTGATTGCACATCTTTCAGCACTTTCACATCCCGTGAGCTGGTCATAGTATTGCCATAACTGGAAACCGACATAAAATCGATTTCAACATGGCCTTTAATGCGGCGACACAGGTCTGCCATAAAGACCACTGAGCCTTTTAACAAGCCGACCATCAGCAGACGTTCACTGTGGGCATAATGGGCATTGATTAGCTCGGCCATTTGATCCAATTTCTGGCTTATCTCTTCAGCAGAGATCATCACTTCGGTGGTGTGTTTCATATAAGTCTCAATTGTCGAGGTCGCGGTTAGACTGTTTGTCATAACCCCAGCGACTCGTTAATGCATGGTCAACGCCCAAATGATCGAGAATTCGAGCGACCATGAAGTCTACCAGATCTTCTACCGATTTGGGATTGTGATAAAAGCCGGGTGCAGCGGGCATAATGGTCGCGCCGAGGCGAGAAAGGCTTAACATATGCTCTAAGTGTATGGCACTAAAAGGAGTTTCCCTCGGTACTAGGATAAGCTGACCGCGCTCTTTAATCACCACATCGGCGGCGCGTTCGAGTAAATTATTACTCATTCCGGTAGCAACTGCCGCTAACGTCCCCGTTGAGCAAGGACAAATCACCATTTGTTTAGGTGCAGCGCTACCCGATGCAGGCGGCGAAAACCACTCATCTTTGCCTAATACCACTAACTCGCCAGCAATAATCACGCCTTTTTCGTGCAGCAAAGCCAACAGCTGGGCATGGGCTTTGTCACTGTTGGCGCTTAACTGTAAGCCGTGTTCCGTCGCCAATACCACTCGAGCGGCACTGGAGATCATCAAAAACACTTGATAACCCGATACCAACAGACACTCGAGTAGCTTAAGTCCATAGGGAGCACCAGAGGCGCCCGTCCAAGCTAAGCTAATCGCCTTAGTCGACTTTGCGTAGGCCATCTTAGCTAACCTGCTCTACAGTTGAAGCCTGTTCTAATGCGGCCAGCAGCTTCTTATGTAACCCACCAAAACCACCGTTACTCATCACCACTATGGTGTCGCCTGCTTTGGCGGTTGCTGCGACTTTGGCGACCACATCATCAATTTGATGTAACACAGTCACAGGGATCACCGCCGCTTCCATAGCTTCTTTCATATTCCAGTCAATGGTATCGGCTTGATATAAAAAGGCTTCGTCGGCTTGCATCATAGAAAAAGCTAAAGTGTCTTTATGGACACCGCTCTTCATGGTATTTGAGCGCGGCTCAAGTACCACAGTAATCTTGCTCTGCCCAACCTTAGCCCGCATGCCTTTTAACGTGGTCGCAATAGCCGTCGGATGATGGGCAAAATCGTCATATACGCTCACACCGTTAACGGTTCCGAGTAATTCGAGTCGACGCTTAGGTGGCATAAACTTAGCTAAAGCTTCAATTGCAGCACTCGGCTTAACGCCAACGTGACGCGCGGCAGCAATGGCCATCATGGCGTTTTCAATATTGTGCTGACCAATCAAATCCCATTCGAGAATACCTTGAGACTCGCCATCAAAAAACACTTCAAAGCGATGGCAATCATCACTTAACGCTTTGCCATACCAACCGCTGGTCGATTCGGCTAAATGGTAGGTTTCTTGCTCACTCCAACACCCCATATCAATCGTTTGCTTAACGGCATGGGAATCGGCGGGCCAAATGATCTTGCCTTCACCAGGAACGGTGCGAATTAAGTGGTTAAACTGTTTTTGAATCGCAGCCAGATCAGCAAAAATATCGGCATGATCGAACTCAAGATTGTTGATCACTAAGGTACGCGGATGATAATGCACGAATTTCGAACGTTTATCGAAGAAGGCACTGTCGTATTCGTCGGCCTCAACGACAAAGAAAGCGGTCTTGCCTAAACGTGCCGACACATCAAAGTTTTGCGGTACGCCACCGATTAAGAACCCAGGCTCATAACCACAATCATCTAAAATCCAGGCTAACATGCTAGAAGTCGAGGTTTTACCGTGAGTGCCAGACACTGCCAGCACCCAACGCTCAGGCAAAATATGATCGGCTAAAAACTGCGGGCCAGAGGTATAAGGGATGCCAATGTTCAACACGGCTTCCACACAAGGATTACCCCGGCTCATGGCATTACCAATGACAACTAAGTCAGGATAGTGCCCTGCTTCACCCAGCTGGCTAGGATCAAAACCTTGAATAAGCTCAATGCCTTGGTCCTCTAGTTGCGTGCTCATTGGAGGATAGACATTGGCATCCGAGCCCGTCACTCTGTGCCCTTTGGCCCTAGCCAATAACGCTAGACCACCCATGAAGGTTCCACAAATTCCTAAAATATGTACGTGCATACCGCTCGCTCTGATGTGTTGAATTCACCGCCATTCTAATCCATCGGGAGACAGATTGGCAGGTAACAATCGGTGAAAAGCACTGCAATCACAAATGACAGTTTTTAAATCCGTGGATTTCACATTCAAGTTGCAGAACTGAGATTTTTAGATAACAGGTCAACTAACACAAGGCCGAAAACTGTCGCAATGGAGGTCCTAACGTAAGTCACGGTAGAGCTGAGCGTGCTGGCTACGGTGGCGACTAAATAAGAATTGACGTAACGCTTCACGCTCTTCGGTTTCGGCCTGAAACTTAACGAAAGCCAGACCTTTCTCGCTACGAATAGGCTCGATATCGACGCGCATAGTCTCGCCATTGGGCAATTGTAATTGCAAGTCTTTACTGCCTAACAATTGTTTAAATTGCTGCTGTGATTTAGCACGAATGGCCATGCCAGAACTAGATAGCGAGGCAACAGACCATTGCTCACCTTGATCGTGGTCGAATATCCACACATCATCGGCTTGAGTTAACCGCCAACTGCGCTCCACTCCCGAGGCATCTAGCACTTCAGGTACACCTAAAGTGGGTTGAAACTGACCAAAGTCATCCACTTTCATCAGTAGCGGAAACCAGAGTTTATAGGGTCCGACTTCGGCCAATAGAGTGAGTTTTGCCTTACCGAGAATCGAGGCGATAACTTGCGGTACTTCAGTTGTGACTGTGAGCACGTGATTGACTAGGGGATCGTTAGTCAAGGCTGTGCCCACACGAGTCGGCGAAAAAAGTTCGCTAAAACAAGCAAGCTCCTCCGCGGATAATCGAGGTTCATCCATCATGATAAGTCCTCCCGAGTTAAACTCCTTACCCCAAAAAGTACCACCAAAGTATGGGATTGTACATTTTTACACCAAAACAGTGGCAAAAAACGGAATATATGCTAGCAAGGCTAAATTCAAGACTCTATTAGCCATTTGCGCTATTTAACTTGGAAAATGCAGTGGATTGTTATTCCTCGCTTTTTAAACTGCTGGAAGGCGGAGCAAACAAGATACGTAGTCGTTGTTTAACACTCAAACCTGTCGCGGTAACCTCTGCAAACATGTCTCGCCATTCACTAAAAGTCACTTTAAAGGGATTAAAACTATTCACTGGCTTAGTAATGCCGTAAATCACAGTCTCTACCTCGGGCTCAAAAGTGCCAAACAGCTTGTCCCAAATAATCAGCACACCCGCATAGTTTTTATCTATATATTGGGGATTACGACCGTGGTGCACCCTGTGATGTGATGGAGTATTGAAGACCCATTCCAGCGGTCCGAGTGATTTAATCGCTTGGGTATGCACAAAAAATTGTAATCCCAGATTGAGTAATACCACAAACACCACCCAGTTTGGATCGAAACCTATAACCACCAGCGGTAGCCAAAATACCCACATGCCTGCAAAGGGATACATTAAACTCTGACGAAACGCAGTGCTAAAATTCATATTCTCAGAGCTATGGTGCACCACGTGAGCCGCCCACATCCAGCGGACTCTGTGGCTCGCCCTGTGGAACCAGTAATAACAAAAGTCCTGCGCGACCATCAAGGCAATAAAGCTCAATGGGCCCATTTCAATATCGAATAACTTCCAACCAAACATCGCCAGATACAGCTTAGCGATCAGCAAACCAGTGAGTAAATCAGCACCTTGATGCATGGCCGCGAGGCTGAAATTACACAGCACTTCTTGGCCGCGATAACGTGCACTTAACGGTAGCCTTTGTCTTTTATCGCCAAAGTACCATTCCAGCAAAATACACGCGAAAAACAAAGGTGCGAGCACTAGCAGTAACAGCTCTGGGTGCTGGATCAGCGAGGAGATATCCATATAAGATCATCCTGTTCTATTTTTATTTTATGGTTATTTTTATTGTTACTTTTATAAAAATTCTGACTGCATTCTATAAACCGCATTCAACGCCACAACGCAGGCAGCTGCGGTCCGTTAGTCGCCGTTAGCTACCAGCGGGCATAATGATCTTCGGCGAGTCCCAGAACATTATTTAACTGGTAACTGTGCCCTTGATTATCGGTAATCGTGCCACTGAAATGACCGATGAATTGGCGGAAATTACTCTTAAGCAAGAGCAAATTACGCTTTTCACTGCGACAATTGCGCGCCGCAAACTGCAAATCCACTTGGCCATTTTGACTGTGGACTCGCCAAACCTCGGCGCCGAGCGTGGCATGGCGATCAAACTCAAATTGCACTGGCCCGAGTAAATGACGCTCACCATTAATCCAAAAGACATTTTCAGTAGCCCCAGTTTCATTGACACCCGCCGCTAAATTAAGTCCCATAATGCCCTCTTGGATCCGCGCGTTAATTGACGCCCAGCGCCAACTGGTATCACGGCGCATGTAACCCGCCGAAAAGTCATAGCCTGCTAAAGCTTGATTCAGCGGCTGCGGCTCATGACCCACAGTCAAACTACCTTTAACGGTCAAACCATTATGCTTTTGTGTGTAAGTCCAGCCGTTGTATCCAGTAGGACTACACATAGCCATAGGCAAACTTAAGGGGGCTGAGTGTAAAGTCACATCGGCTTGAATGTTTTTAGTATCAATCATTAACCGCCAACCGCCCTCTACAATCTCAAAGCTTAACTGCGCCCCTTTACGGCCAATACTACTTCGGCCCTCGGCTGGCGATGGCGTCATTTGATAGCCAAACCTCAAAGGTTTTAGCCAATCAAGCTGGGTGAGTGTGTTGGTTTTTATATCGTATAAATAACAAAAAGCACTGCCGACGTAGGCAATATCGGCAAGCGCGATGCCTAGGACATAACGCGGCGTGACCAAAGAGACAAACTGAAATTGTTTATAATCGAAATGCTTAGCCCACGCTGAAGCAGGTTTATCCATAGTATCGAAATAGGCAAAGTCCGCTAAACCTAAGGTTTTGACTATGCCATCGAAATGACCAAAATGGGGTAACCCCTTCGGATTGATCAAGTTATCTGGGGCGATTTGCGTTGCTATCGTTAACATGACTAAGCCTTACAAAAAGGACGCGGGAGCATCTATGCTCTCTCATTCTAAACATCGAATTTTTACTCTAACCTGTCCCCCATTGCATTAAAAGAGTGCAAGGACAAAGTGTTGTCATTTTGTTGCCAGCCAGTATTCGGTTTAATGTTTTAAATTCCTTGTTTGTAAAACGATTAAAGCGCCTAAAGGCGCTTTAATCGTTGGATAAGGAAAGATTAGAATCGGTAGCTAATACCAAAGTTGATCCCCTGTAATTCAAGCTCTTTCATCGGGATATATTGGTATTCCAAATTCAAACCGAATCCTGACTTAAATCGATATTGCCAGCCTGCAGCGCCATAAAAACCGACATCATCCGAGTCCATATCTTGTTTATCTATCTCATAGCTGACTTGAGTGTAAGCAGCGCCTAATTTGGCATACAGGCTGTTACCACGAGACAAAGCATATTCAGCGTAAGCGGCGGTTATAACACCTTGGTAACGTAAATCTTTTATCTCACTGATGACGCTAACAAGCGCACTCGCCACCCCACCTGAACCCGCTAAATAACCCGCCTCAAACCCAAAATGCTCGTTGAGCATATAGCGGTAATATAAGTCGCTGGTTAATGTGTCACCCGCATCATATTTACCGTTCTTAGTTTCAAATTCTTGGGTACCGTAACCTAAACTACCACCCAGTATATGGGCAGAATCGCCCGCGAGCGCATTGGAGCTCATCAGGCCTGACGCCAGCATCAGGCCAACAAATAACGAAGTGAATGATATTTTTTCCATATTTAACCTGCCTTCCATGCCTTGTAACTATGCGAATAAATGATGTGAATGCACAGAAAACACGGATGTGAATAATGAGCACAAGATATTAGCAATAAAAGCTGTACCTCAACTGAATCACGGTGTTCTGTGGCATCAAAAGTGATTTCTGGTATGCTGTAGCCACTTTTACTTGTACGAGAGATCCCATGAAACGGCTATTACTGACCTTGACTTTCCCCCTGCTGTTCGCGGGCTGTGCCAGCCAAAATCCGACTCATATGGCTTTCAGCCCTCAAGTGCCCAATATCAGCCAACAAACGGCGCAACTTGTACCTATCGCTCTTGAAACGGTAGATACACGCACAGTCGATTATGTTGCTCGTTTTATTGAAGAAGGGACAAAAACACGTTTAGTTGGCCCGAGCGAACCGCCTAAACTGTTACTCGATGAAGTATTCCGCGCAGGTTTTGCTCAAGCGGGCTACCAAATCGACCCAAGCGCAACTAATTCAGTGCAAATTCAATTAGAAGAATTGCAAATGGATATCACTAAAAAGACCTTTGGCTATGAGGCAAAACACAGTGTGTTAATCGCAGTTCAAGCCAAAAATTCCACCCAAGAGCTGGTAAAACGCTATAAAGCCAAAGGCACTTTAAAAGGTCCTTTAACGCCCGATTTTGCAACCTTAGAACTGGATATGAACAAATTGCTCGGCCAACTTACCGGCGAGATTCTAAACGATCCTGAGCTTAATCAGTTTCTACAAAAATAACAGCGTCAGTTTATTATAAGGAAATCAATATGCTCCGTTGGATATCAGCCCTCTTACTCATCTTTATGAGTCATCATAGCCTCGCACTCGACATTCAGGCCGATACCTTGTATCCCAGAGTCGAATTTGATACTAGCTTAGGCAAAATAGTGGTCGAGCTAGATAGAACTCGTGCACCAATCACTGTCGATAACTTTTTAACTCATGTCGTTAAAGGCGAATACGACAACACAATATTTCACCGCGTGATCAGTGACTTTGTGGTGCAAGGCGGCGGAATCACCCCCAAGTATGAAGAGCTGCCCGAAGGTAAGCCGATAGTCAACGAATCAGGAAATGGCCTAACAAATAGCATGGGCACTATCGCCATGGCTCGTGAAAACGAGCCGCACTCAGCCACTCGTCAGTTCTACTTCAACGTAGCCGACAACACTAAGCTCGACCCCTCTAAACGTCGTTGGGGTTATGCCGTATTTGGTGAAGTGATTGAAGGTAAAACCGTCCTCGAAGCTATGGCTGTCGTTGAGACAGGGACTAACACTAAGCTCAATTGGCCCGATGTTCCTGTTACCCCTATCATATTGAAAAAAGCCAAGTTATTACCAAAACAGTAATCAAAATATAATTTCGAGCAAAAGCGCTAATTTTGCATCTATACTGTGATAGTAAACAGAAAGGAGGCAAACGATGACGGCAACTGAGTTCATCGATAATAAAGCGCCCCAACTCGCCTTCTATGGAAAAGCGTTTTTGAGTGAAGAACTCGACTTCCATGAAGTGCAACTTTACTTATGGGACACGTTAGAAGAATGGCAGCAACTGAATTCGACTGGCGAAGCGCAAACTGAAACTGAAAAAGTGTTTTGGCACTTGCTCCACAGCTTTAACAGGTGGCCTGACTGTGTGATCCGCGGTAATCAATATCTGCGTAAGCAAGTAAATGATTGCTGTGACTACCTGAGTTTAGGCGGCCGAGTGCCGCAGGGATGCATCGGGATAAGACCTTAAGTTCAGCATTCCTATCGATAAAAAATGGCCCTGTAATAGGGCCTTTTTTATTTCGTAAACCAATTCCTCGTGTGTACATTATTACGCTCTCCTTACTATCAAGATCTATGCTAGCGATAAAGATAAGCGGTAAACTTTTAGCTACAAGCAGTTAACTCTCGAGCCATATTCAACCATCTTATAGTGCTAAACGGGACTCCAAAGTAAAAGGAATACCATTAGCCCTTGAACCCTATGGCACCTTACCCGTAAGCTAAGCGGATTAAACACTTAGACTCATGCCTATGTCCGCAAAAGGTTTTATTCAACGTACACTCGATGCCCTCAGTGTCTATTATCACAAGCGGGTTTTGATCCTGTTATTACTGGGTTTTTCTGCTGGTCTACCATTAATGCTGGTATTTTCAACGTTATCCTTTTGGTTGCGTGAAGCTGGTGTTGATCGCACTTCAATCGGTTATTTCAGCTGGATAGCCTTAGCCTATGCGTTTAAATGGGCTTGGTCACCCTTAGTCGATCGGCTTTCATTGCCGCTGCTAACTCGATTTCTAGGCCGCCGCCGTAGCTGGATGCTGTTCGCTCAGTTGTTATTGGTTGGTGCCATCTTAGGCATGTCTTTTAGTGACCCTCTCAAAGATCTCGAGCGCTTGGCACTGTTCGCATTAATGGTCGCCTTTGCCTCAGCCACTCAAGATATTGTTATTGATGCCTTTCGGATTGAATCAGCCCCAGAAAAGATGCAAGCCGCACTAGCAGCGGCCTATCAAGTGGGTTATCGCAGCGCCATGATAGTAGCCACCGCAGGCGCACTCACCATAGCGGCTTGGGTTGAACCCGGTAACACGGCATACAACTTAGTGGCATGGCAAACTTCTTACCTGATTATGGCAGGATTGATGTCTGTTGGGATTTTGACCACACTTTTTAGCCGCGAACCCGAAGTCGATACCCGCGCCGCCGATGCCACTGAATTAGTGCTAAAACAACGCTTAAGTGCACGTTATCCTAGAATTATCGCAGCGGGCATATCTTGGGTATATACGGCCAGTATTTTACCCTTTATCGACTTTTTCAAACGCTATGGCCGCAGTGCTATCCTCATCTTATTACTGATTTCTTGCTACCGGATCTCGGATATTGTGATGGGGATTATGGCGAACGTCTTTTATGTGGACATGGGATTCACTAAGGAAGAAATTGCTTATTTGAGTAAAATCTATGGCCTGATCATGACCTTAGTCGGCGCAGCCTTTGGCGGCGTTCTGTTAGCTCGCTTCGGAACTATGAAAATCCTTTTCCTCGGTGCCTTACTGGTTGCCGTAACCAATCTGCTATTCGCGTGGCAGGCAGTGATTGGCTACAACGTGCCCTTTTTAACCTTTGCGATTTCCGTGGATAACTTCAGCGCTGGGATAGCCACGGCGGCATTTATTGCCTATCTCTCGAGTCTCACTAGCAACGGCTACAGTGCAACGCAATATGCCTTACTGTCTTCGATTATGTTGCTTTTCCCTAAATTTATCGCGGGCTTCTCGGGCGCTTATGTCGACGCATTTGGCTATGTGAACTTCTTTGTCGCCGCCAGTGTTATTGGCTTTCCGGTGTTGTTTTTGGTTGTCTTAGTCAACAAGTATGCGCCGCATCCAAGCACATCATTAATGGATGATTCGTCAAAAAGTGCACCAACAAAATCGGATTAAGGTCTCATAGCACTTATGTCATCAATATAAAAAAGCCCTCACACCTTAGTGTGAGGGCTTTTACATTTAAAGACGAAATGGCAAACGCGATACTGCATCACGTTAAACCAATTCTGCTCGATTAATCTTTAAAGTTATCAAATTGGAAAGGCTGGCCTAACTCAGACTCACGTGCCAACGCCATGACAGCTTGTAAATCGTCACGTTTTTTACCTGTAACTCGTACTTTCTCGCCCTGAATAGACGCTTGCACTTTAAGTTTGCTGTCTTTAATTAGCTTGACCAGTTTTTTAGCAATTAAGGTTTCTATACCTTCTTTAAACTTCACTTTTAGGGAGAAGGTTTTACCGCTGTGGATGGCTTTCTCATCGACTTCCATCGAAGACGGATCCACATTACGTTTGCTCAGTTGCATACGTAAAATGTCCACTAATTGTTGGCATTGGAAGTCATCTTCAGCGGTTAACGTGACCACATGGTCCTTATATTCCACGTCAGCCGTTTTACCGCGAAAATCGAAACGTGTCGCCAGCTCACGCTTAGTATTATCAACCGCATTACGCAGTTCAACTTCATTCACTTCTGACACAATATCCATTGAAGGCATAGTTTTTATGTCCCATATCAAATTAATATGCAGCTAGTTTACCCACACACAGGCCTAAGTTGAAGGTAAAGCCTAGAATAAAAGCGTAATCATGGGTGACTTTAGCCACACATTTTCCTATCATTGCCCCACTCTAAGCTAATACAAACATATTTGTGATAACTAAAAACACCCTATTTAAGCTGGCTTTAGCCGTAGCCTTTGTCGTGATCAGTTATCTGGTATTTTCCAGACCAACCTATTCGCAAAGTATTCCGAATATCGACAAGGTAGGCCATCTTGGGAGCTTTTTTTGCCTCTCCTATCTCACCTATCTTGCTTTCAAACCTAAGTGGTATTGGTTATCTCTCACACTGGCAAGCTACGCCATTTTAATTGAGTTAGTGCAATCACGTTTGCCCTACCGTAGCGCTTCTGTGGGTGACGTTATTGCCGACTTTTCGGGTATTGCACTGTTTTACTTTTGCAATTGGGCCTATGGCAAATACTTCCGCGCAGCGCAATTGCGAGAAGATTAACTCAGGCGCTTCAAACTGGTACTGATGACCGATACCTTAAGGCTACACATATGACTCATGCTGTGAACATAAATCGCGTAGTGGATATTGCGATTTTAGGTGCTGGTGCCGTTGGGCAGCTTATTTGCCACCAACTGACTACAGCGGGCATGGGTGTTGGTCTTATCGGCCGCGATTCAATTGCATCTATACAGCAGACACTTAGCGTCACTCCATTAGCGCCGGCCAATGATAATCAACAGAAAACACAAGCACTCCAGTATTCTGTGCCTATCTTAGCGGCCAATGCGCTCGATAATATTCGCCTCGTGATTGTCTGCGTCAAAGCCTATCAAGTGCTCGATGCACTTTTGCCCTTACTTAACCAACTGCCCAGACAATGCCACATTTTGTTGTTACACAATGGCATGGGACCTAATTTAGCCCTAGCGCCGCTAATTGATGCGCAAGCTGATGGCAGAGGGTTAAGCCTAGGGACAACTTCCCAAGGGGTGTTACGTCAAGCCAGTTGGCAAATTAGGCAAACTGGACAAGGGCTAACTCAATTTGGGCATTTTGCAGGTACAGAGCTCACTGAGCATTATCGCAATGCTTTACTGGCGGCTATCCCAAACAGTGAATGGGTGGATGCCATTGTGCCTTGTCTATGGCAGAAACTCGCCGTTAATGCCGCGATTAATCCGCTTACAGCACTATATCAATGTCCTAATGGCACACTCGCCGAGCCAGGTTTTAGTGACATGATTAAAGGCATTCTCGACGAGTTAGTCACGGTTGCCACACTCGAGGGCGTGCCTCTCGATAAACAATTGTTACACGACAGGGTCTATCAGGTGATCCGCCTCACTGCGGGGAATTTCTCATCGATGCACCAAGATATTGCACACCAAAGACGAACTGAAATAGACCAAATTAATGGTTATATCTGTGAGCGTGCACGAGCGCACGGTTTAAGTGCGCCAGTTAATGCTGACTTCTGGGCGCGCGTCAAACAGCTAGAAGCTTAAGCAAGAAAACTCACATAACAAAACTAAATATAACATTATGTTTAATTTATATAATTTTTAATTTTTTGCTAAATTCCCACTTTTTATTTACCGCATTAAAACGCGAATTCCCCTAGTGCCATACTCACTCGGCTTTTCCCGCACTCATGCTAGTCAAGCAAATTTAACTTGCACCAATGATACGCACTAAATCAGGGCAGATTAACTTTGCTTTGCACCGTTTTGCATCAAAATTTCAAGCTATTTCGGTGCATTTTAATGTTAACGCAATGATAATAAATGCTTTATCTATATGGCCTAATTCCTGCTTTATTCCAATAAATTGAGTCTGCAGCTTGTTGGAGAGAAAATTGAAACTGGTCACCGCAATCATTAAACCATTCAAATTAGACGATGTACGTGAAGCTTTAACCCAGCTCAGCGTCCATGGCATGACAGTCACTGAAGTACGCGGTTTTGGCCGCCAAAAGGGCCATACGGAATTGTATCGTGGTGCTGAATATGCAGTGGACTTTTTACCTAAGATTAAACTCGAAGTTGCCATTCATTCCGATCAAGAAGATGCCGTTATTGATGCCATTATTGCTGCAGCCCATACGGGCAAAGTGGGTGATGGCAAAATCTTTGTGACTTCGTTAGAACAAGTGGTGCGCATTCGCACTTCGGAAGAAGGAGTTGATGCCCTATGATGCTAGTGAGCTTCAGACTCAGTATTAAATACCTATTGATATTATTCAGTATATTGGCGACGAATGCCGTCGCCGATGATGGTCAATTTAGCGCTGCAAATACAGCGTGGATCTTAAGCTCATCCGCATTAGTGTTGTTGATGACCTTGCCAGGATTAGCCTTGTTTTACGGCGGTTTAGTTCGCAGTAAAAACGTGCTTTCAATATTGATGCAATGCTTCTCTATTGCCGCCCTAGTGTCAGTTTTATGGTTCGGGCTAGGTTATTCACTCGCATTCGACACAGGTAGCAGTTTCATCGGTGGCTTAGACAAAGCACTACTGTCAGGTATTGGTCGCGATAGTCTTAGCGGGGATATTCCCGAGCCTCTGTTTATGCTATTTCAAATGACCTTTGCCATCATAACGCCAGCTTTAATCATCGGTGGTTTTGCCGAGCGAATGAAGTTTTCAGCTGTGCTTATCTTTTCAGGTGCTTGGTTATTACTGGTTTATGCGCCGATCACCCACTGGGTTTGGGGTGGTGGCTGGTTAGCACAGCTAGGACTGTATGATTTCGCGGGCGGAACCGTGGTGCATATCACCGCAGGGGTTGCTGCGCTCGTGGCCGCTAAAGTGCTAGGTCCACGCAAAGGATTTCTAAACTCGGCCATTATGCCGCACAACCTGACGATGACTGTCACAGGTGCGGGCATGCTGTGGGTGGGTTGGTTCGGTTTTAACGGCGGCAGTGCGCTCGGTGCCAATGGCACCGCAGCCATGGCGATTCTAGCCACTCATCTCGCCGCTTCTATGGGCGCGATGACATGGGCGGCAATTGAGTGGATTAAGTTTGGTAAACCCAGCGCCCTTGGCATAGTCACAGGCATGGTAGCGGGCTTAGGCACTATCACTCCCGCCTCTGGTTATGTTGGCCCAGCAGGCGCCTTAGTCATAGGTTTACTCGGTGGAATCGTGTGTTTTTACTCAACGGTTTATATCAAACAGAAACTTAAAATCGATGACTCCTTAGACGTTTTCCCCGTGCACGGTGTCGGCGGTATTCTTGGTACCCTTTTGGCGGGTGTATTTAGCTCGACCCAATTAGGCGTCTTTAGCGGCTACGGTTTTGCGGCCGTGAACGACACTATGATAGACCAACTTGGGGTACAGATTATCGGGGTTGCGGCGACATTCACTTATACTGCGGTGGTCACTTGGTTGCTGTTTGTGATCATCCGTAAGCTACTTGGCGGCCTTCGCGTCAGCACAGAGCAAGAAGTTAACGGCTTAGATTTATCGGAACACGAAGAAACGGGTTATAGCCTTTAATCAGAACCTCGAACCTTTAGTTAAGACAGTTGAATAGCCATAAGGGTACCAAGGCGCCCTTATGGCAGACTTACATCATGATGCTACTTTTTGAAATGTTCGACTAACCATAACTTTAAATCCGCCAGCTTCATGGGCTTAGCAAAGAGATAACCTTGTAAAAAATGGACTTGGCGACTGGTCAAATAATCTGCCTGCTCCTGGGTTTCAACCCCTTCAGCCACCACCACATAATTCATCTTATGGGAGAGCTCAATAATGGTATCGAGTACGTGGGAAGTCACGGAGTCCTGCCCTATGGTATCGATGAAGCATTTATCGATTTTCAAGTAATCCAATGGCATGGTTTGTAACAAAGATAAGGTTGTTTGCCCAGTACCAAAGTCATCGATAGCCACTAAAATCCCCAACTGGCGTAAGCTTTCAATGCGCTGGCAAATATCCGGCGTTAATAATTGCCGTTCGGTGATTTCGATTAAAGGCTTAACGCCAATACGATCCAAAGAATCCCGCAGATGAATAAATTTCGACTCGATATCATCTTGGGTAAAATGCTCTGGCGCCACGTTGAATGCGACTCTAAAGCCCGATTCAACCTTCATATTAGCAAAATCTTTTAATGCCTTTTCGAAGATATAATTGGTCAATGGAACAATCAACTTGCTCTCTTCGGCGATAGGAATAAACAAATCAGGCCGTACTAAGCCCATTTGTGGGTGCTGCCAACGCACTAATGCCTCGACTCCTTTGGCCTTGCCGTCCTCAGCGCAGATCACAGGTTGATAAACCAAAAAGAACTCTTCGTTCTCTATCCCGCTACGAATATCATCAGCAAGGGAGTGACGAGATAACCGTGAATAGAGCACAAACAAGATAGAACCCGTAATCAAAATAATGCTAAAGGGTAATGAGATGGCAAAAAATATCCAAAAAAAATGCCTAAAAAAAGCAGGTGACATTTCTAGTAACACTGAAAAATTGTGCTCATCAGAATCTAAAGTCATTACCTCATTTTTGATAAATCCGAGTGATTCAGGAATCGTTTTACCATTGATGGATAAAGCGACATTGATAACTGCGCTGGGAAACACATCGGGCTGTACAAAGGAATCTACTAAATATTTCCCTTCAATAATCACAGCGGCGCCGTGTTTAGATTTAGGGTCCCATTTAGATGACACTATCGCGGGCACCTCAGGCATAAAAGGCGTGCCCGTAATAATAAACTGGTTAGATATTTCAAGATTTTCGGTAGCACTAACAATGCTCAGGGGAGTATCAATATCACCGGTTTTAGATGAGCAATAAACACGTTGCGAATCAAATATTAAAGCCGAGCGAAAGTAAGGCTGGAACAACATATAGTCGTGTAATTCTTGACACTCAGTGTCCTTCAACGCCAATGCATAATGGCTGATTTCATCGGCATGAGAGATCAAAGTATCTATGTTGCCTACATAAATCCCCCCCACACCTTTGACTTTATCTTCCACAAAATACTGTGCAGAGAGATAACTTGCTACAACAGCAACCCCAATGGGAAACAATATCACTGCCAGCCATTGCCACAATGGCAGATTCAATTTTGCTATTTTTCTTCGCATAGTTCTCTGTTTAGTTCCTTAACTCGCACAGCACTCGGTTAAAAATGGTATCAAAATCTAAGCGGCAAGGTATGTATATGTTTGTATCTCAGTTCATATCAGCTTGATATAAACTGGCTAAATCGCGTTTTATTCTAGTATAAAAAACCAGTATGACATCAATGAGTTTTAATCTATTCCCACATCACCAAAATGGCGGCCATAGCAATAAGCACTAATCCAAGCATATCTTTTATCTTCACTTTTTCCTTCAACCAAAAGGTGGCAATCAGGATCATAAAGAAGACTTCAACTTGACCTAAGGTTTTTACATAAGGCACAGCCTGCAGCGACATTGCACTAAACCAGCCGATAGAACCTAAACAACTGGCGGCACTGGTGAGTAAGGTAAGCTTAGGTCGCTGCCATAACGCGGCCAGTGTGGATTTATCCTTAAGTAACAGATAACTGACTAACACTAGGGTCTGTAGACTAATCACGAATAACAGCACCCAAGCGGCGCTATGGGGGAAGCCGATATTCAAACATAAACTCGCCTCTCGCACCCAAAGCGATGTCAGCGCAAACGAAGTACCGCAAGCCAAACCAATCAATACCGTATTGAGCGACAAGCTTCGCAGGCCTTGCTTGGCACTCATGAGAAAAATTGCCACACCACCCAACAACACTCCCGACCAACCTAAAAGGGATAAATGCGTCCCAAAAAACACTGTGCCTAAGATCGCAGCGACCACGGCTTCACTCTTGGCTAGCCCAGCACCAACGGCAAAGTTCTGTTGCTTGAACAATTTCACCATCAAGCCCGTCGCGAGGATTTGCATCGCCGATGCTCCGAGAATAAAACCGATAAAACGGTCGCTAAAATCGGGGATTCCGACATCCTGCCAAAGATATAAGCTCGCCAGATACACTGCGGCAATCGGCCCAGCCCAAATAAAACGCGCTAAGGTCACGCCCGCAACACTCACTTCTTTACTCAGCTGGCTTTGAAACGCATTACGCCAAGCCTGCATAAATGCCGCCAGCAAAGTGAGTAAGATCCACATAAAGGTATTCCGTAAAGAATCTGGTCGGCTATAAAAACAAGATTGTTAGGCAAAGCCCATCATAAAACATTAATGTTTCAGATAGCTACGGGGCTATACCAATCACATTCCTCGACTGAAAAACAAAAGCCCCGAACGAGTCGAGGCTTTGGGATTAAGTCACTAATTCATTAAGTCTTAGCTTGCGATTACTTACTGGTATCGATTGGCTCGAAGGATTTAACCAAATCGTCGATCGCTTTCATTTGCTTCAGATAATTTTCTAACTGATGCAAAGGCAGCGCACATGGGCCATCACACTTAGCGTTATCAGGATCGGGGTGCGCCTCAATGAATAGACCCGCTAAACCCAGCGCCATACCACTGCGCGCTAATTCGGTTGCCTGTGCGCGACGTCCACCCGCTGAATCGGCACGACCACCAGGGCGTTGCAGTGCATGGGTCGCATCGAAAATCACCGGATAGCCAGATTGCTTCATCTCGTCCATACCCAACATATCAACGACTAAGTTGTTATATCCAAAGCTTGAACCACGTTCACACAAGATGATCTCGTCATTACCCGCTTCGTTAAACTTAGTGATGATATGGCGCATTTCATGTGGTGCTAAAAACTGTGGCTTTTTCACATTGATGATAGCGCCAGTTTTTGCCATCGCGACAACCAAATCTGTCTGGCGTGCTAGAAATGCAGGTAACTGAATAATATCAACTACTTCTGCCACTGGCGCACACTGATGCACTTCATGCACGTCGGTGATCAAAGGTAAATTAAAGGTCTTTTTAATCTCTTCAAAAATCTTTAAGCCTTCCTCCATACCTGGACCGCGGTAAGAGTTAATCGAAGAACGATTCGCCTTATCAAAAGACGCCTTAAATATATAAGGGATCCCCAGCTTTTGAGTCACTTCGGCGTAGGTTTCAGCAATCGACATAGCGAGATCGCGAGACTCAAGCACGTTCATGCCACCAAACAACACGAAAGGTTTATCGTTGGCAATCTCGATTGAACCTAGGTTTATGATTTTATTACTCATCGCAACTTCTCTCTAAAATGCTGGAACCTTTCCCAGCGGTGAATAGGAGCTAAGGCGGTTATACCGCAACTAACTGTAAAATTTGACCACAAATCCATGCCATATAGGTTCCTAACGCATAACCTAATACGGCTAACAGTACGCCCACTGGTGCTAAAGCGGGGTGAAATGCCGCCGCAACTACAGGGGCTGACGCAGCGCCACCCACATTCGCTTGGCTGCCTACGGCCATATAAAATAACGGGGCTTTAATCAGCTTAGCCACCAATAACATAAAGCTTGCGTGAACTATCATCCACACAATACCAATTAAAAAGTACAATGGCGTATCGAGCACCTTACTCACATCCATATGTAGACCAATGGTCGCAACTAAGATGTAAAGGAAGGCTGAAGCCACTTTTGATGCCCCCGCCGCCTCTAAATGACGCACTGGGCTGAATGACATCGCCAAACCAATCGTTGTGACTATCACCACTAACCAGAAGAATTTAGAGGTTAAACTGTAATCTGCGGTCCAAGGATAGTTCACTTCAAAAAATGGCCCCAGAAAATCAGCGGCGATATGAGCAATACCTGTGATACCAAAGCCTACAGCGACAATCAGCATAAGATCGCGCAGATTAGGAATACGCGCATTTTCAGCATGATACTTTTCAACTTTATCTTTTAACGCTTCAATTGCAGAAGTATCCGCACCGGTTTTAGCATCGATCTCTTTCGCTTTTGAGGCTAGGAACAGCAGCACTGCCATCCAAATATTGGCGACTATCACATCGACTGTCACCATCACAGAGAAAATATTACCGCCCACATCATAAATTTCTTTCATTGCAGCTTGGTTTGCACCGCCACCAATCCAGCTCCCAGCTAAGGTCGTCATACCACGCCATACCGCATCGGGGCCATCGACCCCAATTAAAGAAGGTTCAATAACCGACACCAGCAACAAGGCGATAGGGCCGCCGATAACGATACCGACAGTGCCAGTTAAAAACATGATCAAAGCTTTCGGCCCTAAACTTAAAATAGCTTTTAAATCAACGCTTAAAATCAATAAGACTAAACAAGCTGGCAGCAAATAACGGGATGCCACAAAATACAGTTGTGAGGTATTACCATCGATTACCCCAAAGGTATTCAATAACGATGGCAAGAAATAGCACAATAAAAGGGCGGGAATAAAACGATAAAACTTCTGCCAAAAAGGATGACTACTGCTACTGGTATAAAATACAAAACCTAGAATTGTCGCGAGTATTCCTAACGCCGTGGCATCGTTCGTCACTAAAGCCGTGCTTGTCATGCTAATTTCTCCCTGTTGATACAGTTATTATTTTTATTAGAGACTTAACTTTTAAGTCCCTGGGTCAAACTTCCATCTGCCCAGTGTTATTATTTTTGCGGATTGAATTCGTTAATAAAAGTTGAATAAATAAGAAGAGCCCCGAAAGGCTCTGCTTTAGTGATAAACCTCGGCGTGTTCGTTTAATTCTTTGAGCTGCATCTTCACTATCTCGATCACGGGATCGTGAGGACTATTATCAACAAAATGCTGCAGATCGGCGGCGGCCACATTAATACAACCCAACTGCTGTGCAATAAATGCCCGCTCACGATTCAAATGTACATCGTCAACATGCCATTGCAACAGCAGACTGCAACACTCCATCGCTGCCTCAAATTGATGCGACACTATGCAACCCGCCTTAAGCTCATGCAGCATACGCGTCAGCAGTTTTTTCACCGTTGCAGGCTTTAAGTAACTTGCCTTAAGCTCAGCAGCATTACCTAACTCGCCGCGCACTAACACGTGCAACTGGTGACGGGTGAGTTCCTTGCCCGTTAAAGGATCCAAATAACTCACTTCACCGTCAATCTTACAACGCAGCACCGTATTGCCAGGTAGCAATATGGGTTCGAATTCAAGATCTAACTGCTTCGCAAGCAACATCAATACCGTCGCCAGCGTAGTACTATTACCTTGGCGACTAATTAAGCAAGTACCTAAATCTGCCGCCTCGGTACTGAAGTAGTTCTCACGAACACAAAAACCTAAATCCTCGTAAAACCAATGCAACAGCGCATTAAAACGCTGTTGTTGATCAACCAAGTAATGAGTTAATACGGCTCCCGCCATTTCAAACCAAGCCCATTTAGCGGCTTCAAGTTTAGAAAATCCAAGGTGCGCACCTACATCCAATGCCGACTCGGGCAATGAAATGCCATCTTGCAGAGTGTAGTTACCCATTAACCCAATAATACCGCTTGTTTAAAATGAGCCAATTTAGCAGCATAAACCAACCAACCTATCGCGCCTAAGTAAGCAAACACTTTGAACAATTTGTTTCTGTTCGCTTTTATGGCAATGGCGCCTAGGACAATGTAAGCAACTACAGCACCGATTTTTTCGGTCATCCAAGGATCCACAAAAGGAAATTGCTGGATCATAAAACACAAAGTTAAGCCCGACAGCAGTAGGAAAGTGTCGATAACATGGGGCGCTATCTTGAGCAGCTTCTTCTCCATCAGAGCCGATTGGCGCAGATGCAGGACAAAGCGCACGGTAAGCAGTAACACGCTCAACGCGATAAAGGTAAAATGCAGATGTTTAACCGCAGGATATAGACTGTAAAAAGTTTCCATTACGATACTTATGGCCAGTGACAAAGGCGCTAGTTTACCCTAATCCTTGGCGGCATACCAATGCCTATCAGCCTAGATATTCAGAGCTAACATCATAAAAAATCAAACGAGAAGTGACGATGAATTTAAGCTTAATTAACGATGAATCAACCGAGTTCGCCGACGCTATAAAACAAAAAATTGTCGAGTTCAACCAAGTCCAATGGCAGGGGCTTAGCCGTAAAAATCTCGGCCTCAAATTACAAGATACCGAAGGTAAACTGTTAGCGGGAATAAGCGGCAAAACCTTCGGCAATTGGTTGTTAATCGATTATCTGTGGGTCGATGATTCTTTAAGACTCCAAAGTATAGGCACGCACTTATTGTTAGCCGCAGAAAGCCAAGCAAAAGAACGCGGCTGCCAATTTGCCCTACTCGATACCTTAGATTTTCAAGCTAAGCCCTTTTATGAGCGCCACGACTATCGCGTGCAGTGGATACAACAAGCCTACCCAGAAACCGGCAGTAAATTCTTTATGGTAAAAGTCTTGTGATGTTTAAGGTAAGCGGTCATAACCGTACCCAATGCTTAGGCTACCATTTCTGATATCTAACTCAGACCGTTTCAATGAACTTGAGCTAATTGCGAGTGGTTAATGATTTGCGCACCTTTTACTCGCAAAGCTACAAACGGAAAAATAAGACATAGGACAGGGCGTCCTCAGCCGAAGCAACCCAATTGAATTAAATCTTCAACCTAATCCGGTTTAAACACGCCGATCACAGCACCGGTGGCTTTTTCTGTGACCTTTTCATCGGTTTGCTGTTCACGGTAATCACACTCTGTGCATTCAACGGTTTCGATGCCGTTTTCCTTGTAGAGTAAAATGCTGTCTTTGGCGCTACATTTTGGGCACTTAGCACCGGCTACGAAACGCTTTTTGATTTTAGTGTTTGTCATAATAGATAAAGGACCAGATAGCAGGGCCAAGGGACTCGGCCGAAGAAATTGCCGCTATTTTGCCACACTGATGATTGAATGCCAGTGTTACCTGAAAGTATGAGGCCTTAGGTCGATGTGATGCGATTCACTGAAGATCGTCCTGAAAAGTCGAATAATTGTCCGAGTTATCGGGTCAGGCTGTGGTTTGAAACTGGGTTGTACGCTATTATCTGTGCCCTGACGAATTTACGTTCTAACCAAGTTGTAGTTAATGATCAGCATCAACCAAGCGCAATTAATCCGTGGCAGCAAAACCCTGCTAGATGAGACCTCTCTCACGATTTATCCCGGCCATAAGGTCGGTTTAGTCGGTGCTAACGGCACAGGCAAATCCTCACTGCTCGCATTAATTTTAGGTCACTTAAGCCTAGATAAAGGTGAATTTAGTCTGCCTTCTGGCTGGCAAATTGCCACTGTGGCCCAAGAAACCCCTGCGCTCGACGTCTCGGCACTGGAATATGTGATCGATGGCGATAGCGAATATCGTCAATTAGAAGCCCTATTACACAAGGCCCAAGAAGATAACGACGGCAATGCCATCGCACTCTTACACGGCAAAATCGACGCTATCGGTGGTTATGCGATTCATTCGCGCGCGGGTTCATTGTTAGCGGGTCTGGGCTTTAGTGAAGCCGAGCAAAGCAATCCAGTCAAAAGCTTTTCGGGTGGTTGGCGTATGCGCCTCAACTTAGCCCAAGCGCTACTGTGCCGCTCTGACTTATTACTCCTCGACGAACCGACCAACCACTTGGACTTAGATACCATGTACTGGCTCGAAGGTTGGATTAAGTCCTATCAAGGCACGCTGATTTTAATCAGCCATGATAGGGACTTTATCGATGAAATCGTTGATGAAATCGTCCACGTTGAAAATCAAAAACTCAATTTCTACAAAGGCAATTACAGTGCCTTTGAGCGCATTCGTGCCGAACGTATGTCGCAGCAACAGGTTGCCTTCGAACGTCAACAAAAAGAACGTGCGCACATGCAGTCCTTCGTTGACCGCTTCCGTTACAAGGCAAGTAAAGCCAAACAAGCGCAGAGCCGCTTAAAGGCACTAGAGCGCATGACTGAGTTGTTGCCGTCTCAAGCCGATAGCCCCTTTTATATGGAGTTTCGTGCTCCAGAAGCCCTACCCAATCCGCTGATTAAGATGGAGCAAGTCGCGATCGGTTATAGCGATAAGCCAATCCTTAGCAAGGTGCATTTAAACTTAGTGCCGGGTGCGCGCATTGGTTTACTCGGCCGTAACGGTGCAGGTAAATCGACATTAATCAAGCTGTTATCGGGCCAATTATCGCCAATGACAGGTTTGTATGAACCTAATCCTGGCGTCAATATCGGCTACTTTGCACAGCACCAAATCGAATTTTTACGCCTCGACGACACGCCGATGCAGCATTTAGTACGTCTGGCACCCAATGCCAGAGAGCAAGAGTTGCGTAACTTCTTAGGCGGTTTTGGCTTTAATGGCGATATGGCGCTCTCACCTGTACGACCCTTTTCTGGCGGCGAGAAAGCCCGTTTAGTACTGGCGCTATTAGTTTGGCAACGCCCTAACCTATTGCTGCTCGATGAACCCACCAACCATTTAGACTTAGAGATGCGCCACGCCCTGACAATGGCATTGCAAACCTTTGAAGGCGCTATGGTTGTCGTCTCGCATGATAGGCATTTACTACGATTAACCTGTAGCGATTACTATCTGGTGGATCAAGGTGAAGTACGCGCCTTCGACGGCGACTTAGACGATTATCACCAATGGTTGCTCGATGCGGCGAAAGCCAACTCGAATCAAAACAGCACCAGTGACGAGATCAAACCTGCGGCCGATAAGAAGATACAGAAACGCCTCGAGGCCGAGATCCGCCAAAAGGTATCGCCGCTCAAGCGCAAACAAACTAAGTTAGAAACCGAGCAACAAAAGCTGAGCGAACGCCTCGCCGAGCTAGAGCACTTGCTGGCCGATAGCGAATTGTATGATCAAGATAACAAAGCCAAGCTAACCTCGGTATTAACCGAGCGAACGAGCTTGACGCAAACCTTAGAAGACAGTGAAATGCAATGGCTCGAGTTGCAAGAAGAGATAGATGCAATGGAGCAAGAGGTCATGGAGCAACAATAACTCCAGCGTTCTTTTACATAAAAGTCAGTAGCAGCGGCAATACAAGGAAATAGTATGGCGGTTTTAACCCAGTTCGACAGTCAACTCTGGCAATGGTGTGATATGAGCTATGCGCAAAACAAAGCGCTCTGCCTCGAATTGCAAAATAGCTGTCAGGTGAACGTCAATCTACTGCTACTGGCGCAATATTTAGATATCACTATGGATGTGTCTGGGCCGCAGCAATACAGCACAGACCAATGGCAAACACTGATGAATGCAGTAGGTGAATGGGATGAAAGATTTCTCATGCCCTACCGCAAATTACGTAAACTCGCTAAGTCCAGCCTGAATGAACAAGAGTATCAGCAGATGCTCGCCGTTGAGCTGATGATGGAACGTAAAGCGCAACGAACCATCTTAAATAAACTCAATGAACTCAGCCCAAACGGCCAAACGACAAATCTCGTGAGCTACTTAAGCCTGTTTGGACTCAGTGAAATAGACGCCAACGAAATCGGCTTAATCGCGCCCTGATCTAACCAAATCACGTTAAATCAAGCACAGCCAAGTTAGATCGAGCTCAATCAAATCAACGCAGTAATCATCAAATCGCTAACGGCTACGTGCTTGCGGATAGCGTTCACAGTCATCCTTGATCACCAACCAGTTCAGCTGACTCTCAGTATAAATATGGTACTTAGGCTGAACTTGGTTAGCATCGTCCAGACTCGCTATGCTCAAGGTCAAATAATCGGGATATTGAGTATGTCGGTAAGTTAACGATGTACCGCATTGGTCACAAAATCCACGGCGAATAAACTCGGACGATGCAAACTCAGTCACCTGACCTTTAAGCCAAATCACTTGGCTGAGTTTAAAATCCATCCAAGCCCCAAATGCAGATCCCGTGCTTTTTTGGCATGAACGGCAGTGGCAATAATCCGCATCAAAGGGTTCACCTTCAATCTGATAACGAATCGCGCCGCATAAGCAACCACCTTCCCGTAATATGTTTTCAGACATTCACACCCCATCAAGCTTTATCAAGCTAAGCTGCATTTTGATAAGATAACATCAGGCTTTACCGTCAGTGAGCTTCTGTGCGAGTGCGGTGGCATTACGCGCCGTGATGCCATAAATCGACAGCTGCGGATTAGCGCCAAGGCTGGTCGGGAAGATAGAGCCATCCATTACAGATAAATTTTCTAAATAGTGCGACTGACCATAACTGTTGACCATAGAAAGCTTTTCATCTTCGCCGAAGGGACAACCGCCCATCACATGGGCCGATGCAACGATAGTGCGCAGTGGCGCGAGTGACATCTGCGCAATGCTTTCTTTGGCGTCTTTCCACGAGGATAAGTAAGGCATGCCATCGCTGATCGGCAACACTTTTAAGGCGCCAGCCGAGAATTGTAACTCCGCCATACTAGCAAAAGCGCGTCTCGCGGCCTGCCAAAAAGCATCGGTCAACGGATAATCTAAAGCAAAGCCCTTATCCGTTAAGTGTACTTCACCGCCTTGACTGTCGGGATGATAGCCATCGCGGATCAAAGCGATAGTTACTTGTAACTGATTGAATTGTGACATTAACTCAGCATGACTCGTACCATAACCTAAAGTTTTAGAGGCGATTAAAATCGGATGCACCGGCGGCACTTCGAGTTTATAACCCAACTCACCATCGGCGCCATTGTTCCATACAAACTCATCGGAATAGATAGATTGCGGCGCACCGCTATGGCCATTGATCGAATCGGCAAATACGCCGCCGGATAACAAAGTAGGATGTAAAAAGGTGCGTTTACCCAAAAGTTGGTGGGGATCGGGCACTTGCGAACGCATCAAAATCGTCGGTGTATGGATAGCACCCGCACTCAAGATATAATGTTTAGCCTTAAATAACAGCTCAACGTCAGTGGGTCGTAAATTCACATCCAACGCCTGCGCCTTTAACGCAAACACTTGGCCATTATGGTGCTCAATCTTAGTCACTTTAGCGCGGCTGATCAGCTGCGCGCCTTTCTCAAGTGCCGCGGGAATAGTAGTGACTAACATAGATTGCTTCGCATTGACCGGACAACCCATGCCGCAATAGCCAGTATTCCAGCAACCCGCCACATTGCGTTTAATGACTGTGTATTCCCAGCCAAGATTGATACAACCTTGCTTCAGGGCGGCATTATTGCGATTAGGCTCATAATTCCATTCATGAATGTTGAGCCGTTGTTCCATTTGCTCAAACCAAGGATCTAAACTCTCGCGATTAAGCCCAGCAACCGATTTATGTTGCGCCCAAAAAGCTAACGCCTCGGTCGGAGTGCGGATTGAAGTGGTCCAGTTAACTGTGGTTGAGCCACCGACTGCGCGGCCCTGAAAAATTCCAATCGCCTTGTCGGCGGTTTTCATCGCCGCAGCTTGTTGATACAAGTTGGGATAAGCAACTCGCTCTTCCATATTAAAATCGCTGGAGGATTTTAGCGGTCCCGCCTCAATCATGATCACGCTCAGCCCTGCTTGGGTGAGGATTTCAGCCGCCACACCGCCGCCAGCACCTGTACCGACAATAATCACATCGGCTTCAAACTGCTGGTTTTCTTGCAATTGGCTCGCATCAGTGTGCAACCAACCAGAGTTTAAACCATTCACTATAGGATCTATGATTGCCAACTTGAGTGCTCCACTGTCGCGGGTAAGATGCTTATTATTCGGCGTTTGATTAGGTTAAAAATGGACTCGCTATTTGAACAGTTCAGGCTTGGCATAATGCAAGCGGCTCCAGTGCTCAGGACAAGCGTAGTAACTTGCCATCACTAATTCGCGCAATCCGAGATAAGCCGTTTGTAACAAAGCAAAATAACTGTGGCGCCAAGTTTCTAACATATCAGTTAACTCGGCGGGAGAGCGCATCAATAGCGGTGTCATGCTCGAGGTGAGTACTAGTAAACCAAGACGATTTTCGAGCATATCGAGCAGCTCAAACAATTCGGTCTGCTGCTCATCGGGTAACACAGCAATCGACTGTTTGATGGCATCTAAAGTGCGGTTTTGCGCCGCCAACTTATGGATGGCCACATCAGGCAAGGCGCCGTCGAGCATCACAGGCAAAAGCACGCTAAACAACAAACGATAATCTTTGCCTTCGCTATCCTCGGGCAAACTAAACTCAGGAGAATAGAGATTAACCCCTAAGGCTAACGCCGCCGTACCGGCAAACGCGCCCACTATAAAGGTTCGTCGCTTCATCTCTATCTCCTAATTATCAACCTAAATGTCGGCCTAAATATCAGCATAAAAAACAATTGTGCTACAATGGCCGCGAGTTTATACCCAAGCGACCTCAAAATACGAATTTCAGCATTTTGAGTTGGTTTGGGTATAAATTAAACACACGTTTTAATTTTCAGCAATAGCCGATACCAAGATAAACATCTATGCCAAATTCCTTTATGCCACCTTGGTGGGCCAAGAGTCCCCATATACAAACGATTTTACCCGTATTCACTAAAGTGGCCAAACCAGCATTACAGCGGCAGCGCTTAGAGTTACCCGATGGCGATTTTATCGATTTAGATTGGCAGGATGTTCCACAGTCTGGCAAACCGATCATGGTGATCATCCACGGTTTAGAAGGGAGTGCTCAGTCCCATTATGCGAGGCGGATACTGCAAGCCTGTAAAGAACAGCAACTCGCAGCCGTCGTGCACCATCACAGAAGTTGTTCGTGTGAGGCCAATCGCCTCGCCCGCAGTTATCACAGTGGTGACACGGACGATTTACAGTTTAGTCTATCGACACTGAAAAGCGCGTATCCGCAATCGCCCTTATTAGCCGTAGGTTACAGTTTAGGCGGCAATGTACTGACTAAGTATCAGGGCGAATATCAGGATGACAGTTTATTAGCTCGCGCAGTGGTTGTCTCTGCGCCGCTGCAATTGTCCGCCTGTGCTAAACGCTTGGAAAATGGCTTTTCGAAGGTGTATCAAAGCTATTTAATCAAACAGTTGCAGCAAAAAATCAGCCATAAACTGAATGATCCCGACTTAGCCATCTCTATGCCGCTAAGCCAGTTACAGGTAGACCGTTTAAATACCTTCTATGATTTTGACGATAAAGTCACAGCGCCATTACACGGCTTTGACGGCGTAGACGATTACTATACGCGTGCCAGTGGCTTACCCTTTGTCAGCCGCATAACTAAACCGACGCTCATCATACATGCTAAGGACGATCCCTTTATGACCGATGAAGTGATCCCCCAATCAAGTCAATTGTCGGGATATGTGGAATACGAACTGCATCCCTATGGCGGCCATGTCGGCTTTATTGAAGGCGGTACACCTTGGAAACCGCGCTTCTACCTTGAGCGACGGATTTTACACTTTTTACTAGGCGATCAAAGTGTTCACTCGCTTACTGCAGACCCAATCAACGGCGACAATATTACCCAAGGAAACACCGATGCTCATTCCCTATGAAACCCTGTTACAACTCCCCAAGGAAACGCTCGCCAATCTGATCCGCGAATATCTCTTCGGTCAAGTGGAGGATGGCAGCTTTGCCAGTCTCGATGAACAGGAGCTTGCTCAGGCGATAGTCCAATGTCAACAAGCACTTAAGCAAGGTAAGTTGAAATTAGAGTACAGTGAAGACGATGAATCCTTCGCCATACGTTCAGCGGAACAAATAGCACAGCAGCAAGATTGACCAGTCCTACCTCTGTACCGTATAAATAGTACTCGCGTTTTTATCGCTTACCCATAAGCGGCTCTTTTGGTTCCTAGCTAGGTAGAAAAAATGTCAGCAAAACATCCCATTATTGCAGTTACAGGCTCATCAGGCGCGGGAACCACCACCACCACCACCGCCTTTAGCCATATTTTTCGCCAACTCGGGATCAACGCCGCCTTTGTCGAAGGCGACAGTTTTCATCATTTTACCCGCGCCGAAATGGAAGTCATGATCCGCAAATCCCAAGCTGAAAACCGCAATCTTAGCTATTTTGGCCCAGAGGCTAATAACTTTGCTCGTTTAGAACAATGCTTTCGCGATTACAGCACCACAGGCCAAGGTGAAACCCGCAGCTATTTACACACCTTCGATGAGGCAGTGCCTTTTAACCAAATGCCCGGCACTTTTACCCAATGGCGACCACTACCTGAAAATACCGATATGCTCTACTACGAAGGCTTACATGGCGGCGTAGTTACTGGTGATGCCAATGTCGCCCAGCATGTGGACTTGCTGATCGGCATGGTCCCCATAGTCAACTTAGAGTGGATCCAAAAAATTATCCGCGATACTTCGGAGCGTGGTCACAGCCGTGAAAAAGTCATGGGCTCGATTGTGCGCAGTATGGACGACTATATTAAGCACATGACGCCACAGTTCTCCCGCACTCACATTAACTTTCAGCGAGTACCGACGGTCGATACCTCTAACCCATTTAGTGCCAAAGATATTCCGAGCTTAGATGAGAGCTTTGTGGTGATCCGCTTCCGCGGTATCAATAATGTCGACTTCCCCTATTACCTCAATATGATCCAAGGTTCATTTATGTCACGGGTCAACACACTCGTCGTCCCCGGCGGCAAAATGTCGCTGGCGATGGAGCTGATCCTCACGCCTTTGATTAAAGATTTGATGGAAAAACGTCAGCAACTTAATACCCCAGAAGCGAACTGAAACCTTGAGGATTTGTGGGCAATTTTGACTAAAGGCTAAGGAAATAAAGTCTTTTTTTGCAATGGATTAAGTTTTATTTAAGCCACTAGCGCTAATCTTGTCGGCATCGGGATTTCAGGCGAAAGAACGATAGTTGGCATACTCTTGGGAGTTAATTCCCCCATCTTGATCTGTTGATTTCCTTGAGTATGTCAGCAACCTGTTAACGTAACTTTAAGTCTTCAGAGTTAATTCCACATCCATACTTGATCTGTCGATTTCCTTGAGTATGTCAGCAACCTTTTTAACGAAACTATATAAGTTAATTCCGCATCCATGCTTGATCTATTGATTCCCTTTAGTATGTCAGCAACCTCTGATGAATAGCTAACTCCATACCAGTGCTTGAGCCAATATGCATTTTAAACTGATTTTCTGCGCACGAGATTCTTGTACATCACCATGCACTCTAAGGCTATGCCTCTGGGCGAACAGTAAATAGATTCCTCCTCTAACCCCTCACCACCAAAACCACAGTGGCGATAGAAATCCACCGCATTTAAAGTTGATTCTAATCTGAGCTGGGCAATCCCCTGATTAAAAGCCATAGTTTCAATAAATTGCAGCAGCACTTTACCGACACCTAACCCCATAGCATCGGGGGAAACAAACAAGGCTTCTAACTGGGCATAGGGTTCATCCAACATGGCAGTGCCGACCACAGTCTTAAGCTGCGACTCGTCAGAGGACAACTCTGCCACATAAAAATGTGCATCGACGATACGACTAAATTGCTCGGTCAGTTCGCCTTCGGTCCAAATAATCAGATCGCCCGCATCATAAAATCCAGCGCAACCTTTATTGATGGCAGCATTGCGGATATCCCAGCAGGCCTGAGCATCCGCTTTCGTTGCTTTTCGTATCGTTATCATCATGTTTCCCGATTAAAAATGCTCAGCCATAACATGCCATGAAGCCGCTAAAACGCCAAATAAACGAGTGATCTCATCTTTCAACCAATAAAAAACCGCCCGTAGGCGGTTTAATCAAAGCTACAGAACCTTAATGGATCTTTAGCTAACATATCTGATTTAGTCTTAGCGCTAGGCTTAAATCTAGGCTTAGCCTTTAATCAATTCACTAATAGTCAATACGCCATGGGTCGTTGCACCCGCGCCCCACATGGCAGAAGCTGAATCTTCAAAAGCGCCCGCTAAATCAACGTGTAACCATTTAGCTTCGGGTGACACGAAACGCCATAAGAAACCAGCAGCATTAGAAGCACCACCTGCACCACCGCCTTTCATTGCGCGGCTGTTGGCGGTGTCAGCATAGGCAGATGGACACATTTCTTTGTGCCAAGGATCCAGCGGCAGCGGCCATACGCGCTCGGCAACGCTAGTGGCTTTTTGCTGGGCCAGTTGCAACACATCCGCCTGTGGCGAGAAAATCGCGTTGTAGTTAGAACCCACCGCCATCACAGCGGCGCCTGTAAGGGTCGCTGCATCGATAATAAAAGGTGCGCCTGTAGCAGATGCAGCTTGTAGGCCATCGGCCAACACTAAGCGCCCTTCCGCATCTGTGTTCACCACTTCAACTGTTACACCATTTTTGTAGGTCAGAATATCACCTAACTTATAGGCGCGACCGCTGATCAAGTTTTCAGCACAACATAAAAAGAGTTTAACGCGTTTGTTGAGGCCAGACTTGATCGCTAAACCAAGTGCTGCAGTCACAGTCGCCGCGCCGCCCATATCGCATTTCATGCCTAACATGCCTTCAGAAGCTTTGATGCTGTAGCCGCCAGAATCAAAGGTTATCCCTTTACCCACAAGCGCCACAGACACAGGTGCATCGGCGGCTAATGGGTTGAAGTCTAACTCTAACATTGCCGGTGGACGCTCACTGCCGCGACCGACGGCATGGATACCAATCCACTGTTCTTCAAGCAGCGCTTCACCTTCGATAATCCGATAACTCACCTTGTCGCCACCAACCTCAGCCAACCATTTTGCGGCTTGCTGGGCGAGTTTCACTGGCGACAGGTTCTCAGGCGTATCGTTGATCAGTTGACGGGCAAAAGTCGCCACATCGAGTCGACGTTGCAATTCTGCTTGCACAGACTCATCACCACACCAATGGATTTGATAGCCTGGTTTTGCCGTCGCGAAACCTTGGGCAAATACCCATTGGCTATTGAGATCCCAAAACTGCCCAGCTAATTCCACACTGCTAATGCCTTGACTGCGCAGTTTACGGGCCGCCATTTGAATTTGACGCAGCTCATCGCCACCCGCTAAATGAATTTGCGCACCGTCGGCAGTATAAGTCACATCAGCCTTGCCCCAGTGCGCGGCGGGTGCTTCTTTGGTTAATTGCACTTTCATCAATTCAGTTACTTTTAGTTCACTCATTAGGGATCCTTATTTTTCGATTCGTTTTAGAATAATCAATCAGAACAATCAATCAGCAATCAGAACAAACTTTATGGCGGCAGTTTACTGCTAGCAGGCGATGACGCAAAGCGATTGGCTGAAGTTACTCAGGTAAAATCTGTAAACATTTGCGAAATTTGCTAGGCTTTGCGACCTAGAACAGCCGAGATAGGTCTACCGATGGAATTTACTCCGCCACTACAACAGGGCATTTTATTGCGCCGCTATAAGCGTTTTCTGGCCGATGTGCAGCTAAGCGATGGCAGTGAGATCACCCTACATTGCCCCAATACCGGCTCTATGCGTAATTGCCTGTATCCCGGTGAAACCGTATGGTTTTCTACCTCTGATAACCCTAAACGTAAGTACGCCCATACATGGGAACTGATGACCACGCCAGATGCTGGCTTAATCGGGATCCACTCGGGTCAGGCGAACACCTTAGCCGAAGAAGCCATCAATAAAGGTATCATCAAGGAACTCACGGGTTATGATAGCCTCAGCCGTGAAGTCAAATACGGTGATGAAAATAGTCGCATCGATATCCTGCTACAGGGTGCTCAAAAACCCGCCTGTTATATAGAAGTCAAAAGTTGTACTTTGCTCGAGGATGGCCAAGGTTATTTTCCTGATGCTGTGAGCTTACGCGGTCAAAAACATTTACGTGAATTGATGCACATGGTGAGTCAAGGCCACAGAGCAGTATTGCTATTTGTGGTGCAGCACAGTGAAATATTCAGTGTTGCCCCCGCAGCACATATCGACCCTGAATATGCTAAGTTACTGAAAATGGCTGTGTTAGCCGGCGTTGAAGTGCTAGCCTATCGCTGTGAAATGTCCCCGACTGAGATTCACCTAGCCCAAGCCTGCGATGTACGAGTATGATGTTAAGGCTGAGTTAAATTTGATTTCATTTGAATTAGCGAACATAGTCAAAAAATTCAATCAAAGCAGAATGAAAAGTTTGCCTCGATGTGAAGATTCTGCTATAGATAGCGGCCGTTCTTAAGGACGCCCTACAAACGCAAATGATTACAGGAGATGCGTTATGCCTGAAGGCACCAAAAAACTTGGCGTACTCGCTATCGCAGGTGTAAATCCTTACCAGGAAAAGCCGGGTGAGGAGTATATGAACGCTAAGCAACTGGGTCACTTCAAGACAATTCTTGAAGCTTGGCGCAATCAGTTGCGTGAAGAGGTCGACCGTACTCTTAGCCACATGCAGGACGAAGCCGCAAACTTTCCCGATCCTGTTGACCGTGCAGCACAAGAAGAAGAGTTCAGCCTCGAACTTCGTGCTCGCGATAGAGAACGTAAGCTGATCAAAAAAATCGAAAAAACACTGCAAAAAATTGAAGAAGACGATTTCGGCTTCTGTGATTCTTGCGGTATCGAAATCGGCATCCGCCGTCTCGAAGCGCGTCCAACAGCCGATCAATGCATCGACTGTAAAACGCTTGCAGAGATCAAAGAGAAACAAATGGCTGGTTAATCAAGCATACTGGGCGGGGATTTCCCCGCCTATTTGTTTCTAGCAACTCGTAATCTCGACGAGCTTAAGCCAAGCTCACTCCAATTTACCCCGATTCGCTTTTCTCTTAGCATCCCTCTAAAATACATCCACTTTTACCGTCGCGACTTTAAAACACCATCTAGTTGTTATGTCAAAGCCATTACATTCCGATTTATCCAGCCAGCCCTATGTCGGCCGCTTTGCGCCTTCGCCTTCGGGTGCCTTGCACTTTGGCTCGCTTATCGCCGCCCTTGGCAGCTATCTCCGCGCCCGCTCGCTACAGGGTAAATGGCTAATTCGCATCGAAGATATAGACCCACCGCGGGAAGTCAAAGGCGCCGCCGATGATATCTTACGCACCTTAGAAGCCTATGGATTTGAGTGGGATGATGTGCCTCTGTATCAAAGCCAGCGCACAGCGGCTTATCAAGCGCAAATTGACTCGCTGCTCGCCCAAGATAAAGCCTATTTTTGCCAATGTAGTCGCAAGCAAATTCAAGCCATGGGCGGCGTCTACGATGGCCGCTGCCACCGATTGCCACAAACCCAGTCTGCAAATCTTGTTAGGTCGGGTGCGGTGCGAATCGTCAACACGGCGCAAGTGCAAGAATTTGATGACAATCTAATGGGCCATATTTGCGTTGATAGCCATTTTGCCGCAGAGGATTTCATCATCAAACGCAGTGATGATCTGTACGCCTATCAACTGGCCGTGGTACTCGACGATGCTTATCAAGGGATCACCGAAGTGGTTCGAGGCTGCGACTTAATCGAGGCCAGTTGTCGCCAACTGAGTTTGTATCAAAGCTTTGGTTTAGCCACACCGCAATGGCTGCACTTGCCACTCGCCTGCATAAGTAAAGGCTTTAAGCTCTCAAAACAGAATCATGCACAGGCAATTGATACACTTAATCCACAGGCGAGCCTCAATGCGGCACTGACATTTTTAGGCCAACCCCCCGTCGAAACCCGCGGCTCTGTGGCGCAAATGCTCGCTCAAGCCGTGGATCAGTTTCAATTATCCACTATACCGCAACAATCTGAGATACTGATCGAGCCCTGATATACTCATTAGGCCGCATTTGGTATATGATAGCCGCCAGATTTTTAATCAAATAACAGATCATATTTCGAGGTGTCCCATTTTTCGCCGTATCAGCCAATTCTGCAAACAGCTATTTGAAGACGCGCCTAAAACGACCGCTCCGACTCCAGCTCAGATTGAACCAACAACACCTGAACAAAGTTCCGGTGCTTTGAGTTTAGAGTTAGTACCAAGAGATGCCCATACCATCTCGCGCAAACAAATCAGCGAGAATGCCCTTAAGGTATTATACAGACTGAATAAATCTGGCTTTAAAGCCTATTTAGTCGGCGGCGGTGTACGCGATTTACTCTTAGGGATTGAACCGAAAGATTTCGACATAGTGACCAATGCAACACCGGAAGAAATCAAAAAATTATTCCGTAATTGCCGTGTTGTCGGTCGCCGTTTCCGCTTAGCGCACATTGTTTTCGGTCGCGATGTGATTGAAGTCGCCACCTTCCGCGGTCACCACGGCGAGAGTAATGAGAAAGTCTCTAAAGCCAATGCCGAAGGGCGTTTGCTGCGCGATAACGTCTATGGCGAAATCGATGAAGATGCCGAGCGCCGCGACTTTACCGTCAATGCCCTCTATTACGATATCAGCGATTACTCGATCCGCAGCTACGGCGGCGGTATGGCCGATCTCAAAGCGGGCACCCTAAGATTAATCGGCGATCCTGAAACCCGTTACCGCGAAGATCCCGTGCGTATGTTAAGGGCGGTGCGTTTCGCCACTAAGCTCAACATGGGTATCGAAACCGTCACAGCCGCACCGATTAAACAATTAGCGCCGCTGCTCAAAGATATTCCGGCAGCACGCATGTACGAAGAAGTGTTAAAACTCTTCTTTGCAGGCAAAGCCTTAGCCAACTTCGAATTAATGCAAGAATACAAGCTATTTGCACCGCTGTTTCCGCAAGTGGCCGCTCTGCTAAAAGATGATCCTAAAGGTACGACCATGAAAATGGTGCAAGCCATCATGAAGAGCACAGATCAAAGAGTTAACGAAGATAAGCCGGTCACACCTTCATTCTTCTATGCTGCGCTTCTCTGGTATCCACTGCGTCAACGCGCCGAAGATATTGCCGTTGAAAGTGGCCTGACGTTATATGATGCCTTCTTTGCCGCCATGGGCGATGTGATGGAGCAGCAATGCCAAACCATTAGCATTCCACGCCGTTTTAGTACGCCAGCAAAAGACATTTGGCAGTTACAGTTACGCTTTGATCGTAGCCAAGGCACTCGCGCCTTTAAACTAATGGAACACCCTAAGTTTAGAGCTGCATACGATTTACTCTTACTCAGGGGCGAAGTCGAAGCGGGTAATGTCGCTAAAAGTGCCGCTTGGTGGCAACAATTTGTCGAAGCCGATGAAACAGAACGTTTAGCTATAGCGCGTAGCGGCAGTAAATCGCCAAACCGTAACCGTAATGCCACCCAACGTCGTCGCCGTCCTCGTGCACCGAATGCCGATGGTTCAGCGCCGACGAGCGCACCTAAAGCGAGTGGCACACCTAAAGTTAAAACGGCTGAATAATGCCCCGTGTCTACGTCGCATTAGGCGCAAATCTTGAAGATCCCAAGGCGCAATTAGACAATGCCGTGACGGCATTGTCCACCTTAGGCAATAGTCTCGTCGTTTCTCCCTATTACCATTCGACGCCCATGGGCGATGTCGTGCAACCCGATTATGTTAATGCGGTAGCGAGTTTCGATACTGATCTTGCGCCATTAGCTTTACTCGATGCACTGCAGCATATCGAAAACACCCAAGGACGAGTCCGCCTAGAGCGTTGGGGGCCTAGAACCTTAGATCTCGATTTACTCTTGTATGGTAATGAGAACATTGACATTCCTAGACTCAAAGTGCCCCACTACGGCATGAAAACGCGCAGCTTTGTACTCGTGCCTTTAGCCTCAATTGCACCGGATCTGATTCTGCCGTGCAACACTGCCATCGACAGTCTTATCGATACAAAAATGTTGGCCGAGTTACAACAACTGGGCATTGATCATTGAAGTCCGTCCTCAGTTAGCTTATAACACCACTTCTATTTGGTTTGAAGATCATCCATATGTCTAAAATTACTAGCTCAACCCTGTTGAAATACAAACAGGAAGGTAGAAAATTCACGGCACTGACAGCCTATGATGCCAGTTTTGCCAGCGCGTTCGATAGCGAAGGTGTCGATGTGCTGCTGGTCGGCGATTCTTTGGGAATGGTTCTCCAAGGCCATGACGATACCCTGCCCGTCACTACAGCAGAAATCGCTTACCATACTCGCTGTGTTCGTCGCGGTATCGAACGTGCGCTGCTGATCGCCGATATGCCCTTTATGAGTTACGCCACGCCAGAACAAGCCATGGTCAACGCCACTGAGTTAATGCAAGCTGGCGCGAACATGGTCAAAGTCGAAGGCGGCCACTGGTTACTCGAAACCGTCACTAAGCTCACCGAACGCGGTATTCCTGTATGTGCCCACTTAGGCTTAACGCCTCAGTCGGTTCATGTGTTTGGTGGTTTTAAAGTGCAAGGCCGCGATGCCGAAAATGCCCAGCGCATCCTCGACGAAGCTAAGGCTTTAGAAGCCGCGGGGGCTCAACTACTCGTAGTGGAATGTATCCCTGCGCCTCTCGCTGCGGCGATCACTCAAGCCTTAACGATTCCAGTCATTGGAATTGGCGCAGGCGCATCGACCGACGGCCAAATATTGGTGATGCATGATGTGTTAGGTATTTCAAGTGGTTACATTCCACGTTTCTCGAAAAACTACCTAAAACAAACCGGTGAAATTCGTTCTGCGGTACGTGCTTATATCGACGAAGTTGCCCAAGGAACTTTTCCTGGCGAAGAACACACTTTTAACAAATAACAGATTTATGCAAGGTAAGGCTCAATGATCACTAGCGCCCATATTGATGATATTCGCACTCAAGTGCGTGCATGGCGTGCCAAGGGCGAAACTGTCGCCTTTGTGCCGACCATGGGCAATCTCCATCGGGGACACATCACCTTAGTGAAAGAAGCGGCTAAACGTTGTGATCATGTGGTGGTATCGATTTTCGTCAATCCAATGCAGTTTGGCCAGAACGAAGATCTCGATGCCTACCCACGCACACTCGCCGCCGACAGTGAAGCCCTCACCGCCGCTGGCGCTGAGTTGCTGTTTACCCCAACGCCAGCCGTGATGTATCCCAAGGGCTTAGCGCAACAAACCTATGTTGAAGTGCCAGGTATTTCAGATCTGCTCTGCGGCGCTAGCCGTCCGGGGCATTTTCGAGGCGTTGCGACTATCGTCTGTAAACTATTCAACATAGTACAGCCCGATGTGGCACTCTTTGGCAATAAAGACTATCAACAGCTATTAGTCATTGAAACTATGGTTGAAGACTTGTCATTACCGATTGAGATTATCGGTGTTGATACCATACGTGAGGACTCAGGTTTAGCCATGAGTTCGCGCAATAGTTATCTCACCGCCGCAGAAAAAGCCGCTGCACCAGCATTAAAACAGGCGATAGATGCTATGGCTGCAGGGATCAAACAAGGTCAGAGTGTTGATGCTGTCACCGAGCAAGCGAAAATCAGTTTAGTGGCTGCGGGCTTTACGCCGGATTATCTGGAAATTCGTCATGCCCACACGCTTGAGAAAGCGCAGAGCCAAGACCAAACCTTAGTCATTTTGGCCGCCGCCTATATAGGTAAAGCGCGACTTATCGACAACTTAAGGTTCGATCGCTAATCTCTTAAGCGTTATCAATAAATAAAAAGGAGCACTCGCTCCTTTTTATTTACCCAATGCTCGACCAGAAGCTATTTTCTTCTTTAGAATCAATCCAAGCGCCAAAAATTTGAAGCGTCAAAAAACTGGTTTTATCCCTAAATTTACGCCATAGTATGATGCAGATGTTAATTTAAGGTAAATGATTAGCAGCAGACATTGACGAGTGAATTTGACCTTCTAATGATGCATGGCTAATCCTTTAATTTATTGGGCTTAACAGCCAGTTAAGCCTAATAAAAGCAGTTATAAAGGCATAATAATGTAAACGTCATAATCATTATTTATCATGCTTAATCAAACAATTAAATCATAATAGCTATGCAAGTGTACAAAGGATTTGTGGCCTCATGGCAAGACTGATACTCACCCTAATTTGTGTTATTTTGCCCACTGCAATACAGGCAAATACTATTTATAAATGCCGTAAAGATGACAAAATTGTCTTTAGCCAAACCGCTTGTCCGCAGGAATTTAGCCAACATAAAATCGAATACCAGTTAGGGATAACGACTGAAGTAGACTCTGATAAAAGAGACATTCCTGTCGATCCCTTACACACTCTACTGAATAGCCGAACCATTTCTAAAGAAAAATTATTGCAGTTACTCGACGGCGAAATATATCGTCTTAAGCAGGAAAATAGCTATTTTGAAATTCTGCGCGCCAGTGAATTGCAGAAATTAGAACGTAAGCGTTATTGGCAAAATAAAGAGAAAACCGATCCTGAATACATTAACGAAATGGACGATATCAATAATCGCTTCAATGCGTTAACTGTGAGTAATAACAGTGCGATGCAACAACTGGAAGACCGTAAAAGCCAAATCAGTACCGAAGCATTCCATGAAGAGTTAAAAAAACCAGAAAAGCACTGATCTCGCATAAGACAGTAGTATTAATCTTTTCTCTACCCCGTTAAGGAATTCAATCATAATAATGGTTAATTTTCCGCTCACAGTAATGTCCCTTTGTTTAACCTAGGATTCATTACCGCAATGACAAGAAGCCTGTTGTTACAAACAGGGTAAATGACATAGGTTGCTACAGTTAATTAAACTCCTCAGCAGTTTCTCACAGGCACAAACGCGTACTTTTTTTATCAAGAAAATGCAAACGCGATAGTCAATGTATTTCCCTTCACTTGTTATTGCATTGTTTAAAAATTAAATACTCTCTTCACAACAAATACGACTTAACTACTAGGACAACTAGACTAGACCCCTTAAATAAAAACACGTCAATAAACATATAAAATCTATTTAATCAATACGATATTAATACAGCCATCATTTACCTTCCGTTAATCCTTTCTAGAATAAATACCCGTTTGGCCAATTGCGACATATTAACGGGACTCGTATCTTCAGGTCTGAATTTGGGATGCAAGTTGCTTTAAGCAGCCCAAGATATTTGATGCAAGGAGTCACCCGTGCCAAATACCTCTATACGCTTTTTGGTGCCGCTGATCTTGCTCTGTAGTTGTATGACTTCAGCACAAGAGCTGAATGTCAACGAGTTACCCGTAACCCTTCAGGCATTACTGGAACGTTCCGGTCGCGATAACCTTATCGAGCTGGTTCAACAAGGCACTGCCAACCAAGGATTACTGTTCCAGTCAGGCAGCGATAACAAGGCCGATGTAACACAAGTGGGCAATGATAACGATGCGCTAATCACACAGATTGGTTCAAACAATGAAGTCCAGCTACTGCAAGTCGGCGGTCAAAATACGGCTTCAGTGACACAAATTGGCAATGACAATCTCGTGCAACTGAACCAACTAGGAAGCGGCAACTTTTCGATTCAACAGATTGCGGACGGTGCTGCAATCTCAATAACTCAATATTAAACAGGGAGCGTCACATGAAATCACAAGCTAAAAAATCACTTATTGCTTTGGCCATTGCAACAGGTTTAAGCGGTCAAGCTTTTGCTGCCAGTACAGTGAGCGAAATTAGCGTAGTACAGTCAGGCCAAGCCCAAGACACTTTAGTCTCACAAACGGGTGGCCTTAACGCTGCTGCGGTTGTGCAAACAGGTACAGATCAAACCGCAACTGTCATCCAAGACGGTGTGTGGCATGAAGCGGCTATTAATTCAACGGGTGATGATAACAAGGTCCAAATAACGCAACAAGTTGACTGGCATGTGGCAAGTGCAAATGTTGTAGGTGACAACAACAATGTAAATGTGTCGCAAGATGGTTTCTTTAACCAAAGCAGTAGCGATGTTACTGGCAACGATAACACGGTATTCGTTAACCAATTAGGCGAAGTCAACGAAAGCCAAGTTGAAATCACTGGCGCTGAAAACAGCGTGTTTGTTGAGCAAGAAGGCGACGCAAACTTTGCAGTTTTTCGCGTTGAAGGCAGCAACAACGACGGTAAAATCACACAAATCGGTGACAACAACCAAGCAGGTTTAATCGCTCTCGACTTAACCGCTAACGTGGGTAACAACAACGACGTTTCTGTTAATCAAGCGGGTAACAATAACTTTGGCGCAGCGAAAGGTATTGCAGGTAATGACAACACAGTAGACATGGTCCAAAAAGGTGATAACCATGTTGGCTTCGTTTACGCACTGGCCGGCAGCGACAACGATATTTCAATGGATCAAAAAGGTAACGGCAACACGGCTTATCTTGCTATGACTACGGGTGATGACAACAGTGTCGATATTACCCAAAATGGCAGCGGCAACACTATCGGTGATACTTTAGTGGCAGATATCCAAGGTGATGATAACGATATTACTATCACTCAAAAAGGCGATGTCAACGGTGCGGAGTTCCAAGTATGGGGCGATAGCAACGACGTTGACTTGAAACAAAAAGGCGATGCGAACTTCGCAACCTTTGGTGCATACGGTACAGATAATGACTTCGATTTATCTTCTAAAGGCGATAACAACGAAATCATTGCCTTTGCTGATGGTGAAGATAACAGTATTGAAGTTAGCCAAGAAGGCGATGAGAACTTTGCTTATGTAGATGCCGTGGGTAGCGATAACGAAGTTGATGTTGAGCAAGATGGCGCTGAGAACGAAACATTGATTTCTGTTGCTGGCAACAACAATGCCGATGTCAGCGCACTTCAAAGTGGCGATCTTAACGTTATTGACCTGATTATTGAAGGTGATGAAAACACCGCGCAAATTACTCAATCAGGAAACGGTAACTGGGTAGGCGGCGATAACGACACTTCATTTGCTTCAAATTCATTTGGCGTTAGCGGTGACAATAACAGCCTGTCAATCACTCAAACGGGTAATGACAACTTAGTGTTAGGTTCTCAAGCGGGCACTAACAACAGCATCAACGTGAACCAATCAGGCAATATGAACGTTGCCACTGTAGTGCAATACTAATCAATACTGTTAAACCACCACAGCTAAACTCTTTGGTGGTTTATAAAATGGGTGTTAAACAAAAAGCGGGAATGTTTAAATAAACATTCCCGCTTTTCTATGTTGATATGCCAGCAATCATTAACCACTCACAGCGAAAAGCTAACGACCAATATCTTTAACTGACTAACTGCACAGCTCAAAGTGAGTTTGATAGGTTTGCGCCCAACGTAAAAGCTCAACCCGATTACGAGACTGTGTCTTGCGGAAAATAGAAGAAATATGCGCCTTCACTGTATGTTCGCTGATACATAACCTATGAGCGATTTCTTTATTCCTCGCACCACTCGATACGAATTGAATGATAGTGCGTTCACGGGATGTCAGCATCTGCAGCATAGCTACAGTATCAGAGGGCATCTCATTATTACCTTCTAACTTTTGTACGACACGGCGAAACATTTTGCTTAGCAAAGTTCTATCGTACCAAAGTTCCTCTGCCACCATTTTACGTAAACCCGTTAACATCAGATCCATACGTTGATCGGCAAATAAAATACCTCGAATGCCGAGCAACATTGCAGATTCTTGGTCTAAGGAGTCTCGCTCAACTTGATACAGCGCCACAGGAAAATGTGACACTAATCGCGAAGCTAACAGAGGTATCCCTTTGTTATCTAATGCTGAACCTTTTTGGGTGATCAGATAAAAACTACGGCGACTCTTGTCTAAATCCAGTTCTGCCGCATGCTTTACTATACGCGTTTTCAAACCTATGGATTCAGCGAGTAACGCTAAATGACATGGCGCGGCCATTTGGTGTAAAAAAACCAATTCATTAATTGTGCTCAATGACTCTCCTCCCTGAAAAGTATTCTCTATTGCAAAATGGTATGTTTGACTCGTCTTTTTAGTTAGATTTTTCAACATTCCATTAACCTAGTTAATTCTGACTAGTTAACGATTGAAAAACATCACCCAAATGTACTATTCCCTGTTTAATGCTAGTAGGTTCGACTAACTCACCACAATAAAATGGAATAACAGTCAAAAATACCGTTTTACTTGGCCAACGCCCAGCACCTAATACTTTCCAACTATGACGTTATCAATCCAAAGTTGCAACACAAAGAAAACACAATAACAACACTAAAGTATGACAACTCAATGTCATCACACTCACACCATATATTTCAGGGAAAAAAGTCTTACAACTCAAACAGAGAGCATCACCCACTTTTAGCCGCTAAATCCTCTGCTTGAGTCTCGCGATTTGTTTATCTTGAAAACGAGACAGTAAAGCTAACGCGACAATAGCACCAATGAGGGCAAGAAACATGTCAGATTGGGTATCCCATACATAGCCTTGAGTCCCTAAAAAGGCTTCAGCCCCTTCGCCAGTTGCCACGGCAACCCACCATTCGATCAGTTCATAAAACGCCGAAAAAGCGAGTACAAAACAAGTGGCAAGAAACGCACACCAAGCCCCAGGTTTAACAGCTTGATTACGCAACATAATTTCACGGGCGAGCATGGCTGGGATAAAACCTTGCGCAAAATGACCCACTTTATCGTAATTATTACGTTCTGAACCCATCCAATCGGCAATCGTGTCGAATAACGGCACTTCAGCGTAAGTATAATGAGCACCTACAAACAACACACAGCAGTGTATTAAGACGAGAAAATATACTAAAGGTGTCAGTGGAAAACGTTTGCGAGTAAAGAATAAAATCGGTACAGCAATCAATGCAGGCAAGGCTTCGAGCCACCACGTGAAAGGATCTGCGGGTTTTATCGCCGACCACACCAAAACTGAGAGGTAAATACCGCACCATGCGATTTTGTTATTCAATGTTTCTTCCTCTTATGCGATATTGTTCTAAATTTAGAATATTAACTTTAGCCATCTAGCCCTCCACACTGAGCAAAAAAAGTGCTACTTTGGTGGGTGAAGGTTGTGAGCATATCATAAGAAACATTTCTATTAATTAGAGGGTACCCATATCATGGCGAAACATTCGCTGGACAAGGATAAGATCAAGATCCTGCTGTTGGAAGGCGTCCACCAATCTGCGGTCGATGTATTTGAACGTGCGGGATACACCAATATCGAATACCACAAAGCTTCCTTAAGCGATGAAGCCTTACTTGAGTCCATTAAAGATGCGCATTTTGTGGGACTTCGTTCGCGTACCCAATTAACTGCAGAGGTGCTGAAACGTGCCGAGAAGTTAATCGCGATAGGATGTTTCTGTATTGGAACCAACCAAGTTGACCTTGCCACCGCCGAATCCCTTGGTATCCCAGTATTTAACGCGCCATTCTCAAACACTCGCAGTGTTGCCGAACTCGTGATTGGCGAAATCATTATGTTGATGCGGGGTATCCCTGAACGCAACGCTATCGCTCACCGTGGTGGCTGGATGAAAACCGCAGCGGGCAGCTATGAAGTGCGTGGTAAAACCTTAGGTGTAATTGGTTACGGCCATATTGGTACTCAGCTTGGCATTCTGGCGGAAACCTTAGGTATGCGTGTCGTGTTCTTCGATATCGAAGACAAACTGCCACTAGGTAACGCACAACAAGTCCATTCGTTGGAACTCCTATTAGCACAAGCTGATGTAGTAAGCTTACATGTCCCTGAAACTCCACAAACAAAAGACATGATAGGCGCTGCCGAGTTTGCAGCAATGAAAAAGGGCAGCATCTTTATCAACGCATCACGCGGTACTGTAGTCGATATTGAAGCTTTAACCGTTGCGTTAAAAGAACGTCACCTCGCAGGTGCAGCAATCGATGTATTCCCCGTTGAACCACAATCGAATGACGATGAATTTATCAGTCCTCTACGCGGTTTAGACAATGTTCTCCTCACGCCGCACGTCGGCGGTAGCACGGCCGAAGCCCAAGAAAACATTGGTATCGAAGTCGCGGGTAAGCTCGCTAAATACTCAGACAACGGCTCAACCGTTTCTGCGGTTAACTTCCCTGAAGTGTCATTACCAACGCATAAAGGCACCTCGCGCTTGCTGCATATTCACCAAAACCGTCCGGGCGTGTTGATCAAGATCAACCAAGCCTTCTCGGAAAAAGGCATCAACATCGCCGCCCAATATTTGCAGACCACCGCAGAAATTGGTTATGTCGTGATGGAAGTCGACACAACTCAAGCGGAAGAAGCCTTAGTTGAACTTAAAGCCATTGAAGGTACATTGCGTACCCGCGTGCTGTTTTAAACTTTAAACTCCACTCGCTTTAAGCCTATCGACTAAAGCACACATAATAAGGCGCACAGATCATTCACAGATATGTGCGCCTTATGCTTTTGAGCCAACTGGAATTCCGTTACAATCTAGCCTCTCACATCGTCTTCATTTTCAGGATCTCGCTATGACTATTTCAGTTTCTACGCCCCATTGGGATCTGGACGCTACCTTGCCTCCACTTATGCTTGCCAACTTATCTCATTTGGGCCTCATCAAAGTCGTTGGAGAACAAGGCCGCAGTTTTATCCATGGCCAAGTGACCACAGATATCAGCTCATTGGCCACAGATCAATGGCGCTGGGGCGCCCATTGCGATCCTAAAGGTAAAATGCTGGCCAGTTTCAGAACCTTTGCCATTCAAGATGCACTCTTTATGTTGATGCCAAAGGATGCCATCGAAGTCGATTTACCCCAGTTACAAAAATATGCCGTGTTTAGTAAAGCCACCCTAAGCAATGCATCCGCTGAGTGGACTCTGCTCGGGGTTGCCGGTGAACAGGCAAACCAATTCGTGAACAAACATTTTGGTGACATTCAGCAAGAGCTCACACTCATTGAAAATGGTGCGATTTTAAAAGACGCTGAACGTTTTATTTTAGTATTAACACCAGATGCCGCAGCAGCTTTAGTTGCGCAATCGGAACTGAGTGTATTTGACGCCAGTGCATGGCAAGCGTTAGAGATTGCAGCAGGTTACCCCAACCTTGCCGCCAGCCATGCCAGCCAGTACGTACCGCAGATGTGTAATCTACAAGCGGTTAACGGTATCAGCTTCAACAAGGGCTGCTACATGGGACAAGAAACCATAGCGCGAATGAAATATCGCGGTGGTAATAAACGCGCCCTGTATATTTTGCGCGGTCACACCAATCTTCAAATCAACCTAGCATCAGGCCTTGAAATCGCGATGGAAGACAGTTTTCGCCGTGGAGGTCAAATCATTGAGTTTGTACAGCGCGGCAACCAAGTCTTGTTAACCGCCGTACTTCCTAATGACACGGCTAATGATACTCAACTACGTTTTGCCGACGATGAACAATCACATTTAACGATCCAAGCCCTGCCTTACTCATTAGATGAAGCATAATACTTTGATTTAATATGATTAGTATAAAATATTGAAGCAGAATAAAGGCGCCAATGGCGCCTTTATCTTAGTCAATGCACTTCGAGCATTAATTTTCTAAATAAGTATCTCGAATAGCAATTGCTTCTGGCAGGATTTGCTTGAACTCCTCCACAAGCTTAGGATCGAAATGTTTTCCCGCTTGATTTTCAAATAGCTCCATAGTCGCTTCAATCGTCCAAGCCTGCTTGTAAGGACGCTGGGACGTCAACGCATCGAACACATCCGCAATCGCGGTGATACGCCCTTCAAGGGGAATTTCTTCGCCTACCAAGCCATTGGGGTAACCTGAACCATCCCACTTCTCATGGTGAGTTAAGGCGATACGGCGGGCCATTTGCAATAACGGATCGCTATGTTCACCAATAATTTCTGCACCTATGGCGGCGTGCTGCTGCATAATTTCCCATTCCTGCGCATCAAGTTTCCCAGGCTTTTTCAGCACTGCATCAGGCGTACCGATTTTACCAATATCGTGCATAGGCGCCGCATTAAAAATCAAGTCACAAAAGGTTGTCGGTAAGCCGAGCTTTATCGCTAATATACGGGCGTAATGGCTCATACGCACAACATGTAGACCCGTCTCGTTGTCTTTGTATTCAGCGGCACGACCAAGACGACGGATAATCTCGAAGCGGGTTTCTTCTAATTCGTGAGTACGAACTTTAACTTGTTGTTCGAGTAGACGTTTTTGATCATAGAGCGCAAGATGCGTTTTAACTCGCGCTTTAACGACAGGCGCACTGACAGGCTTAGTAATGTAATCCACCGCGCCCAATGCAAAACCTTGGGCTTCATCAGCAATTTCAGATAAGGGGGTCACGAAGATCACCGGAATATGGCTGGTCAGCGGCTCTTGCTTTAGCAGCTTGCAGACTTCATAGCCATTCATACCTGGCATCATGACATCGAGTAGAATCAAGTCAGGCCGCGATTTTGTCACTAACGCTAATGCCCTTGGCCCATCGATCGCCACTTTGACTTTGTAATCATCACCTAGAATACCAATCAAAATATCAATATTCTCAGGTGTGTCATCGACGACTAATATTGTTGCTTTTTCCATTAACAACTCCACTCAATGTCACGCATTATAAATTCGCGCTACCGCTTTCTATCCTAACTGTGTAATCACATCGTCAATTAAGTCGATTGCCTCATCAAACTGATACTGGTTAATCATAGATAAAGCGGGGCTTAATGTTTGCCACATTGCACTACTCACCTTCGGCTTTAACGCATCAATTTTTGCCACAGCGCTGGCATCGGCTTCATCTAGATTCTGACGTAAGACCCGTAATGCGGCTCTCAAGTCCTCATCTGATAGCAAGTCCACCGCTTGGGGCTCGGCTTGATTCACTATCACAGGCTTAGCCTGTTCAATCGCATCGCAGATAGAGGCCACTAGCGGTTGAATTTGAACCAATTCATCTTCATAAGGCGCTTTCTCTGTTAAATGCAACTCAAGCAAACGCGCTAATTCCACCAATTTTGCCGAACTTAAATTACCCGCTAAGCCTTTAAGGGTGTGGGCGATACGCACGGCATCTTCGACTTGATTCGCCGCTATCGCTTTGCGAACCTGCTCCACGACATTACGTTGACTGCTCACAAAACGATCAAAGATTCGTTGATAAAGACGCGTCGAATGCTGTACCAGTTGCAAACCTCTATCGATATCCAACTCAGGGTGTTCTGGCCACTTGAGCAATACCGTTTGATCAGCGCCATTGCTGACTTCACCCTGTGCGCTGGACGAAGTTAACCGAGTTGAGGCTTCCGCCCTTATCGCAGCAGAAATTCCAGAAGAAGATCCGAGGTATTTCAATAGGGTTTGATAGAGCACATTCACTTCTATGGGCTTGGCAATATGGTCATTCATCCCTGCCCTAAGACACATATCTCTATCACCAGCCATCGCATTAGCAGTCATAGCGACGACAGGTAAATTTGCCAACTCAGGCCTTTTCCTTATCGCTTTAGTGGCTTGATAACCATCCATCACCGGCATTTGGCAGTCCATTAACACTAGATCGAAATGCTGTTGGGATAGCTTATCTAAGGCAATTTGGCCATTGGTCGCTATGGATAAAATAATCCCCACTTGCTCTAAAAACTCGCTGGCGACTTCCAGATTCATCTCGTTATCTTCCACTAATAAGATACGCTTCCCTTGAAGTGGCAATAATAACTGCGGCGCCAGCTCTTCAGTGCGGCGTCTCACTGGCAATATGCCTTCACGGCCAATCGCATTCATTATGCCATCGAGCATGCGTGAGGCGCTGATGGGTTTACTTATGTACCCCGCCAGTGCTAATTGCTCAATTTGAGTGATAAATTCATGATTAGCATGGGCGGATACCATCAAGATCTTAGGCTGAGACTTAGCCTGTAGTTGGATCTGACGGGCGGTTTCTAACCCGTCCATATTAGGCATTTTCCAATCGATTAATGCCACTTCATAGGTCTGCAGTAAGCAGCGGCTTATTGCTTCTTCACCTGAACGAACCGTATCGACTCTAAAGCCCATACTTTCGAGCGTTGTACGCATTATGTCTCTGGCGGTCGCGTTATCATCTACCACCAGCACAGACATGCCCTCAAGCTCTTGCTCAAGCACTAATTTTTGGCCCTCGGAAATTTGTAACTTCACAGTGAAATAGAAGGTGCTGCCATGACCAAATTGACTTTCGACACCAATATTGCCCCCCATGAGTTCAACGAGTTGCTTACAAATAGCCAAGCCTAAGCCTGTACCACCGTATTTACGGGTGGTTGAAGTATCCGCTTGGGTAAAGGATTTAAATAATTTTGCTTGCTGCTGCTCAGTTAAGCCTATGCCGCTGTCACGCACACTAAAACGCAGCACGACATCATCATCTTGCTGTTCAACAAGATTTAACGACAGTAATACTTCACCCCGCTCGGTGAACTTAATGGCGTTATTCATCAAGTTAATCAACACTTGACCTAAGCGTAGCGAATCACCATATAAATAACGCGGCACGTTAGGGGCGACTGCAAATAACAATTCAATCTGCTTGTGGGCGGCTTTCTCAGAGAACATATCGCTGAGATCTTCTAGCATAGTATCGAGCTGAAATGGCACTGAATCTATGTCGAGCTTACCCGCTTCAATCTTAGAGAAATCCAGAATGTCATTGATAATAGACAGTAAAGACTGCGATGCCCTCTCAATCTTCTCCACATAGTTTTTCTGTTTTTTATCTAATTCGGTCTGTAAGCACAGCTGGGACATGCCGATAATGGCATTCATTGGGGTGCGTATTTCGTGGGACATATTCGCCAAGAAGTCACCCTTTGCTTTACTGGCGGCATCGGCTTGCTCTTTGGCAAGTAACAGTTCATCGGAAAGCAATTTAAGCTCTGTCATATCGACCATGCTGATCACAGCCGATTCAAATTGTCCTTGGGCATCTAACAATGCCGACACATTGACCGTCATCCATAAAGGCGCACCGGAAGGACGAATAAAACTTCTCTCGCCACGATAATGGTCAATTTTGCCACCGACTAATTCCTTAAATTGCGCCTTGGCAATAAGCTTATCTTGCGCGCTAAGGACCTCAAAAATTGCGGTATTGCGTAAACTCTCCCGTGACCGCGCCATATCGGCACAGAATTGGTCATTACAATCTAAGATAACGCCTTTAACATCCACATTGACGATACCAATGGTCGCACCATCGAACAGTGCCTTAAAGTGCGCTTCACTGAGGGCTAACTCTTGTTCTATGCTCTTGCGTTGGGTGATGTCCATTACATACCCATTCCAAGTAATGGCGCCATCTTCTTCTACATGGCCGCTCGCCCCCGCCTCCATCCAACGTATGCTGCCATTGGGATGGCGATAACGAAATTCGCGGATCCATTGAAACCTATCTTCACTCTTACCCGAAAGTGCTCGCACGACATCCGGCCTTTCGTCATCAAAAATCCGCTCAGCGATGGTGTCAAAATTACTAATAAGATCATCACGATGTAGCCCCAGCATTTTCATTGCCGCACCAGAGAGAAAGGTAAATCTGCGATCAGTAGGCGAGTGCCATAACAATTGGTACACGGTACAAGGAATAGACTCTGTAATATTGGTCAATTGCAGGCGCGAAGCCTCCAACTGCCCTATAGCAAGCTTACTCTCTGTGATGTCATCAATACTGCCGTCGAACCAAAGTGGAACGCCCTCTTCGGTATAACTTGCCTTACCTTTCTCATGCACCCAGCGCACACTGCCATCGCGATGGCGGATACGATATTCCACTTCAAAGGTTTCTTGCTGCGCGAGTGCCCTATCAATATGCAAATGACATGTAGGCCGATCCTCTTCTAAAATCAGCGAAGCAAAAGTACGTTGGCGATTTTCAATAAACTGACTCGCTGCATAACCCGTAATCTCAGCAATATTGTCACTGATATATTCCATGAACCATACATCCGCGATACGAGTCCGATAAACGGCGCCGGGAATATTAGTCACTAAGCCACGAAAACGCTGTTCGCTATCACGGATCTTCTGCTCAACGGCCAGTTTTTGCGTCATATCGCGTATTGAAGCCGCCACTTGCCTTTGTCCATCAAAGGCAGGGGGAAGAATACTCAGCGCTATTTCCGCAATAAATTCATTACCATCGGCTTTTAAAGCCCGAACATGACGGGCATTTGCCATGCCTCTATCGCGGCCTTCGCGCAGGAATGTTTGCTGCTCAAGTACATGCCCGTTTCCTAACTCTTGCGGCAATAACGCCTCAACCTGCAAACCCAGCATAGCGCCCGTTTTGTATCCAAAGAGCTGCTGACAGCGACTGTTAGTAAAGACGATTTTCCCAAGTTCGTCGACAATGAGCATGGCCTCTGGAGCGGCTTCTAGTACGGCATTTGACCAGACTGCCGCTGAAAACTGCTCAGTAACATCGGTAAATAACATCTCCACCGACATTAACTCACCCGTATCTGATAATAATGGCTGCATAAACACATCGAGCCTTCTTAAATGCCCTTTTTCATCCAGCATTTCCACTTGGTGCGAAGGCACATTTTGGCCCTTTAAGGCTAAATCGGTATATTCCCAGTTCTTCTCATTGAGGGGATTAGCCGAGAAGAGCCTTTGATATTTGCGCTTGAGCAAATCAGGGGTAATCCCCAACACCTTAGTTACCCCCTCACTGACCTGGGCGAGTTGACCATTAGGTTCGAGGGAACAATAGAAAGATTTATCACTCATACCATCAATTAGGCGCGCAAAGCGATTACCGCGAGAATCAAGAATGGCTTGTTCACGTTCTGCGAGTAATTCCGCCATTTGATTGAAGGTAGTACTCAGCGTCACAATTTCACTCACGGCACCTTTAGGTACAATGAGCTGCTGAGTTTTACCCTGTCCAAAGGACAAGATACCCGACTCGAGTAGCTCTAGCGGCCGAGTTAACCGTTTCGCCGCGAGATAACAGGTCAGCAATAATAAGAGGGTTAATAAACTTAAATTGAGGATGATAGATGCTAGATCATCAAGCAGGGAGTTGAATAAATCTTGTTCTGGCGCTAATACAATCACACGCCACTTTAGTTGCGGTACAGTCGCAATACTCGCAAGATAAACAACATCTTGGTTATCAGCAAACCTTGTTTGACCATCAAGCCTTTTATCCTGTAGCGTCCAAAAATCGGCATTTTTATTCTTATCGAGCCACTGGGCTGAAGTCGTTGCCAGCACTTTTTCTTTATCTATATGATAAATAAGCCGCCCTTGATCGTCTAAAACCACCAGACGATTTGGTGCAATCCCCAATTGTTTTGGCAATTCATCTAAAGCTAAATCAACCGTGGCGACCCCAAAATAATTGCCGACCTCACCAAAAGGAGCCGAATAGGTCACCATCAGAATATTCCCCGCCCCCTCATCAAAGTATGCCTTTGACCAATAACCGCTCGCTTGATTGATAGCCTTGCTCCACCAATCCCAAGTACCATCGGTATAGTCGTAGCCTTCAGCGCCAATATCGAGGTAGTGTAAATCGTTACCACCACTTGTATCGCGGTAAACATAGGGGGAAAAGAGCTTTCGATTGGGGAAGGTATTAGGTTTAAACGCGACTGCGGAGCCAAAAAAATCAGGGTTACGTTTGACTCGATTCATCAAGACACTTTTAACACTCTCAGTGTCATTCATGTCTTCTTTACTTGACAAAAAACCAATAAAATCAGCAAGGCCTTGGGTGTTGGCCTGCGCATGCTCGAGCAGAAACTGCAGACGAGAAGCTGAATGACTCGCCTCTTGTGTCAAGCTATGGTACAGCCGATTCTCTGAGGAGATATAACTAAACCAAGCGTTTACACCATAGACACTCGCCATAATTAAAATGAGAGGCAAGGCTATGTGGGATAAAATCCTACTGCGAAAAGTACGAAGTTTACTTTTTTCCATGGCGTCGCCCTAAAGCCCTCGATTTTATAAGCACTGCATTTAAAAATAGCACTTATAAAGTAAACGAAGAATTTAGTGGCGACAATGTTAAAGTTAAAATAATGTGAAGTAATTTATTGTTTTAAAAACACTAATAAGCCGTCTCTAAGGTTTGATTAGGTAAGATACGAGCAAAATAGCTTTGGGTTTCGGCGATAATGATATGCCTCAAGCCCACAATGGCGATCAAGTTAGGGATAGCCATCAAACCATTAACCGTATCGGCCAACAACCAAATCACATCCAGTTTGATAAAAGCACCACCCGCAATCAGCACCAAAAACACCACTTGATACATGCGTAACCCGCGCTCACCGACTAAGTAATACCAACAGCGTTCACCATAATAATGCCAGCCCAAAATCGTTGTAAACGCAAAACACACTAGCGCAATCGTCACCAAATACTGACCCACAAGCGCTGAGCCTCCCAGAGCAAAAGCAGCACTCGTCATCGCCGCGCCCGCAGTTTCACCACTCCATACTCCTGTGATGATCAGCACTAAGCCCGTCATAGTACAAATAATGATGGTATCGAAGAAGGTGCCCGTCATGCTGACCAAACCTTGCTCAACGGGTTCATTGGTCTTCGCGGCAGCGGCGGCAATCGGCGCACTACCAAGGCCAGATTCGTTCGAGAACACACCGCGGGCAATACCGATTTGAATCGCCTGTGCGACTGTCGCCCCTAAAAAGCCCCCCGCAGCTGAGAGTGGCGTAAAGGCAGATTCAATCACTAAAGCTAAGGCGGGTAAAATCTGCTCGGAGAAACCGACTAAGATCCACACGCAGGCCAGCACATAACCAATCGACATCGCAGGCACAAGTTTTTGCGCCACATTTGAAATGCGCTTTACGCCACCCAAAGTGACTGCGGCAACTAACACAGTCAACACAGTTGCAGTCAACCAAGTCGGCACCTCAAAGGCAATCGTCAGTGCATCGCTGATGGCGTTAACCTGTGCAAAAGTACCGATACCGAAAAAGGCCACACCAACCCCAAAAAGAGCGAACAATTTCGCCATCCAAGGCAGACCAAGGCCGCGCTCGATATAATACATAGGGCCACCCGCAATCTGCCCACGAGCATCGGTGGTACGGTACTTTACCGCCAACATACATTCAGCATATTTAGTCGCCATGCCGAAAAATGCCGCCAGCCACATCCAAAATAACGCCCCAGGGCCACCCATTTTTATTGCCGTCGCCACGCCAACAATATTACCGGTACCGATAGTGGCGGACAGCGCAGTACAAAGCGCGGCAAAGGAAGATAAATCCCCATGACCTTTGGCGGGTTTAAACAACAATCCCATCGCCATCGGCAGACGAAATACTTGGATAAGCTTGAGACGCACAGTGAGGTAAACCCCTGTACCCACCAGCAAACAAAGGGTAATTGGGCCCCAGACGATGCCATTAATACTGGCAAGTAAAGCTTGAAAACTCATGATATTCCTCGAATATTAAACAACAAAATTAATAAACGGAGGAGGAAAAGAAATGGCTGTGACGCGCCGCAGTCGGACGCTATAGCGAGCTATTTTAACCTAATCTCGGCCGAGAATCGCCTAAGCTGAACGCTAAAAGCGTAGCAAGCGAGAGCTCTACACGAGTGCTTTCAATAAGAGCAAAAGTGCTCCATCTCAAGCAAAAGAGTAAAAATAGCCCACGACGACAAACGACAGGGACTGTGCAGTCATCCTCTCCTCTGTCCTTTTGCCTGAGCGTTTCGCGTCGCAGGTTATACAATAACACCACGACACTTTCGCCTTCGGCGCCACCTGATTGCACAATGAGTGCAACTGGTAGTCTCTCCAGAGGCTCGTCCAGTAACAGTCCACGCCTATCGGCACCTGAAAGAGTGCTTTGTTTTTTATAAGAAGACTCGCTTCTGTAAAACCAAAGTTGCCTCGTCGGTGTGGGGTCAATTCCCCACTCTCCTGCTACCTTCATCCGAACGGATTGCTAGATTGAGATTTACTCCCAAGCTAACAGGACGCACAGAATGCAACAAATGCGACGTCAGCTCAAGCCGTTTGCTCACAGTTCGCAGAGGATTTAATCCAGTTGACTATTTTTACACCAAATGACGATTTATGTTTTGTTACCCCGTGGATGATCCTATTACAAGAAAAATCAGTATCTATCTGAATAGAAAATGCTTTACCTTGAACATAGAATGGCAATGCTAAATTGCGGCCACTAAGTAAGTTGCAGCCGCAGTTTGAAACACTGCTTACCACACCCGCCGCCAATGGATATAAAGGAGTTGCTCAATGGCCGACGTCGCTAAGCTTAACCAAGTCACCAAAGGCTTTCGCGATGGTGAGCAATATCATCAAGTGCTGCAAGCGGTTAATCTACAGATCCACAGAGGTGAAACCGTGGCGCTTACAGGTCCCAGCGGCAGCGGTAAGAGCACCTTGCTCAATCTAATTGCCGGTTTTGAAATGCCAGACTCGGGTGAAATCTTGCTAGAACAAGCGTCCACCTCTACTTGGCAAGATAAAGAGTGGAGCCGTTTCAGACGTAATTCCTTAGGTGTCGTGTTTCAGCAATTTAACTTACTCACGCCACTCAACGTGAAAGACAATATCGCCTTCTCCTTAAGTTTAACCGCGCAGCCATGGTCGCCTTGGTGTGACTATCTGGTTGAAAAACTTGGACTGATGCCATTACTTCACCGCCAAGTTGAAGCCCTGTCCGGCGGTCAACAACAGCGCGTCGCCATCGCCCGCGCCTTAGCCCATAAGCCAACCTTATTGTTAGCCGACGAACCCACGGGTAACTTAGATGATGTATCGGGTAAGCAAGTCATGGCATTACTGTGTGAACTGGCACGGGAAAGCCAAACCAGTATCTTGATGGTCACCCACAGCGAAGAATGCGCCGCTTTCATGCAAAAACGTTGACATTTATCCCAAGGTGCAGTCGCTATCTATGAACAATAAACCGCTCACTAAGGCGACTCCCACAGCGCTTAAGCAAACTTGGCTAAAGTCAACTTGGCTTAGGCTGACGTGGCTCAGCCTAAAAGTGTTTATCGCCCATTATCGCCATACGCCCATACAAGCAGGTGCCATTCTGCTCGGTATCGCCTTAGCCGTCACTCTGCTCATTGGAGTCAAGGCAACCAACGACAATGCCGTGCGCAGTTATAGCGAGGCGACTGAGTTACTGAGTCAACGCGCCGATGTGCTACTCACGCCGCCCCTTGGACAAAACACTTTAGATGAATCTGTCTATTTCGCCTTGAGACGAGCCGGATTAAGTCAGAGTCTTGCCGTCGTGAGTGGCAAAATCTCCGGTAAAAACGGTCAGTTCTGGCAACTGGAAGGCAGCGATTTGATCGCCGCATTAACACTACAAAAATCGAGAAGTAACGCCTCAACTGACACACAATCAACCACCTCGCCACAGATGAATGACTTACCGCTTGCCGATCTCCTCAACGGCGCAGCCACAGTAATCATGAGCCGCAGCCTAGCTGCCAAAGTGGCACCAGAAGGTAAACTTGTTTTAGAAAATAGCACCTTAGATGTCATTGCAATTGATGACAGTTTTGGTCTCGGCAGCGCCATCTTGGCCGATATGTCCCTCGCCCAGCGATTACTAAACATGCAAGGCAGATTGAGCTATATCGCCATGTTCAGTGAGCGAGAAAACCTACCTAAACTAAAATCCCAACTCGACGCTTTAGGGATTACGCCGCAAAAGGCCAGCTTTAGCCAGCAAGATCAAGGCCAAGCGCTGATAGCGCTGACCCGCAGTTTTCACCTTAATCTTAATGCTATGAGCATGTTAGCCTTCGTTGTCGGCCTCTTTATCGCCTATAACGGTGTGCGCTACAGCCTAATGAAACGGCAAAAACTGTTAGTGCAGTTATTACAACAGGGAATAGAGCGCCGCGCCTTGATGACGGCACTGATGTTCGAATTAATTTTGTTAGTTGTCATAGGCTCAAGTCTGGGCTTTATCAGTGGTTTGCAACTCAGCCACTGGCTGCAACCTATGGTCGCCATGACCTTAGAGCAAATGTATGGCGCCCACTTACTCCCCGGTATTTGGCAATGGACTTGGCTTTTTGAGGCAATTGCCCTCACTTTAATTGCCGCGCTCGCCGCTTGCTTGCCCTTGTATTTAGATCTTACGCGCCAAGCATTGGCACAAGGGGCGAATCGTTATCAGCAAATGCAGGCACACCGCAAAACCCATAGCATTCAATTTGCCTTAGCCTGTGGCTTATTGACCTTAGCGGCATTGCTGTTTCCCTTCAGCCAAAGCTATAACATCAGCTTAGTGTTGCTCGGTATCGTCGCTATCGCTATTCCCTTATTGTTACCACAATTATTGCATTGGGGCGTCAGTGCGTTAATGCCCTTGGCGCGTCCTGGATTATGGCAATATCTGCTCGCCGAAACCCGTGAGCTTATTGCACCGCTTTCCCTTGCAATGATGGCGATCTTACTGGCGCTCAGTGCCAATGTGTCGATGAACACCCTCGTTGGAAGCTTCGAACAAACCCTGCGATCTTGGCTAGAAACTCGCTTGCATGCCGATCTCTATATCCGCCCACCAAGCCAGCGTATCGACACTATTCAAACCCAATTGATGCACGATCCAAGAGTCAGCGGTCTTTATCAGCAGTGGCAGATTGAAGCCCAGCTTTCACTGCCAGTTTCAACGGATAATCCGAGCGAGCAGACGATTCCGGTGAGCCTACTCAGCCGCGATGAATTTTCGACTCGGCACACCAGTGCGCTTAAGGAAAGCCTGCCCACATTGTGGCAATCCTACTTTAATGCACCCGTTGTATTGGTGAGCGAACCTCTAGCCATCAAATACCAATTACAGCTTGGTGATACTGTGTCATTGGATGTGCTTGAGAAAACAGGTAACAGCAAAGCCATTATTGGCGGCATTTATTATGACCACGGCAATACCCGAAACGAGGTCATTATCAGCCAGCCACTTTGGCAACGGGCCCAGTTACCTGTACTGCCGGTGAGTTTAGCGGCAAGTTTTCGCGGTAAAGAGCAAGGCAGTAGGATAAGTGAAGCAGAACTGGATCAACTACAAGTCCAACTGGCGACTGAGCTAGGTTTATCCCAAGCGCAAATCTACAGCCAAACTAAGATTAAAACCCAAGCTATCGCTATGTTTAAACGCACTTTTTCCATTACCTTAGTGCTGAATAGTTTAACCTTGATTGTCGCCGCAATTGGCCTCTTTAGTGCCTGCTTAATGTTGACTCAGGCAAGGCAAGCGCCACTGGCACGACTGTATTCCCTCGGCGTCAGTCGTAATGCTCTGCGCGGTATGGTGTTTATGCAAATGTTGATTGTGGTACTGATCACTTGCCTGCTCGCTATGCCAACGGGCGCGCTATTAGGTTACCTACTTATTAATAAGATCACCTTGCAAGCCTTTGGCTGGACGATAAAAATGATTTGGGATTGGCAAGCTTACGGCCATGCAATACTGATTGCCTTAACCACCTGCACCTTAGCCGTACTCTTACCGCTGTATTGGCAAACCCGCAAGCCACTGGTCGCCAGTCTGCAGCAGGAGACACTGTGATGAAAACACTCAGTATTGTATGGGCAGTAATTGGGTTAATGCTTATCGGCGGCTGTGATAAAACGCCATCGACGCAAAACACTCAGTCCAAATCCATGGCCAATGTGGTGGGGAAAACCTCGACTAATCAAGATGATTTAGCTTTTACGCCTGTTGTTCCCGGCTATAGATTTGAATTTCCGCGGGATCACTTAGCACATAACAGTTTTCGCCAAGAATGGTGGTATCTAACCGCGAATTTGACCACAGAGAAAGGTGAGCAACTCGGCGCCCAGTGGACGCAGTTTAGAGTCGCCCTGAAACCCACAACTCTGCAAACAATCGCTCCACAAACAACAGTTCCGCAAGGAACAGATGTGATAGCTAAAAATGAATCCACGTGGGAGACTCAGCAGCTTTACTTGGCCCACAGCGCATTAACCTCGAGTCAAACTCATCTGGCTCACGAAAAGTGGTCGCGCCGTCATAGCGAGTTTGCCGAGGTAAAATTAGATCCTTATCAAATCCGCCTCGATAACTGGCACTGGCAGAGCGAAACCAATGCACTCTTTCCCGCGACCTTAACGGTGGAGAATCCTGATTTTAGCTATCGACTTCAGCTTAATAGCCAAGCGCCACTGCAATACCAAGGCGTTAACGGCTATAGCCTTAAAAGCCGCGACGGCCAAGTGGCCTCTTACTATTACAGCCAGCCCTTTATTGAAATTTCAGGTGAAATCAACCGCTATGGCAAAGTGGAACGAGTCACAGGCCAAGGTTGGCTCGACAGGGAATGGAGCTCGCAATTTCTCACTAAAACGCAACAGGGCTGGGATTGGTTCGCGCTGAGGTTAAATGATGGCTCGACGCTAATGTTGTTTCAGCTACGGGATCAGTCTCCGGCAGAGTCCGCAAAGAATGCACCTATCTCAGCATTTTATAGCGCCAGAAGAATGTTTGCCGATGGCACTGGGCGCAACATCAATTCCACTGACAATCCCAATGACATTCAGATAACGCCTCTTAAATGGCAACACACAGTCAATGGCGACTATCCCGTTAGCTGGCAAGCCAAAATCCCCAGCGAAAATATCGATCTCACTATCACCCCGCTCAATCCCAATAGCGCTATGCCATTATCAACGCCCTACTGGGAAGGCCCAGTGCAACTCTCTGGCAGCCATACAGGTACGGGTTATATGGAGCTGACGGGATATTAACGTCTATGCATACTAAACAATGTGAATATAACTAATTGTTTCTAAATATGTTCTATCGCAGGATTTCGCAAGCATGCACGTCAGCTATTGCTCTTACCCAGAAATTTTATATACACCTGTAATTGGTAAAAAAGTATTGGATTCCCATCTACACACTTGTGCTTCCGTTAATGTTCACGGGTTCCAGATATGCACAATAGTATTCTCCATAAATGTACTCCTCACTATGTCCTAGTGAGGACAGTGCTAACCGCTTAAATATCAAACTGGGAGTTAGATCACTCGCAAAACTTTGATCCGGATCGACTATCGCTTTCAATACCTCTTGTGAGGTATACCCACATTTTTTATCAGGTCTAGACTCGCCAGTATCAGCACTCGGTTACCCTCCTTTTTAATCTTAAGTAACCGAGTTTACGCTACTACAGGTCATCCAATATGAGTCAGGAATACCACGTCACCAGCCTTGTGGTGCATGCCACGCCTAAAACCTTACAGCAGGTTGAAGCCAATATCCGCGCATTAGTGGGTACTGATATTCATGCAATTACACCCGAAGGAAAATTGGTCGTTACCCTAGAAGGGAGTAGCCAAAGAGCGATTCTTGACAATATTGAAGCCATCAATGCCCTGTCCGGCGTGTTATCTGCCAGCTTGATTTACCACCAAGTAGAACCCTTAGTACAAGAGAGTGAGGAAATATTATGAGCATAAGCCGCCGCGAGTTTCTCAAGGCCAACGCAGCGGTTGCCGCTGCGACGGCCGTTGGCGTCACACTTCCCATTAAGATGGTCGAAGCCGCCGAACAAGCTGACAGTATCAAGTGGGATAAAGCTCCCTGCCGTTTCTGCGGTGTGGGGTGTAGCGTATTAGTGGGCACCCAAGCGGGCAAAGTGGTCGCCACTAAGGGCGATCCTGAAAGTCCAGTCAACCGTGGCCTTAACTGTATTAAAGGTTATTTCCTATCAAAAATCATGTACGGCAAGGACAGATTAACCACGCCATTGCTGCGGATGAAAGACGGCAAATACCATAAAGAAGGTGAGTTCACCCCAGTCAGCTGGGATGTGGCCTTCGATACTATGGCCGCGAAATGGAAACACAGTCTCGCCACCAAAGGCCCGACGTCGGTAGGTATGTTTGGCTCTGGTCAATGGACTATTTGGGAAGGTTATGCCGCCTCTAAACTTCATAAAGCAGGCTTCCTTACCAACAATATAGATCCTAATGCGCGCCACTGCATGGCCTCAGCCGTAGGCGGCTTTATGCGCACCTTCGGTATCGATGAGCCCATGGGTTGTTATGACGATTTAGAAGCCGCCGATCAGTTTGTGCTCTGGGGCGCAAACATGGCGGAGATGCACCCAATTCTGTGGGCAAGAATATCCGATAGACGTTTAAGCAGTCCAACGTGCCGAGTGCATGTGCTGTCGACCTTTGAGAACCGCAGCTTCGATTTAGCCGATAACCCTATGGTGTTCCGCCCACAGTCGGACTTAGTGATCCTCAACTATATCGCCAATTACATTATTGAAAATAAAGCAGTTAATACCGACTTTGTTACCAAACACACTAAGTTTGCCTTAGGCGTTGACGATATAGGCTATGGCCTGCGTCCAGAACATCCATTAGAGAAAAAAGCTAAAAATCCAGGCAATGGTAAATCCACGCCCATTAGCTTTGACGAGTATGCCAAGTTTGTCAGCACTTATACGCTGGAATATGCCGCCAAGATGAGTGGCGTCGAGCCAGAGAAGCTGGAGATTTTAGCCAAAGCCTATGCCGACCCTAACGTTAAAGTCATGAGTCTGTGGACCATGGGCATTAACCAACACGTTCGCGGCGTGTGGGCGAACAACATGCTTTACAACATCCATTTGCTCACGGGCAAAATTGCCACACCGGGTAACAGTCCTTTTTCATTAACAGGTCAACCTTCGGCTTGCGGGACTGCCCGTGAAGTCGGTACTTTCGCCCACCGTTTACCCGCCGATATGGAAGTCACTAACGACAAGCACCGCGCCATTACCGAAAAGCTATGGCAAGTGCCAGAAGGGACAATTCCCGCCAAACCTGGCTACCATGCCGTACTCCAGAGCCGAATGCTCAAAGATGGCAAGCTCAACTGCTACTGGACAATGTGTACCAATAATATGCAGGCAGGCCCCAACATCAACGATGAAATCTATCCAGGTTTCCGTAATCCAGAAAACTTTATCGTAGTTTCAGATCCCTACCCAACCATCACAGCTATGGCGGCAGATTTAATTTTGCCAACGGCAATGTGGGTTGAAAAAGAAGGAGCTTACGGCAATGCCGAGCGCCGTACTCATATGTGGCATCAGCAAGTAAAAGCCCCAGAAGGCGCAACCTCAGATCTGTGGCAACTAGTCGAATTTTCGAAACGATTCAAAGTCTCCGAAGTCTGGCCAGCCGAACTGATAGCCAAACAACCGGAATACGCGGATAAAACCTTATATGAAGTGCTATTTGCCAATGGCGTGATCGACAAGTTCCCAACTTCCGATTGCAAAGCCGAATTAAACGATGAGAGCGAACACTTCGGTTTCTACCTGCAAAAAGGTATTTTCGAAGAATATGCAGCTTTCGGTCGTGGCCATGGCCACGATTTAGCCGACTTTGACCGTTACCACGAAACCCGCGGCCTACGCTGGCCAGTCGTTAATGGCAAAGAAACGCTGCGCCGTTTCGTTGAGGGGAGCGATCCTTATGTCAAAGCGGGTGAAGGCTTTAAATTCTATGGCAAGCCAGATGGCAAAGCGGTGATTTTCGCCCTGCCCTATGAACCCGCCGCCGAAGAGCCGAATGAAGAATACGATTTGTGGATGTCGACTGGCCGCGTGCTGGAACATTGGCACACAGGCTCGATGACAGCCCGCGTACCAGAGCTTTACCGTGCCTACCCCGACGCGCAGATTTTCATGCATCCAGAAGATGCGAAAGCTCGCGGCGTACAACGTGGTGACGAAGTCATAGTGGCCTCACCGCGCGGTGAAGTGAAAACCCGAGTTGAAACCAAAGGCCGTAACAAACCGCCACGCGGCGTAGTATTTATGCCTTTCTTCGATGCGCGCCAGTTAGTCAACAAACTGATATTGGATGCAACCGATCCCCTGTCAAAAGAAACTGACTTTAAAAAATGCCCAGTGAAAGTCTTCAAGGCGGAGAATAACCAATGAGAAAAATACTCACCTTAACTGCGTTACTCGTCGCCATTACCGGCTGTTCAGGCCAGCAAACCGACACCAACGTAGCACCAGTTAATATTCAATCCCTCGCAGGAAACATGGCGATCACCGACATTCGCCCAGCCGATGCTATGGCGATTTATCCTAGTCGCGGCTCCGCCATTGAGCGCAGTTTTAGCGAGCAACCCCCGCTCATCCCACATAAGGACGATTACAAGATCACCTTAGATAAAAATGGCTGTTTAAGCTGCCATAGTTGGGACAAGGCAAAACGCATGAAAGCCACACCAGTAGCTAAGTCCCACGTGATTGATGATAAAGGCACAGTTAACGGACATAACTATGCCTGTACTCAATGCCATGTCGCTCAGGCCGAAAACAAGCAACCACTCGTCGAGAATCAATTCTCCGGCAAGTAAATCTCCATCCCCTGCAAAGCCAAGCCACCCGAATTGATTAGGGTGGCTTTTTTGCTATTTAAGCATCCAATCCTAATGAGTTAGCTTAGAGCCAGTAATAAGTATTCAAGTAAATATAAGACTAAACGTCTATCGCTGGTTCAGCGTCCGTTGCTGAACAGTACTTTCACCAAGGAAGGGATTGAGCAGAAGTTAAAAAGGCAAAGTGAGAATCGAGGGAAATGAAAATAAGAGCAGAATCTAAAACGCAGAAAAGTAAAAACCCAGCCTAGGCTGGGTTTACTTGTTGTTTTGCTTTATGCAAATCACCCGCTGGAGCCGTTTTAGTTACTTGCGCCGCTTTAGCGTTTTGCACATCTTTTGCCACAGGCATAGCCGCCTGCCACAAAGCACCTACCCACAGACTTGAACTTGATTTCATCGGTATTCCCCTGTTTTGTTAACAAGGTCAAAGTAATACTTAGGCTATCATTAGTAAAATGAATAAATTCCATAATATGGATTCCATTTGAGCATGAACATCCCAATCAAGACCTTACAGTGTTTTCTGACCTTAGTGGAAACTGAAAACTTTACCCGCGCCGCGCAGAAATGTTTTATCACCCAGCCGACACTAAGCAAAATAATCCAGAGACTTGAAGAAAGCCTTGGTGAAACCTTGCTGATCCGGAATAACCAAAAGGTTGAGTTAACTCAAGCTGGTCAGCTCTTTGAGCACAGTGCACGGGAAATCCTCGGCCAATGGCATAGACTGCAGGAGGACATGAGTAACCTTAGCGGTCTTAAATCGGGGCGGTTGCGACTGGGTGTATGTCCTATGATGAGCAGTCTTATTATTGGTTTGCTCACTAGCTATCGTAAGCGTTATCCGGGAGTTGAACTACACATGTATGAGTACGGTGGATTCGGCTGCGAACAAGCATTGCTCAATAACAGTCTCGATATCGCCTTTACCGCGCTCCCCACGACCCATGAGACAGAACTCGTCAACCAACCCCTGACTAAGTACCCTTTACTCGCATGCCTGCCTGAAGGACATCCCTTAGCCGAGAAAGACCACTTAAAATGGCAGGACTTCCAGCCCTATCCTTTTATCCTCTATAACGAAGACTTCTCCCTCGCTAAACTGATTAATCGCCTCAGTCGCAAAGCAGGTGTTCAACTCAATATTGCCTTTCGCAGCGGCCAGTGGGATTTCCTCGCCGCCATGGTCGAAGCCGATATGGGCGTCGCTATTTTACCTGAGCCTATCTGCAATCGATTAAGCACCAGCAAACTGGTCTTTAAACCTATGCAGCCCGCAATGACATGGGATCTGGCGCTTATTTGGCGCCAAAGTTTACCTTTAACACCGGCGGCCAAGGCCTTGCTTGAATTGAGTAAACAAAAAACTGAACGCTGAGAAGATAAAGCAAGAACTAATACCAATCACATTATTTTAAACAACGGGATACGAAACTTCGTCAGCCGTAGCGGGTGATTACAGTTGGATCTCTCCCATAAAAAAACCGCTGCGAGCCTAGAGGCCGACAGCGGTTTTTAAGGTAAGTTAAGAATTACTTCTTAGCTTCAGCAGCCTTACGTTCTTTAACTTGAGCAACAACTTTCTCAGCTACGCTAGCTGGACATTGGCTGTAGTGTGAGAACTCCATAGAGAACTGACCACGACCAGAAGTCATTGTACGTAAAGTACCGATATAACCGAACATTTCTGATAACGGTACGTCAGCTTTAACGCGAACACCTGTTACACCAGCAACTTGGTCTTTGATCATGCCGCGACGACGGTTTAAGTCACCGATCACATCACCCACGTTGTCATCAGGGCTGAACACGTCAACTTTCATGATTGGCTCAAGAAGTTGTGGTTTAGCTTTAGCGATAGACTGACGGAAAGCGCCTTTAGCAGCGATTTCGAACGCGATTGCTGATGAGTCAACTGCGTGGAATGCACCGTCAGTTAATTCGAACTCAACGTCTAACACTGGGAAGCCAGCGATAGTACCTGTGTTCATCATGCTCGCGAAACCTTTCTCAACTGCTGGCCAGAATTCCTTCGGAACGCTACCACCAACAACTGAAGATTTGAACACGAAACCAGTGTTTGGCTCACCTGGGCGGATGATATATTCGATCTTACCGAATTGACCAGAACCACCTGATTGTTTCTTGTGAGTATATTGATCTTCAACCATTTGAGTAATGGTTTCACGGTAAGCAACTTGTGGCTCACCTACGATCAATTCAACACCATAAGTACGCTTCAGAATGTCTACTTTGATATCTAAGTGAAGTTCGCCCATACCTTTAAGGATGGTTTCACCTGAATCTTCGTCAGTTTCTACGCGGAATGATGGATCTTCAGCGATCATCTTACCGATTGCGATACCCATTTTCTCAGAACCGCCTTTATCTTTTGGCGCTACTGCGATAGAGATAACTGGCTCTGGGAACACCATAGCTTCTAAGGTAACTGGGTGTTTCACGTCACATAAAGTGTGACCAGTTTGAACGTTCTTCATACCCACGATAGCGATAATGTCGCCAGCTTGAGCAGATTCAATTTCAATACGGTCATCAGCTAGCATTTCACACATACGGCCGATACGTTCAGTCTTGCCAGTCGCGCTGTTCAGGATGGTATCACCCTTCTTCAGACGGCCTGAGTAGATACGTACGAAAGTCAGGGCACCGAAACGGTCATCCATGATTTTGAACGCTAACGCTTTTAATGGCTCATCAGCAGAAACGATAGCGAATTCGCCAGTTTCGTTGCCTTCTTCGTCAGTTAATGGCTGTGGTTCAACTTCGTCTGGTGCTGGTAAATAATCAACAACAGCATCAAGAACCAGTTGCATACCTTTGTTCTTGAACGCAGAACCACAGTATGTTGGGAAGAAAGCCATAGTACGAGTACCTTTGCGGATACAACGCTTGATATCTTCGATAGATGGCTCTTCGCCTTCCATGTACGCTTCCATCACAGCATCGTCTTGCTCAACGGCAGTTTCGATCAGCATTTCACGGTATTCTTCAACCATGTCAACCATGTCAGCAGGTACATCTTGGATATTAAAGTTTTCTGGTAAACCAGACTCATCCCACACGTATGCTTTACGAGATAACAGATCAACAACACCAGTGAATTCGTCTTCAACACCGATTGGCAGAACCATAACCAGTGGAGTAGCAGCTAATACGTCTTTAGTTTGCTTAACTACGCGTAAGAAGTCAGCACCCATACGGTCTAACTTGTTTACGAAGATAATACGCGCAACTTCAGATTCGTTCGCATAGCGCCAGTTAGTTTCTGATTGAGGCTCAACACCGCCTGAACCACAGAATACACCGATACCGCCATCAAGCACTTTCAGAGAACGATAAACTTCAACGGTGAAGTCAACGTGTCCTGGAGTGTCGATAACGTTGAAACGGTGATCTCTCCAGAAGCAACTTACAGCAGCAGACTGAATAGTAATACCGCGCTCAGCTTCCTGTACCATGAAGTCAGTGGTAGATTCGCCATCGTGAGTCTCACCGGCTTTATGGATTCTTCCTGTTAACTTAAGGATACGCTCGGTGGTCGTGGTTTTACCCGCGTCAACGTGAGCGAAGATACCAATGTTTCTGTATTTGGATAATTCGGTCATGATTCAACTTTAATGAGTAGTTTAAGAAGTAGACGGAGTATGCGACAAACACCGACACACCGCACATCAGATTATTTTAGGCGCATATTGTAAATTGGAACCCTGCTCGGCGCAAATGGCTAGAGTACTTTTTCACGATAAAGTCGCGTAATAATTTAGGTAAATAGCCATAAACACGAACTAAAACAGATAAGTAAAACACTTTAGCTTATTTTTCACTCAATCAATAAAAAACCTTAAATAAACCTCATTTTAATGGGATAAAGCGATTTTCAAGGGATTTCTATCATATCGTCAGTACAAACATCAAACATTAACCTGCAAGCATGGATGCTAGAACAATCATGTTATACCTATCTCCAAAATAGAGATGACATCCGCGACTCACTTCAATCGCAGTCTTTTACCCAAATAACCACAAATCAGTCTTGAGTAACCCCTTACGTGTCGATGCACATTTGATTGCGCCCTTGTGCTTTAGCACGATAAAGGGCTCGATCTGCCCGCTCAAAACACAATTGTATAGGTTCGTTTTCTGCGAGCTTAGCGATACCAAAACTACAAGTTAAGTGAACATTGTCAGTAAATTGATAATTGTTAATCCTCTGCGCAATCCGCACACACAAGCTTTCAACTAATGGCAATGATGACTGTTGACAGAGGATCACAAATTCTTCGCCACCCCAACGTGCGACCACATCAGAATCACGCACACAGTGCTGTAATACCTGTGACACTTGCTCAAGGATCCGATCACCGACGTTATGCCCTAGCGTGTCATTAATCTCTTTAAAGTAGTCGATATCAATCATTACAAGACACATGCCTGCCCCAGCGGATTTATCATGCTGCTCGTTATTAATAAAAAAGCGATTAAAGTAATGTCGGTTATACAATTTAGTTAAGGGGTCGTGGGTAGATAAAAATTCGAGTTCGGCATTTGACGCTTCAAGCTGTTCGCGTAAAGTTTCCAACTGCTTATTCTTATCGGTTAATCTTCGATTATATTGACTCATAAAGTAAGTTCTCGCCCCCAACATTAGGAGCAACAGACACGTCGCGCAGATAATTTGATACACAAGCGAATAGTTAGTCTCATCTATCACAGTCACATTATTCCACTTCTGATAAATCGTGATCCGCTCTTGCTCACTCACAGTGTTTAAGGCTTTATTTATCACAGGTAACAAGGACTCTTGACCATAAGCGACCCCCATCCGTAACTCATCTTCCGGCCCGCCCCAACCCGCAATTTTTAAATGATCAAATCCCATTTGTTGAATGTAAGCATTAACCGAAAACATTGACCCAACAAACAGATCTGCACGTTTATCCAGAACCGACTGCAATCCCGCAGGTTCACTGGCAACAGTAAGCATTTCTATCTGAGGATAATAATGCTGAATATACTCGGCTAAACGATAACCTTTTGGCACGGCTAAAATACGCGTATTGATATTCTCCAATCCTTGCAGAAAAGGCTGTTCTTTAAGTGAAACGAGCACATTTGGTGAGCGGAAATAGACATCACTGAAGTGCAGATAAGTTTCGCGTATTAGCGTTTTATTCAACATAGGGGTTAAATCGCACTGACCACTTTGCAACAAAGATAAAGTTTCGGTCCAAGAAGATGTCGGCACTAGCTGAAACTTAAGGGAAGAATGTGACTCAACATGACGAATATAGTCCGATGAAATCCCCAGATGCTTACCTTCTCGTATTCCTTCATAGGGCAACCAATCAGGATCAACGCAATAACGGACTATCACAGCAGACTTGACGCTAACATCTTGATCCGCAAGTTTAGCACTAGACACCATGAAACGATCAGCATTCACCAGTAATGGCATACACAGCAATAGCGACAATAACCTCAATAAGCCACGCAATTCCATTGAAATTTCAACCTAAAAGCTGATGCTAGATGGGGAATGTAAAAAAGTGTATACGTGAAAACCACACAATACCAATTCCCATCATTGCTTATACGAAACGCTCGTTTGTCCATTGTGTCTTAACGCCTTCGTACATCAGCAAAACTTATCTTCATAAGGTGATCAGTTGATGGGAAAGAACGTTGCTAACATTCACTCAGTCTGAGTTTGGTATCACATTTTAAAAAGCCAATATTTATCGCTTGTTTCATCAGGGCTATCCTAAATAACCACCCTTACTCGCCATCCAAAGCCATCATAGCGCCTTTTGCATATACAGTGGCACCTCGCCTTAATTTATGTGGCTACGTTCTTTAGCCGCTATACCGCGATCATGATGGACTGTGCGGGGGCATCAAACAAAGATGGCAGAAGATTTTATCATCTGAGATAAAACTGCCGCCTTATTCTCCGGAACTGAATCTGATAGAACAGTTGTAGCGGATATTAATAGAATTGATATAAAGCCAAATGGTGCAAATTATTCGTGTCGTGGAAGGTAAAAAAGGGATTATCGAGAGAAAAATAGGAGGGAAACTGACGAATTAAATAGACACTAGGCTGTATTTAACAAATTACAGACGCAAAAAAGCCAGCTTATTCAGCTGGCTTGGTTACATCTCAATGAGATAATTAGGCGCTTGGCGATGACCTACTCTCACATGGGGAGACCCCACACTACCATCGGCGCGTTTGCGTTTCACTTCTGAGTTCGGGATGGGATCAGGTGGTTCCACAAGGCTATTGTCACCAAGCAAATTCTGTTTATTACCGTGTCCATCTCTGGMYCACGTTAATAATAATTYGRAAAGCTGATTTGCTTTGTTTGAGTYCACACTTCATTAAGTGTYKATATTCTGTCTAAGGCTTCTTTGTAAAACCCATCTGGGTTGTATGGTTAAGCCTCTCGAGTCATTAGTACATGTTAGCTCAACGCCTCACAACGCTTACACACCATGCCTATCAACGTCCTAGTCTCGAACGGCTCTTTAGAGGAATTAAATTCCTAGGGATGACTCATCTTAGGGCTCGCTTCCCGCTTAGATGCTTTCAGCGGTTATCGATTCCGAACGTAGCTACCGGGCAATGCCATTGGCATGACAACCCGAACACCAGCGGTTCGTC